>CAYLGX010000001.1:0-28837 GCA_964383425.1 Candidatus Woesearchaeota archaeon
AAATAAAAATTCGCGGCTATTTAAAAAATAAAAATAATTTATTCTTAATTATTTATTCATAATTAATTTAGCTAAGCAATAAATTCCCGAAATACCGACTAGTGCGTAAACTATTTTTACGACAACTGGCCAAGCTCCTAATAATAGAGTTACAAGATTCAAATTGAAAACTGCAAGTCCCCAATTGAGTGCTCCGATATTAGCTAAAACTATTGCTACTTTTGTAAGTGTGTCCATTTTTGTTACCTCCTTTTATGTTTTATTATAGGAAGAAGTTATTTAAATAGATTTCTCTCAATATAATTATGGTGAAACCTAAATTCTTGCGAAAAGTTTTGAAAAATGGAATCACTGTGCTCCTTGAACAAAGAAAGGGGACCGGAGTTATTAGTATTGGTTTCGGAATAAGGGCGGGCGGAATTAATGAAACTTCTGCTGAAAAAGGGATAAGTCATTTTATTGAACATATGTTATATAAAGGTACTACAAAAAGAAGCTCTAAACAAATTTCAGAAGAGATAGAAAAAAATGGGGGAATACTAAACGGATTTACTGACGAAGAAGCTACTGCTTATTGGTGTAAGATTCCTTCTAAGCACCTTAATATTGCACTTGATGTACTAAGCGATATGATTAAAAATTCTAAATTTGATGAAACCGAACTTAATAAGGAAAGAAAAGTAATTTTAGAAGAAATTAAAATGCGTAAGGACACTCCTCAAATTTATGTTTACGACAAAATCCCTAGTTTAATGTTAAAAGGGGATGCGGGATTAAATTTGATTGGAGATGAAAAGACTTTAATGGCGATCGATAGGGCAAAAATGGTTTCTAAATTTAAGGAGATGTACAGTTCGAATAATATTTTTCTTTGTGCTGCAGGAGATTGTGATTTTAAAAAATTATGTAATTTTTGTGAAAAGAATTTTGATAAATCCTCTTCGGAAATAAACGAGCCTAAACTAGAGGAGTATAATCGACAAGTTAGTGAAAGTCGGACCGGAATTGATCAGGCTAGTTTAATTTTAGCATACCATATCCCTTTGCAGGGAGGTAAATTGAATTACGCGGCTCAAGTTTTGAATTGCATTATGGCCGGAGGGATGAGTAGTAGACTATTTCAAGAGATAAGGGAAAAAAGAAATTTGGCTTATACTATTCGCGGTTCAGTTCATTCTGGGAAGAGATTCGGATACACTTCTATTTATGCGGGGACTTCTCCTGAAAACATAGAAAGGGTTAGAAGTTTAATTTTAGAGGAATTTGTTAAATTTGTTAAAGAAGGAAATGAAAAGGAATTAAATCAGGCAAAGGAACAAATGCTAGGCAATAATAAAATAAGTAAAGAAGATTCACAAGGACAAATGTTTGAACTTATTTATCATGAAGCTTGGAATCGGGCCAAGGAGATATACACCTATGAAAAAAATATAAAAAAGGTCAAACTTAGTGAGGTTAAGCTTTTAGCTAAGCAATTAATTAGTAAAAAAAATTATTCTTTTGTTTCCCTAATCCCTAAATAGCATGGCTAAATCTAAGAAAATAAGTTATTCGCTTAATAAAATTATTAAATATCTGATTTTATCTGATCTTATATTTTATAGTGGTTGGGGTTTAATTTCTCCAGTCTTTGCCATTTTTCTACTTGATTCTATTTTGGGAGGAACTGCTTTTGTGGTTGGAATGGCGGCAGGAGTACATTTGATTATTCGGTCTCTTTTGAGAATTCCTTTTGGTATCTTAGCGGATAAGGGGCAGAAAATTTCCTTTTCATTAATGGTTTGGGGATTGTTAATAGCGGCTTTAGTTCCTGTTGGTTACATTTATGCCCATACTCCCCTGGATATTTATATCCTGCAAGCAGTTTTAGGTGCTTCACTCGCAATGTCTACTGCAGGTTGGACATGTTTATTTGCAAGGCATATTGATAAGGGAAAAGAGTCTACTGAATTTGGAGTTGACGCAGTCGCAGTAGGAATTGGCCCCGGCATAGCCGGAATTATTGGAGGGGCAGCAGTAACCTACTTTAGTTTCAATATCGTTTTTATAGCAGTTACGTTAGTAGGTTTAATAGGAGTTTTACTTTTACTTGCGATTAAGAAAAATATCCTTAGAGGGGATAATCTTTTATTTAGAAATAAAAATTATGCCCAGCTTCGTGAAATTCGAAGGCTGAAGAAAGCTAGAGTTTAATTTCTTGAACATGGATAAACAAAATTCAAAGTATGTAAGGTGTTTTGTTGCCTTAGAATTAGACCGAGTTACTAGGGAATATATTGAAGAGTTAAATTCCATGATTAAAAAGAAAAATCTTTTTGCAGGAAAATTTACTGATATTGAGAACTTGCATTTAACACTTAAATTTTTGGGTGAAATTGAAGAAAGTAGGGTTGAGCAAATAAAAAAAATACTTTCTAAAATAAATATGAAATCCTTCGAGGTAAGTTTAGGGGAAATAGGTGTTTTTAATAACGCTTTTAATTCCATACTCTGGCTAAAATTAAACGGAAAGGAAATTTGGGAATTACAAAAAATTATTGATGAAAAGCTTTTAGGTTTATTTGAACCTGAAGAACGATTTATGAGTCATATTACTCTTGCTCGAATGAAAAAAATACACGATAAACAAGAATTTTTAGATTATATCAAAAATATAAAGCTTAAAAAAGTAAAATTTAAAGTTAATGATTTTGTTTTTAAGAAAAGTGAGTTAAAACCAGAAGGGCCAATTTATACTGATCTTGAAAAATATTCTTTAGACGCATAAATCTTTAAATTTTTATTTAAAATAATTATTTACTTTTTATTATAATCATATTTATAAACTGGAGCAACATTTTGTAATTAGATGGTTGAAAAAGGAGATCGAGGAAGTTCTAGTGCACATTCGTCTGCCCCCCAAAGATATCTAATTACTGCTGCACAAGGTTCTTACAAAGAAAAATATAACCGTAAAACAAGAGAATATGAAATTGTTTCTGATGGCGCAGTTGCCGAAGTTCATGAAAATTTAATGAAGGGTTTTGAAAATTATTGTCAAGCTAATGGTAGTGAATTAATCGTCCTTAAGATGGCTGGAAAAAATGCCTCTGAAACTATTTTTCATGAGTCTATACAAGAGAGGCCAGAATTATTTTTTGGAAATCGTGCCCTTAATAGCAATATTAAAATTTGTGATATGGTTGTCCCTCCTCAAAATGTAGATCCTTCCACGGGGAGGTTAAGATTTGCACAAAAAGATACGACTCTAATTTATGCACATCCTAAACAAAGACTTCGAGCAGTTCCTGCAAGTAATTCTAAACTTCCTCGGCTTTTAGTTACTACGGGAGCAGTAACTACTCCTAATTATAATCGTTCAAACCATAGAGGAGATGTAGCATACAGGGATCATGCTTATGGAGGGGTTGTAGTGGAAATTATTGATAATATTTGTTATAATGTTCGTTTTGTTAGATCACAGAGAGATGGGCAATTTATTGATATGGGTTTGAAATATAATGGCGGAGCTAAACCTCAAAAAGCAGGTGTTGAAGCTTTAGTTTTAGGCGATATTCATGCAGGGGACGAAGATCCCCTTACAATGGGGGCTAATTTTGAGATGATTGATTTCTTTAAACCCAAAAGATTAATTTTACATGACTTATTTGACGGCCATAGTATAAATCCTCACGAGCGAGATTTACAAATATCTCGGATAAGACAATTTGAAGCAGGAAGATTATCTTTGGAAAATGAACTTAAACATTGTAGGGATGTACTTTGTGATTTTGCTGATGCTGTTGGGAAAAAGAGTAAAGTGTATATAGTAGCTTCTAATCATCCCTATTTCTTAAATCGATATTTACAGGATGGCGATTTTATGAAAGAACCTTGGAATGCTAAACTTGCTTTAAAACTAGCTGAAAAAATGGCGGAAGGTAAAGACCCTCTTAAAGAAGGCATGGCATTAATGGGAAAGGTACCTAGTAATGTGGTTTTCTTAAAATTAAGGGATGATTTGCAAGTTTGGGGTTATCAATTAGCCAGCCATGGGCACAGAGGTAATTCTGGGTCTAAGAGTAGTAATGCAGTTTCTCGTGAAATTGCGCATGGAAAAAGTATTACTGGGCATAGTCATACTCCTGAGGTTTTTAGAAATACAGATATTGTTGGAACAAGTTCCAGGCTCGATTTGGACTACGCAGAAGGATCGGCTAGCTCTTGGATGGCTGCAAATGAAGTTTTATATGAGGGCGGAATAAGGCAACTCTTGCCCATTATTCGTGGAAAATGGAAACCTAAAGATTAGTTTTTATGACCACTTATCGACTTCTTCGAGATGGAAAATTTTATTCTAGTGAAATTGCTGGAAAATATGCTGGGTGGGGACCTGGTAAGATTTTTGGAAGACTTGATTGTAAATCCGGAATGAGGATGAAAAAAGAAAATAGAGTTTTCTTTCTAAATTTGGAAGACGCAGTTTCCTCTGGGTTTCGGCCGTGTAAAAATTGTATGCCTATTGATAAAAATGATTTTGAAAATATACGTCAATTAGTTTCGGTTCAGACTTTAAATGAATTTTATAACCTTCATTAATTTTTATTCATACTCTGCCTCTACTATCTTAAAATTTTCTGCTTTTTTACCTATTTCCTTTTCTATTTCATTTAACGGCGCGTTAATTATTTTTCTTATAGAACCAAATTTTTTAAGTAGTTTTTCTGCATTTTTTGGACCAATATTAGAAACGCTTTCTACAATGTATTCTATTTTTTCTTTTTTGGTTTTGCCCTTTTTAGCATGTAAGTTAATTTCTTGAATGGGTCTTATTTCTCTTTTTGCAAGTAGATAAAGGTAACTTGCAGTTTCTTCTGAACTTTGCGTGTATACCACTGGGGTTTTGTGATCCAGGGAAATTGAAAGAATCATCCCCCTTATGGCATTAGGGTGTAATTTTGTTTTTTCTAATCTTTCAAAATCTTTTCCTTCTAAAATTAAAAGTTTTTTTTCGTATTGCTTCATATTTTCAAGTTGGATAATTAATCTTTTGCTAAGCATACTTGCGATAAAATCGCTAAATGTTTTTCTTTCAATTATAATTTCACCTACTACATAGTCTCCAATTTCTAGAGGTTTGGTTTCTACATTTACTCCCAGTTCGATAAGTGTAGGAATTACAAGTGAATTTTTTTCATGAATATCTGCTATGATTTTTACTTTATTTTCAGAACTAGTTCTTTTTTTGTTTTCTTTAGAAAAAATATCATGCAACATTTTAATTCTATCTAGGGATGTTTTAGATTAATAAATTTTATCTTTATTCAAAACTTTTAAGAATCCCTTCTGCTGCCCTTATACCTGAAGCTGCAGCTCCAACTATGCCCCTGCTCAATCCAGCACCATCACCCGCAACATAAATTTTAGGTGTGGCTCTGAGATATTCGTCAGTTTTTACTCTCAGTCCATGGAATTTCATTTCAGGAGCATAAATCAAGGTAGAATCGTTTGTTAATCCTGGAATTACTTTATTGAATGATTCTAATCCCTCCATGATATTAATATAATGTCTGGCTACAAAAGCCAAACTTATATCACCCCATTCTGCTTCTTTTAATGTTTTTTTAAGAAAATATTTACTTTCATCTCCTTCTTTACTTCTTCTTCCTCTTTTTAGGTCTCCAAATCTTTGCACGGTTATTTTTCTTCCATCGCGGAGGATATATCCGAGTTCAGCCATTTTAGCAGCGAAATTATTTGTATTTGATCCTTCAAGAGGGACAGTTGTTAAAATTGAAAAATTTGTATTACTGGATCCTTCGCCTGCAATTGAATATCCGTTTACTAAATTAAATCCTTCATGAATCTCCTGACTAACGTAGCCTTGCGGACAGACACAAAAAGTCCTTACTAAATCATTAAACGTTTTGGATCTTACATAGAATTTCATATCGCGAGTAACATTTGTTATTTCATCTGTGATCTCTCTTGGAACTTCTACTCTAACTCCTATATCTACCGGCCTATAGCCAAACTCCACCCCTTCTTTTTTTAGAATAGTTTCGAGCCATCGTGATCCTGATCTTCCAGGGGCAAGTATTATTTTATCGTAATCTGAAAGTTCAGCGAGATCACTTATTTCTTTTCCAGCATAGAATCTTATTCCCTTAGCTTCTAAATCTTTTTGAAATTGAGTCATTTGTCCAGGAAGTCTATCTGAACCAACGTGGGCTTGTCTGGAATAAACAAAATCAATTCCATTTTGCAATGCCCTTGTCCTTAATGCTGCAATTTTTTCATCATTTCTTTCCTGAAAAATTGCACCGTATCTTTTGAATATTTCTTCAGTTCGAACTACGAGGGATTCATTTTCATTTTCTTTTATAATTTCTCTTAGATTATTTCCTATAGTTGTACTAAAAATAAGTTTTCCATCAGACATTAATCCCGCACCACCTATTCCGGTATGTACGTTACATGGGCTACAACCAATACAGCGACCTAATTTCTCCCGGGGGCAACTTCTTTGCGAAATATCTTTTCCTTTATCATAAATATCTACTTGTATATCTAAATTTCTAGAAGAGATTTCTTCGGCTGCTGCAAATCCGGCTGGGCCTGCGCCAACTATTGCTATTTTTTTAGTCATATTTTTTTATGTCAGTAATTTCTGGTCCGTAACAAACTAAACTTATTTTAGGTTTAGAAAAAGTTTGATCTGAAATGCTTTTTATATGTTCTAAAAAATCAGAATCATTTTTATAACCCATGGTGCTCCATGCTTCTTGCGATAAATCTAGGTGAGAAATAGCAAGTTTAGTTGCTCCCGAAAGCATCACTGCTCTTTTGAAACTTTCATCGTCAAATAATCCTGCTCTTCTTATTCTTCCACTTATACTGCCTGATTCTCCCCCTGTATGTAAAAGTTCTTCAAGTGTAGCTTTATCTCCTATTTCATCTTTTAAGGGGGCATCTTTTGCGCAAGCAGTTATATAGGGTTTGATTACTAGATAAATATCCCTTACTCCTTGCGGAGGTAAACCTACTTCTCCTAGATATGCCGCAGTGTTAATAGTTCTTGCAGTGTTATATGGGAAATATCCTCCAAAATGTTGGCATAATTCGATTCCATGATCTGTTTCGTATAAAATATGTTTTCCCTGTCTTAGCGCTTCATTCATTTCTAAAATTGTATCCGTAGCATATCTAGCTAACTCAGGATCATCTTTTGCGAAAACTGCTTTTTTATCGATTAGATCATGTTTTGCAGGATTTACTCCGCTTCCAATGCTTCCTAGTTTCATTAGATTGCTACCTCTTTCTTTTAATTTATGTTCTTCAGTAACCAGTTTAGCATTATAGTCTATGCCTAGTCTTTGTGGAGTCAATTTTAATGTTGGAATTTCGGCTTGCAGTTCTACGGTTTCACCTGTATGAGGACGACTATCCTGTCCGCCATAAAATAATTTTTTTGGATCAATAAAACTAGCTCCGCCTAAAAGAATTCTTAAAGATGGATTTACTGCTGCGCAAGGAAGGTGTGCGATTCCAATTCTTTTTCCTTCAAGATAAATACTATGTCCTGCCTGGGGCGAAGAAGATCTTAATCCTATGGAATAATCTCCATTTAATCCCAGATATGCGCAAAAATTTCCTTTACCTTCATCTCCTCTTTGTCCGCCAATAACTACATCTATTGCCATTATTTTATCTTGTATTTTTCTATTATAAAGACATAGAAACTTGAAAATATGTATTATAAAATAGTCTTTAATTAGGGGATGTATTTATAATCTGTATTTTTATAACTATTTTATGGATAGTAGGGAATTGATGTTCGGAGAAGTTGCAAAAATAGTTTCAAAAGATGTTTTTGATTTTACTACTACTGCTTTTTATCATGCTCCTGGTCAATTCTGGGATTCTCCCTGTAGTTCTTCTGGGAAATTTCATCCTCCCGAAGATAATGGTTCTGGTGGACTGGTTAGACATTTAGTAAAGGCAAGTTATGTTGCGGATCAATTTGCAAGAAAATTTCAGTTTAGTGATTATGAAAAAGATCTAGCTAAATCTGCTACTCTTTTACATGATATTTGTAAAGATGGTAATCCTTGGAGCGGGAGTACAGATTATCGTCATGGGTTAATCGGATCTAATTTTCTTTCTAACTTTCCACTAGCAGATAAAACTGCTAAACAAATTATACTTGATAGTGTGCGTTATCATATGAGCCCATGGAATACTACATTTAGTCCTGAAAAATATTTTTTACTTAATGGGAAAGGCGGAAAAGCTGAAGACCAAGTTATAATTACTCCTGAAGAAATTAGAGCAGAACTTGCGGAAGTAAAACGAGGACTTATGCCTCATAGTGCAATTGAGACTTGTGTTCAACACGCAGATTATTGGGCTTCCAGAGAAGGCATGTCTTTTTTCCCCGGAATCAACGTAGATATGTCGGCTAGACATGATTAGTTTTAATTATTTTATTTCTCATTAATGTCTAAAATTTAATAATTTTGGAGCCTCCATAAAACCCATAACCTTTCTTAGGGGGTTTTTCGTATATCAAATAGTGTCTTTTGTTCTTTTGAAATTTCTATTTTTTCTTTTTCTTCTGAACTTTCCTTTTCACTTATTCGATTATTCAAATCCATATTCTCTTTAATTGAGTTTAATGCAGTGTACATTTTCTTTTCTTTATTTATGGCTGCATAATAATATGCTTCGTCCCTTGTATCTCTTGTAATAAATATGAAAAGTTCACCTTTCATTAATCTGGCAGTTCTTCCTGTTCTTTGAATTTTTCTTATTGCACTTGGAACGGGCTCATAGAAAACTACTGCATTAACTTCCGGAATATCAAGTCCCTCTTCCCCGATTGAAGTAGCACATAAGATATTAACTGTCCCTTCCTTGAATTGTGCAATTACCGCATGCTGCTCTTTTTGGTTTAATCCACTTTCTTCTTTTTCCTTTCCTTTACTTATTTTTTTAGTTTGACCTACAAAAACTTTTGCATTAATATCTTTAATCATATTTAGTTCTTTAGCAATTTTACTTACAGTTGAGCGGTATTGGGAGAAAACTATTATTTTGGTCTTAGGGTTTTCTTTTATTTTGTATTCGATCAGTTTTTTTAATTCAATCAATTTAGGATGTTCTCGCTTTTTAGCTATTAATTCTTGAAGTAAGACATAGGCTGCACTAAACTCTGGTTGTTTTACTAATTGTTGAACAGATTTAGACTCTTGATTTCTTGCTTGTTCAAATAAATTAAGAAAATATTCATTTAGTGAATCAAGTGTTTGAGTTTCGATTAGTTCTATAGCATGTTCTACTTTTATTGCTTGACTTGCAGCCATAACTCCGCCTATTAAATTGAAATTTTTATTTCCAGAGTTCATGGCTTTAATGATATTTGATTGGCATTCTAAAATAAAAGTTTTTATTGGTGGTTTGAATAAAAGCTTTCTGCTTTGTAATTCTTCGACTTTTCTTTGAAATATCTTTTTTAAATTAGCACGTATTTTATCAAATTCTTCTGGGAAATCTACCCTTATTGCTTCAAAATTTAATTCTTGTAAGTATTCTTTTACATCAGGAGAATCACGAGTTCTAATTTCTATCGCTTCAATGTTAAGATTTTTAGCAATTTGTTCAATTGTTTTTCTATCGGTTCCAGGGGAAGCGGTTAAACCTAAAATTCGCGGATTTTTTGCTTGTTCTTTATATTTTTCTACTACAAAAGTATAGGCATAATTCTTGAGGCATCTATGGCATTCATCTTCTATCAATAAAGAAACATCTTCTAGGCTATAGAGTCCCTTTTTTATATCATTTCCAATGCACTGCGGGGTGGAGAATAGTATATCTGTGGTTTGCCAGATTTCTTGTCTTTGTTTTGCATTTATTTTTCCAGTAAATAATTCTAGTTGTGCAAACATTTCTGGGAGATTTTTTTTAAAATATTCTAAATGTTGTTCTGCTAAAGGTCTTGTTGGAGCAAGAAAAACAGTTTTACTTGCAGGAAATTTTTTTTGAGTATAAATTGAAAGCATTAATGCAATTAGTGTTTTTCCTATCCCGGTTGGAAGAACGACTAAACAGTTTTTGTTTTTGCATGATTCATATATCTCTTGCTGATATTTCCTGGGGGTTATTTTTTTTAGAGTTTCGTGAGGCATAAGTTTGCTTAAATTATTTAGTTTAATAATTCTTATATAAAAATAATCAATCCTGCAAGGACTAGTATTGTCCAAGAAAAAATATATAGTGGTCTTGAGCCAAAAAATATTCTAGTTCCTTCTAGCGAACTTATAGGAATAAGGTTAGATAACGCATAGATCAAGGAGTATTTAGCAAGATCTTTGAAAAAGACTGGACTAAAAAAACTAGCAATTATGCCTAGTAATAGTACTCCCGCCATGCTATAAAACCCGATTAAAGCATCGTCCCATTCTAAAACGTTAGCATATCGTTTTAAGCCATATCTTTTTGTTACTTTAGAAGGTAGGGCCTTTGTTTGAAATTCTAAAAATGCTAGGAATTTTATTTGCCCGTTCGACAAAAAGGCCAATATTAGTGGCAGGATTAGACCGATTGAAACCGGATTTTTAAAATGAGAGGATCTTGTAAATCCATATCTTTGGAAGGTCCATGGTTTAATTTCAATAGAAGTATCTAGTTTTTTTGCAGTAACTTTTTTAGATAAAATAGCAGTAAAAATAATTAACAGTGAGATTAATAGCCCCCATGCAAATTTTTCTAGCATAAACTCTTTATTTGTAAATCCAATTATTAGAGCCATTAAGATTATGGCAATGGAACTTGCAATGCCTTCTTTTTTCGTAATCATATCTTTTTTAATGATTTATAATATAAAAACCTATGTGATTATAATTTTAATAATTTTGCTATTTTTGAATTTATACTCGCGATTATTTTAACTCGCTGTTTTTGTAATTTTATACTCGAAATAAGAAATAAAAAGCATATTTTTCAAAATAGAAAACTATATAAATGCACTCTGGATAAATAAAATTATGTTAAAAATAAAAAAGATAAGTGCTATGATGGGTAAAAGAGTATTTACCGATAACGGTGATTTCTTTGGAGAAACTGAAGAAGCTATTCTTGCTGAAAATAAGATTGATAGTTGGAGAATCAAAGTTTCTAAAGACATGGCTAAGAACCTTAATGGTGCTAAAGGAGTTATAATTCCTCATCAGTATGTTAAGGCAATCGGTGATGTTTTTGTAATTAACAAGGCTAGTCTTCCTATTATGGATATGGATTCATTAGGCGAAGGCGAAGCAATGGATTTATCTGGTAATAATCAGTAGTTCATAATTAATATAAAAAGAGGAGAACAATGGCAACTTTTTTAACTAACACACTTTTTAGAGATATTATTCTACCATTTTTACTTGCATTCACACTAATTTTTGCTCTTCTTGAAAAATCCAAACTACTTGGAGACGGTAAACAACAAATTAATGCTATCATTGCATTTGTTATTGCGGCTATTTTGATATATTATACTAACGCGGTAGGAATAATTTCTCAGATGATGGTATTTATGGCTATTGCACTTGCAATTTTATTTGTTTTTATGCTTTTATTTGGTTTTGTTTGGGGCACAACTGGCGGAGACCCATTTAAGGATGCAGTATGGCTAAAATGGCTTTTGGGAATTGGAGCTTTAATTGCGACTATTATTGCAGTATTATATGTGACTGGTAAATGGGATAGTGTTGTAAGTTATTTGACTAATTCAAATACTGGCTCAAATATATTTTTCATTTTAATTATTGTGGGTGCAATCGCAGCAGTAATTCTTTCTAGTGGTAAGGGCGAAAAAAAATAAATCGTAAGTATCAAAAGGTATATAAATAATCAAATTATATTTAATATATAAAATGGGGTTAACATTAATATCATTCGCAGGATTCTCTTTAGTAAACATGCTTAATAGCTGGGCAGATATGGGTGTATTTAGTTATGCTTTACCGTTCCTTCTATTATTTGCAGTTGTTTTTGCTATTTTAGAAAAGTCAGCAATTTTGGGAGATAATAAAGGAGTTATTGTAATCATCTCGTTGGCTGCAGGTTTACTTGCATTAGTTAGTCCGAAAGTTCCTCAATTCTTTGCGCAAATATTTCCAAATTTAGGTATAGCTTTAAGTGTTCTTTTAGCAATTATGATCCTGCTTGGAATGTTTATGACTTGGGATACAGGTATAGGGCCAGCAGTTAAATGGATCATTGCAGGTTCAGCAATAGTTTCTATTATATTTTTAGTATACAACTCTTTTGAAGGAGCTGGAAGTTACTCTAATGTTTGGGGAAATTATGGTGACGCCATTATTACTCTTTTAATTATTGTTGCTATAATCTTAATTGTAGTTTTCGGAAAAAAGAAGTAGTTCTTAAATTATTTTTTAATCTTATTTTGAGTATATTATTAAGATAAGCTCAGATTATTGGAATTATTTCTTAGTCAAAAAGAATCCAACTAATCCTACTGTGATTAATAAAATTAGACTATCTTTTATTTCATTAGAGTAGATCCAATCTTTGAATTCAACTGCATTACTTCCAAGTCCTGAATTTGAGGATTGGGGTAGCATATGGTCTAATGTAGGAAAATAAGAAAATGCTAGCCATAATGTAACTACAATGGCTACACCAAAACCTGCCCATGCAAGGTATTTGTTGAACATGTCTTTTCCTGCAACTAATGCTAACATTACTACTATTGAAAATGAGACTAGGAGGAGAGTGGTTAGGTACGGAAGCAGATTAAATATATAGGTTACTGAGTTAGTGGAGGACACAAGCATTATTGAGAAAATTGCACTCAGGATTACTAAAACTATATCACTTGCACCAGTGCCGAGTTTCTTCAATGCAATGTAAACTAGAATAAATGAGACAATTAATACTAATAACGGGGCCCAATAACTATTTGCAAATAATACATTCATCATGATAATTTAATATGAATAAAACTATTTATAAATCTTTCTATTTGTTGTAACTACATAGTGGTGTTATTTGTAGGTTTGTTTATCTATTTCAGATAGATATTAGTGGATAAATATTGGAGAAATTTATGGAAAACTATCTTAAATAATTTTTAAATCCTTCGTCTTTAGATCTAGAATTTCTTGTTTGAGGTTCTGGCTGTTCTTGTCTTTCTTCTTCTTGCGGAGGCTCTTGTGAAACTCCTCTTTTCTTATCTAGCAAGGGATTTATTAATTTAGAAAACGATTTTTGAGTTTCTTGAACTTCTGCGGATATTCCTGAAATTGCTTCTCCGTATTCACCCATTTTTCGGATTATAGCCGATTGGAGTTCTTGAATAATAATTTCAGTTTTTGAAAGTCTTGCTTCAATCATCTGAACTTGAGATTTTAATTCTAATGAAATTTTAGTGGAGAGTTCTACCTGTTGTCTTAGTTTGGTAATTGAAGATTCTATTTCTCTTTTAGCAATATCTCTAATTGTCTCTAAATCTGAGCCATAGCCTTGGGCATACTGCTGTCCTCCACTTTGATCCGCATATTGTGCTTGAGGTGCATACTGTTCTTGATAAGTGGGTTGTTGTTGGCCTTGTGCATAGTCATATTGCCCTGCTTGTTGGGGCGCATACTGTTCTTGATAAGTGGCTTGAGCATATTGTTGTGACTGAGGGGGCGCTTGCTGACCGTAAGTTGGATTAGGGGGCTGTTGCGTGGAGTCTGAATAAGCGTATTGTTGCCCTTGGGAAGAATTTGTTTGAGTACTTGCGTTCATTATACTTGGACTCATCTCATCTGTATTTTCTACTCCCACTGCTGATTTTATTTTTGCTTGGGAAAGAGAATCTGAAACTTCTTTTGGTGAAACGCCCTCTTGCATTAGTGTTTGAGCAATCTGATTATCACTCATACCTTTCTTTTGCATGTCTAATACTTTTTCTAGTGTTGCCATTTATCCTCTTTTATATATTTGTAGTGTAATCTAGCTTTTTAATTTTGCTGTTTATTCATTTTTATATCTTTTAATGATCTTTTTACTATTTCTTCTACATCGGTTATTCTTGCAAGATCTAAGGGTTGAAACATTTCAAACTGTCTTTTCAATATATCAAATTCATTTCTTCTAACGATATTATTGCTATCATCCATAATCCTTTCAATAGCGCCTCTTAATTTTTTTAATTCACTTTCTACTTCACTAACTTTCTTTTTTGTTTCTAAAATTTCCTGATTTGTTTGTTCTTTTTCTGAAACTAAATTTTCACCTAGTAATAATACTCTATCTTTTAGTATATTTTGTTTTTCTTCAATGTCTCTTAGCTTTACAGAAATATCTGTTATTACTTGTATGACTTGATTAAGTTGGGTGAATTCTTCGGCCATTAATAAAATTTATCCTCTTTTAGGTTATATATTACTGTTTTTATGGTTTAAAATTGTTGCTTTTCACTATTTATAAAATAAACCTCTTGTTTTGTGTAATTTAAACCTAGTTTTTGATCATGCAAAACTATTTTAAGCTTATTTTCTAAAACTAATTGAGGTAAAAAAAGATGTTATTTAAGTCAGGAACGCCACTTTATGCATATGAAATTGAGAGAGAAGCAGATGAAGATGTAATGTACATTAACTATTTGGGTGCTTCTTTTGTGCCCAATATTGCTGATTCGCAAGAAGTAATGTCTAGGATAAGTGATTATCTTATTAAAAGTCCAAATGTTTCTAGAATTGTTTTTGTACAACAAAGAAATTATAGTTATGATTCTACTCAAACATTTTTACTTAAGGAAATTGCTACGTTGTATAATCATTTAGTTAGACAAGAAAAAATTTTATCTCCCAATAAACTTTCTTTTAATAATCCGGTTAATCTTCCAGAAAGATATAATTTTGTTAATTATCTTTTACAATTACTTAAGGCAGATCCCGTGGCATGCTATATCGAACTTAGTAGAGCTCTTGAAACTCAAAAAATTTATCTTGAACGAATTGATGAATCTATTAAGTATGACCTGCTTTCATATATTCGAACTTTAGAAACTTTTTTTGATTTGATCTCTGGCACAAGCATCATTAAACTTTTTCAAAAAACTAGTGAAAGTTATAGCTTCGGAGATAGAAAATTTTATTCCGGAGTATTTCGGCCAGATATAATCCCTAATTTTACTTTTACTCGACTTGTTTCTCAACTTCCAAAAGATGCGGAATTAATTGACCAGTATGAGATTGGCGAGGGTTATGATATTTCTACAGTAACTATTTTAAAAAAACCAGATGATCTCAAATACATTTATCATTTAATGCCGCCAGAATATTCTCTAGATGAGGGACATCATTTATTACTAAATTTAGCTCGTAATGTTTTAATTGAGCATCAACCTAAGGCGGAAGAGTTTACTGACCCGGAAAGAACTAGAAATGTTTTTTTTAATGTTTCAAAAGATTTGCTTCAGGAATTATCTGAAAATCAAAATATTAAATTAAGTTATGCAGATAGCAGTAAGCTCGCTACAATTTTAGTTAGGCATACCATCGGATTTGGGTTAATTGAAGTTTTATTACAAGATAAAAAATTACAAGATATTGCTTTGAATGCCCCTATTCCTCAAAATACTATATTTTTAAGACATGCAGATTTTGATGAATGTTCTACGAACATTCGGCCTAGTCAAGAAGATGCAGATTCTTGGGCAGCTAAATTTAGAATGTTATCGGGTCGCCCTCTTGATGAGGCCAATCCTATTTTGGATACTGATTTAAACATAGGTGAAATAAGGGCGAGAATCGCAGTTATTCAACAACCATTATCTCCGGCAGGTCTTGCTTATTCTATTAGAAGACATAGAGAATCTCCTTGGACCCTCCCTTTATTTATAAAAACAGGAATGATAAATAGTTTTTCTGCGGGGCTTATGAGTTTTTTAGTTGATGGATCTAGGACCATGTTAGTTGCAGGAACAAGAAGTAGCGGAAAAACTTCTTTACTTGGAAGTTTGATGCTTGAAATAATGCCTAAGTATAGAATTATCACTATTGAAGATACTCCCGAACTTGCAGTCGATACTATGAGAAAGTTAAAATATGATATTTTAAGGATGAAAGTCAGAAGTGCTTTACTTCAGACTACTACTGAAGTTTCTGCAGAAGAAGGAATTAGAACTAGTCTTAGACTTGGAGATTCTTGTTTAATTGTAGGTGAAGTAAGAAGTCAGGAAGCTCGCGCTTTATATGAAGCAATGCGAGTTGGGGCTTTAGCAAATGTTGTTGCAGGTACAATTCATGGAGCTTCTCCTTATGGTGTTTTTGATAGAGTAGTGAATGATTTACAAGTTCCAGTTACTAGTTTTAAGGCGACAGATATTATCATGGTAGCTAATCCTGTTAAAACTCCAGATGGTCTTCATTCAAATAGAAGAGTTGTACAAGTGTCTGAAATCAGAAAACATTGGACACGTGATCCACTCGAAGAAAAAGGTTTTGTTGACCTGCTAAAATATAATGTTGAAAAGGATATTCTCGAGCCTAGTGATGATCTGATTAACGGAGATTCTGAAATTATCAAAGATATTGCAGGTGGCGTGAAAGGTTGGGCTGGAAATTGGGATGCAGTTTATGACAATATTTTACTTAGAGGTAAAATTAAAGAAGAAATTGTAAATGTTTCAGATAAACTCAAAAAACCGGAATTGCTCGAAGCGAATTTTACTGTTTTAAGTAATAATATTTTTCATCAGATTTCAGATAAAGTTAGAAAAGAAGTAGGTTTGCCTGTTGGAAAAGTAGTATTTGCTGAATGGCAAAAGTGGCTTATGAAAGAAGTTAAGAAAGTTTAGATATTTCTCTATTAAGAAGGTTTTAAAATAACGTTATCTTATATTTATTAGTTATTAAAAGAGGTAAAAATGAAGGACACTAGCACTAATGATATTTTGAATAAGTATGGTAGTCAGCTTGACGCTTCTAGTACTATTAATTATTCTAATGTTCCGAAAACTTCAGAAATTTCACAAGAATTTACACAGTTTAAACAGGATATGATGCCTGCATTTTCGCAGTATGAACGATGGTGTAATAATCTAGGATCATTTATAAAATTAAAACTTGCAGCATCTGACGAAGCCCGTATTCAAAAGGAATTGGATTCTGCGCATCTTGATGTTCTTCCCGGTCAAGTAGTTTCATTATCTTTAATTAGTAGTTTTGCTGTTATTGCATTTGGTTTGCTTTTAACTGTTTTAATTTATTTATTTTCAGCTACAGGCTCTTTTTCATTTTTATTGGTATTTTTATTTTTACTTGCAGGCGGATTTTTATTTTATTATTTTTATTCTATGCCTCAAAGACTCGCTAATCAGTGGAGACTTAAGGTCGGTTCGCAGATGGTTCCGTGTATACTTTATACTGTCATTTATATGAAACACACCAGTAATCTTGAGCGTGCAATAAGATTTGCTTCTCTACATTTAGATCCTCCTTTGGCCCTTGATTTAAGAAAAGTTTTTTGGGATGTTGAAACTGGAAAATATTCAACTATGAAAGATAGCCTCGATTCTTATCTTGAAAGATGGAGAGAAACTTCGCCTGAATTTGTGGAAAGTTTTAATTTAATTGAATCTAGTTTGTTCGAACCTAATGAAGCTCGTAGAGTTCAAATTTTGGAAAGAGCATTAACAGTTATTCTTGATGGAGTTTATGATAAAATGTTAAAATATACTCACGAAGTTAAGGCTCCGTTAACTAATGTTTATATGCTAGGTATAGTCTTGCCTACCCTCGGTTTAGCATTAATTCCTCTTGCTTCTGCATTGCTTGCAGGTGTATTTAAGTGGTACCATGTATTTTTGTTGTTCAATGTAATTATTCCATTTTTTGTTTTTTATATGACTAATGAAATTATGATTAAGAGGCCGGGAGGTTATGGTGAAAGTTCCATACTCGAACTTAATCCTATGTATCCTCAATATAAAAGTAAAAAGCCGTATATTAAAGCGGCACTAATCGCAGTTCCTTTATTTTTACTCGGCACTATGCCTTACTTATTTTATTTTACTTCCTTACCTAGTTTGTTTGGTTTACAATCCGATTATACTTTTGCCCAGGTGGGACTAGGGTTTATGGGCGATTTAAAAATTTTTGATTACATTGAGGGCTCCGGACCAATGGGACCTTTATCTTTATTGTTTAGTTTGTTTATTCCGCTCTCAGTTTTAGTATTTTTTGCAGTAGCCTACAAAGCTAAAACTCGTGAAATTATCAAATCTCGAGATTATTCTCGCGTACTTGAGTCAGAATTTAATAACTCTTTATTTCAATTAGGTAATCGAATTGGAGATGGAACTCCTGCAGAACTTGCCTTTGGAAGAGTTGCTGAAAATGTTCGCGGTCAAGTTACTGAGAATTTTTTTAGAATGGTTAATTCTAATATACAAAGTTTAGGTATGAACATTGAAAAAGCTATTTTTGATTCACGTAGGGGTGCCATAATTAGTTATCCTTCTTCTTTAATTTCTACAAGTATGCATGTTCTAGTCGAATCTGTTAAAAAAGGATTAAAAGTTGCAGCGCAAAGTTTAATGAGTATTTCTGATTATGTGCGAAATATTAATAAGATAAATGAAAGACTTAGAGATCTGCTTGCAGATGTACTCAGTGATATGAAAAGTAATATGACTTTCCTGGCTCCACTGCTTGCGGGAATTGTTGTTGGCTTAGGCAGTATGATTACTCTAATTTTAAGTAAACTTGCTTCTATATTGGCCAGTGCAAGTACTGGAGGCGAAGCTACTGGCCTTGGAGCTTTAGGCGATATAGTAAATATATTTAATGTAGAAAGTATGATTCCTCCTTATTTCTTACAAATTTGTGTAGGGTTGTACATTGTAGAAGTAGTATTCATACTTACAAAGGCACTTGTTACGGTTGATGCAGGAGAAGATAAACTTAAAGAAACATACGAAATAGCTATTAATTTAATTTCTGCAGGATGGCTTTATTTTATAGTTACTTTATTATCGGTAGGATTATTATCTGTAATTGCTGCTATAGCTTTGTCTAATTTAACTTTATAACTTTCTAAATTGGACTAGTGGGAATTGCCTGCATAAGTTCGGCAATTAAATTTTATTTTTCAGTAATTGTTCAGAGTTTTAAAAATAGGTTTCTAAGTAGAATTATATTCCCTAGTTTAATACTTTTAACTTGTCATGATAGTTTGTAGTTAGGTTTTTATATTGGTTCTGCCTAAGTTTTTTATGAAAGACAAAAGGGGAATGGAACTAGAAGTTTTAGGTTGGTGGATCCTTGGAATTGCCATTTTAGTTTTAGTTGTAATTGGATATATGTATTTTAATCAACAGGGAACTAAAAATTTAGATTTTATAAAAAATATTTTCAGATTTGGTTCTTAATATGGTAAGTAAAAAAGCAGCGACAAATTTGACTATGGACAAAATTATCGTTTTAATATTAATACTTTTAGTTATTGCTGCGGTGCTGATTGGAATTTTTAAGGGAGATATTATGGGCTGGATAAAAAAAGTTCCAAGTTATGAGCCTAATCCAGATAATCATATTGATATAGCTGATTTGCCATTAGAACAAGCCAAATTACTTAGTGCTTATCCTATGGGAAAAATTACAGGAGAAGTAGATCGTTATGGTTTTTTTAAACAAGCATATTTGAATATTAAAAATATAGAGAATGGGCGACTTATGGAGACAGGGCTATATTATGATTCTGATACGGGAGATAGTCATAATGGTTTAATAAAGTCCTATCACGGCATTCCCTCGGAGGGAGTTGTATTTGGAGAAGTTAAAAATGATGTTATTAGTATAGTTCATTTAGATCAATATAATCGTTTGAAAGATCAATATCCTGGAGTTTATCCGGCCGCATCTAACTTGGCCCTACTTGCGGGAACAGTTATTGAGGGAAGTAATAGTCTTAATCTTGCGCCTTCAAATTTTATTGGTGCTTTTAATAATATTTTTAAGAAGTTCGAAGATTTAAAAAATAAAGGAAAGTCAAATGAGATTGAACTTAGATTTGATACGGGGTTTTTTAGCTCAGCAGACTTAGTAAAACTTTACTGGAATTTTAATACTAACAAAACTATTTTAGTTACTCAGGTTAATCAAAATGATTTTAGTCAAGAGGATTGGCTAGCTTTACAGCAAATACTTTCGGCTTCTAATCCTAAACAGTTGACTAGCCTAGTTGCTCGTTATGTTAATGAAAGTTCCTTAGATATAAGCGTAATTGAAAATGGAAAGCAAATTGACATGCCGCAAGATAGAATTAGCGAAGTTCTTTTTAATTTTTATTTTTATCCTAGTGATGAATGGACTACTAAATATAAATCGTTAGTTGAAGGATTCTCTACTAAAGTTTAAAATAGGAAATAAAATAAAATGAAAAACAAAAAAGGCATATTAATGGAAGAAGTTTTAAGATTAATTATAGCAGTAATATGCATAGTTCTTTTAATTTATTTATCTGTTTCTTTGTATGGCATAATGATCGGAAAACATGAGGTAGAACAAGCCAGTGCTACTCTTGGAGATATTAGTGGAAAACTTGAAGTAGAGGGAACTTATAATTATCTAATTACTTCTCCGAAGAATTGGGTTTTGGTAAGTTACCCTAATGAAAATAGGACTTGTATTTGTCCAGCTGAAAATGATGAGGTTACTCAAAAATCTAGGTGTCTCACAGCAGGAACTTGTAAATCACTCAAATATCCGGTTTATAGTCCGGAGAGTTGCGGGAGTGTAATTAATTGCATTAGTTTAGAAAAATTACCTATTTCAATTACACTTATTAAAATTCCTGCTTTTGGAAGGATAGAGCTTGCAAAATGATTAATAACAAGAGAGCTGAAAGTGAAGGTGGGCTTGGTGGAATTTTAATTAAAGCAGTTTTATGGATGGCTTTTTTCACACTTCTTTTTTTTGGAGTTATTACTCTTTTAAAAAAATTGAATATTATTTAGCATGGTCAGCAAAAAAGGAGATTTGAGTGCTAGTTGGATTATTACTATTGTTGGAGCGATCTTGGCATTAATTGTTCTTTTAATATTTTTTTATAATCTTTATGCAAACACTATAATTGATCAAGAAATTTGTCATGATTCTGTTATTTATCGAGCTAGTGCCGGATTCCTTGACGTAGACAAATTTGTTCCACTCAAGTGCAAGACTGAAAAAATCTGCATTACTTCAGGATTATTTAATAAAGCAAATTGTAGTGATTTTGCAGGTGAAACTGGAATTACTACTATTAAAATTGGATCTGGATCTAGTGGGCAGACTCAAATAGAAAAAATTTATGCGGACGAAATTTATCAATGTTGGAATACTCTTGGTCAGGGCAAGCTTAGTTTATTTAGTTTGACAAAAGCCCAGGAATTCGGAGTTGGAAAAAATATCTATCCTACTTGTGTAATCTGTTCTAGAATTGCATTTGATTCCATCGCACTTGAAAAAAATAATATTGATCTTGCTAAAATAGATGTAAATGAATATATGATTACACATAAGGTTCCTAATAAAGAAATTTCATATTATGATGCTATGGCGGGGGAGAATGCGGGAAAAATTGCTGAGGTGAAGCCCCTAAGCGAAGAGGAGCAAAATGATTTTTTTGGTAACGATACACCCTATCGGAATTTAAAAGAATTAGCTAATTTTACTACGGGCAATATTCCTACTGAAGATTATTCGCTTGAGAGTGTTTTTCCTAATTTCAAATATAAATCTGACGCCATTTTATTTATGCAGATTACTTCTCCGGAACAAGGTGGTTCTCTTTTGAAAATAGGGAAATTAGTGGCTACTACTGCTGCCGGGACATTTATGATTGCGCCAGTTGCTACGGGTAAGGCAGTTGCGAATGTCGGAAAATTATGCGTAAATCCCTACGGCGCTTTAGTTTGTGCTGCTGTCGCATTAATTGCCGTAGGTTCGCAACAAGCCAATGTAGCTTATAATCGTGGACTTTCGGCAGGGTATTGCGGTGATGTTTCTACTGGAACAGAGGCTAGGAATGGATGCAGTGTGGTTCGGACTATTGCCTATGACGCTGGAAACATTAGCAGTTATTGTTCAGTCATAGAGAGTATAGCATAGTTGTCAATTTTTTTTTATGAATATTTTTTGTGAAGTATTTTAATCTGTACCAGGTGAGATTAAATTTGTAATATTTAGTAATTTATCCAGTTTTGGAAACGGGGGCAATTTAATTATATATTTTTCTTGCAGAACCAGTATTCTTAGAATTTATTATTAAACTGAAACTAGGTCTCTTAAGAATCGATTTTTATGTTCAACAATAAGTATAAAAATCTATTTTAGTTAGGGTTTATATGAGTAATAAAAAAGGAGATATGGTTTCTGCATGGACTATTACTATCGCAATTTTAGTTCTGGGTCTTGTTATTGTACTTATTTTTCTTTTTAATAGTTTAAATCCTACTATTGTTACTGATGAAGTTTGTCATCAATCAGTTATTTTTCGAGCCACTCTTCCTGCAATTGGTCAAAATTTTATGCCCTTAAAATGTCAGACGAAAAAAATATGCATTACTACAGGGATGTTTCATAGTGCTAATTGTTCGGATTTGAAAGGCGAAACAGGAATAACTACTATGCGAATTAATTCGAATAAAGCTGTTGGTGAAGAGCAAATAGCTAAAATTTATGCTGAAGAAACATTTGCATGCTGGCAAATGATGGGGGAAGGAAAGGTAAATTTATTTACTCAATTTTATGCAGATACTTTCGGGGTCGGAGGAGTTTATCCTAGTTGCGTTATCTGTTCCAGGATTGCATTTGATGAAAAAGCATTAGTTGATTCTGGCATTGATCTTAATAATATTGATATTGAAGGTTACATGCTAACTCACAAAGCACCAAACCGAGAAATTTCTTTTTATCAAGCTATAGCTGGCGAGAGTGGAAAATTCAGTATTGCTCAGAATTTACAGAAAAGTTCCGGCGATGTATTTGATGAATTAATTACAAATACTTCTAATCTCATCGGTAAGGAAAAAATTTTGGGAGATGCGCAAAATCAACTTTATGCTAGTATTAAAGCAGAGTCAGTAGAGCCTCAACCAGTTACAGAGCTATTATCTCCAATGAATCAAACTGCAATATTGTTTATGCAAATTACTTCTCCGGGCCAGTGGGAATCTTTTAAAAATTTAGGAACAGCCGCTCTTTCTTTATTTGCTGCTAGTGCAACTCTCTCACCTGGAAGTTTTTTTACGGGCGGAGGTTTTTATAAGGATATTGCCTCTACTGTTTCGCCTCGTGGTGTTGCTTGGTCGGAATATGCAGAAACCAAATGGAAATCGGTTAAGGCAACTAAAGCTACTAAAATCGTTTTAGCAATTGCAGTCGTTACGGCCATTTCTCAACAGGTCAACGTAGTATCGCAGCGAGCTTATACTGCTGGAAAATGCGGAGATGTTTCAACTGGTACGGATGCAAGAAATGGATGTAGTGTTGTTCGTGCAATTTCATATAATCCTGAAGATATTAGCAGTTATTGTTCAGTAATAGAGAGTATTCCTTAACTATGGTAAATCTATTCAAAAATCAACGAAACCTTTTGTTGTTGTCAGAAGATTTTCGAAATTTAGAAAATCAGAGATTTTCAGACTTTTTCATTTTTTATTTAAATCAAAATAAAATAAAATGAAAAATAAAAAAGCAACCTCTGATAGTTTAGCAGAACATGTTATTTTTATAACTTTAAATTTATTATTCTTCGTAATTTTATTATTCTTTGTCATAGGCAGTGCTTCAAGTACTGCCGAGCTTGAAGAAAATTATGCTAAAAAAATTGCATTAATAGTAGACTCTATGGGGCCAGGTATGAACGTCACCTTGGATATTTCACAATTAATCGATGTTGCAAAAAAAAATAAATACTCAGAAGAAAATGTAATTGTTTATCTCCAAGAAGATCAGATTATTGTTAAATTATCTGAAACTAGCCAGCAGAAATTTAGGCATTTTTCTAATTTATCTCCTCAGTTTTATTTCGATAAAGAAAATAAACTTATGATGATCTCAACATGATCAGTAAAAAAGCTAAACTCTTGTCCCTATGGTGGTTTTTTGTTTTAGTAGTGGTGGCTGGGGCGGCAATTGCAGGAGTTTTAATTGTTAAGGGCGAACCTGTGGATGTTAGAATGCTTGAAAATGATGTCATTATTAATAAGGTGGCTCAATGCTTAATTGTTAATTCCCAAATCGATCAAGAAGAATTATTTAGTAAGGACATTTTGGCTTGTGGATTTAGTGATAAACTAGCTAAAGATGGTTCTTCTTATTTTTTAAAAATAGAATTAATAAATCAATCAGAATCCGTAATTAATTCTCAATCATATTGGAATACTGCTCTTGAAGTAGAATGTCAGGTACTTGCTGCAGTAAAAACTGCTGAAAGTTTTCCTATTTGTTTTAATAAAAAATTTAGTGTTATAAATGAAACTGGAGGTAGTATGGCCCTTAGAATTACAGCAGGTTCAAAATATCTTGGAAATTAGAAAAAATAAGCGCGGAGAAATAGGGGAAACTTTTACTTGGATTGCAGCATTTTTGTTAATTTTTTTCATTATTGTTCTTTTTTTAACTTTTTCTTTAATTGTTTCGGGAGCTAAGGGAGGAGTTATAAAAAATTTTTTTATTTCGGATGATGGTGAAATAAAATTTTCAGGTCAGGATCCTAATTATCTACTAGATCTATCTTATTTTTTAAATTCAGATTCACAGAAAATTTACAATCTTCTTAAGGGAGTAAATCTCTCTTATGAAAACTTAAGTAATCAAAATGTTTTTGTTATTGCTTGCATGCAATATCTGCAAAAAAATTATCCGGTAGACACAATTGGATTCTATGAGGCAAATATGCGGCTCGAATATTTTAATACGGCCTCAAATAAATATGAAACGGTCCATGGTTATTCTTGTACTCTTGCAGATTCTTCTGAAGAACAAAGTAGTATTTTGCGTTATGGTTTGGAACAAATGGCAAAGAAAAGAGTAGATTTGAAAACTCCTATTTATTCAAATAAACGATTGATACTGGAGGTAATTAAATGAAAAATAAACGTGGAGACATTTCGATAACAATATTAGTCATAATGGTGCTAGTTTTATTTATCTTTGCATTATTTACATTTTATACGGCCGGAAGATCCTCTGCAGAAGGGTTGCTGGAATATCAGAAAGTTTTTAACTTATATGCTGAACAAGAGAGATTTCAATCTTATTTAGTTGAGGTAGCCAATGACTCGGTTCTTAATTCTGGCAGTTTATCTGAACTTGTAATCATTAGTAATTTTCAAAAACAATACTTAGATTTCTATGCTGGGAGTTTAGGTTTTGTTAATACTTGCAGGGCTAATCGACTTTCGAGTTGGAATTTTTCAAGTTCCAAATCTGATTCTGCTGGCAATAATGTTTTTCAATATAGGATAAATAATATTAATTTTATTTGTGAAAGTTCGGGAATAGGGACCGTTAGGCATATCGTAAAGCCAATGGATTTTTCAAGAGATATACCTTTGAAATTAGGATTATCTTAAACAGAATATTTATAAATGCCCTCCTCTTAATAGATTTAGGATGATTAAGAGAGAGAATAAAAAAGGTGCAGAAATGACTATTGGAACAGTAGTTGTTATAATTTTGGCTTTAGTTGTATTAATTTTCTTAGTTTTTGGATTTGCTACTGGATGGAGTAATATATGGGAAAAGATACTTAATTTTGGACAAGGGGACTCTAATATTGCTACTATTCAACAATCTTGTCAGTTTGCATGTTCTTCAAATAATATTTTTGATTATTGTAGAGACAGAGAGCTTAAATTTGGAAAAGGTGCTACCAATACATATGGTTTTATTGTTGACTCTTCAGGAAAAATAATGAGTAATTGTAAGGCTATGGAAGAGAAAAATTTACCTGGGACTGAAAAATGCAACTCTATCGCTGCTTGTGAAAAATCCTGTAAGGGTACTGCTATTACTAATAAGACTTTAGTTTGTGCTGGGCTTGATCAGAATGCTTGTTCTACTGCTGGCTGTACTTGGGCTTAATTGGATATTATCTCTTTATTTGTTTATTTTCTAACAGGTCTTGGGTTCTAGATCCAGATTTAATTGCCGTGAGAATAAGCTTTTTAAACATTAGATTGCTAAGCAGAATATGAGTGATGAATATGCTTGTTCTGAGAGAAGAAATAAAGGCAAAGATAAGGCTAGAAGAAACCGGAGATTCCCATTTAAGAAAGGCGGAAGTACCAGGGCGATGGGCGATAACGCAATTATCAAGAAGTAGGGTTTTGAATATTTAGTCAGTAATTGTGCTTTTTATCTTTTCTTTTTTAAACCCACGTAAATTCGGTTTTGATTAATTTTACTTAATTTTTATTTCTAGGTTATTTCGTCTTATAAACATGTTCCGGCCTATTTTATTTTTCCCGAGATATTTAAAAACTTGAAAATTCTTAAATTAATATAATGAAGGGGTTGCAATGTTAGTATTTGAATTTTTTCCAAAGGAAGTCATTTTTATGTTAGTCCTGGCTTTTATTTGGATTATTGTTGCAATCTTCATGGATTTTAGAAAAAGAGAAGTTGAAAATTGGTGGAATTTTTCTCTTATTGCCTTAATTTTAGCTTATCGTGCTTTTGTTTCAGTCAGTACTAGCAATGCTTGGTGGTTTTATTGGGGTTTAATTGGTTTGGCGGCAGGGTTTGTTATTGCTAATTTGTTTTATTATGCTAGGATGTTTGCTGGAGGAGATGCAAAACTTTTAATTGCAATAAGTACTGTGCTCCCTTTTTCATTATATTGGAAAGAAAATTTAAACTTTTTACTACTCTTTATTTTTGCATTTTTTATTGCGGGGGCCATTTATGGAGCAGTTTATAGTATTATTCTTATGATTAAATATTATCGTAGATTTTATCAGGAATACAACAAAAATTATAATAAAAATAAGTTTTTGGTTTTAGGTGTGTCTATTTTTTTCTTTTCAGTATTAATTTTTTCTTTTTTCTTTGAGTATTATCTCATCTCTCTTTTGGCCTTGATAATCTGTATTTCTCCAACACTTATTCTATTTGCAAAGGCTCTTGAGAACTCTTGTATGAATTCGGATGTTTTAGTTAGAGATTTGACTGTAGGGGATTGGATTGCTCAAACAATTATGGTTCAAGGGAAAAAAATTAAGCCTAATTGGGAGGGCTTATCTGAAAAAGAGCTAGCACTAATTAAAAAATATAAATCTCGTAATTTTAAAGTTTTAGTCAAGGAAGGTATACCCTTTACTCCAGCATTCTTATTTGGGCTATTGATTACACTAATACTTTTATACCGTATAAGTTTATTTTAGTTTATGAAATCCATTAAAAAAAGAAAAAGTAATTTTTTTATCTATACTCTCCTAGGATTAATACTTGTTATGCTTTTATTAAATAATTTATGGTTAATTAGATTTATTTCCGAAAAACAAATTGACGATGTAAATTATCTTATTGACTGCAAGGCCGATTCAAGGTACCTTGATAAAAGCGAAGTTTTAATGGTTATCCCGATTTATCAGAATCAGTCGATTGCTAATTTCGTTGGCTGGTGCAACGATATTAGATCTCTAAACAAAACTCTTGGAATGCATGGAGTTTATCATACTTATCAAGAGTTTCTTATCCCCCGAAATGAGTCATATGTTTTAACAGGCATGAATGAATTTAAGAAATGTTTTGGTTATTACCCTCAATATTTTGAGGCACCTCAGGTGGCTATGTCTTTAGAAAACATAAAACTTATTGCCTCTCTAAATATGACCTACAGGGGATACTCCTACAATCTGTTTCATGAGGTCTATCACTGTTCAGATAGTGGTAAGTTTTCAAATAAGATTATGGACATTTTTTAGTTTTGAATTATGTTGATTTAATTTTTGGAGGATTATAATCTGGCTTTACATATATTATTCTAATTTTAAAATTAAATAGAATTAATCTTTAAGACGAAGTTTAAAAGATGGGTAAATATATAATCTAATTGATTAGAATCCTTTCTAAGGTATTCGTCTATTCATTTTTATAACATTACTTGGTTTTTCTACTTTAGGTTCGGGTTTTGGTTCAGCTGGCCTTGCTTCCTCTACTTTTTGTTCAGCTGGCTTAGATTGAGTCTTTATTTCTAATTTTCCTATTATCATTGCCAATTCTTTTAATTCTTCAGGTTTTGCTTTTTTTCTTTCATATTTTAATTCTTGGCCCTTATAGGTAGGAACAATATTTACGATTACGTGTTTCATATCATCGGCTGTGTTGATTTGGAAATCTTCTGCTTTTATTTTTTTGATTATATGATTTCCTATTTTTTTAGCTAAAGTAAGTGCTTTTGCAGGTATTTTTTTCGATTCTTCTATGTGCTGTTTTGGGATAATTATAGTATGCCCCTTTGAGAATGGATTTATTTCGAGTACGGCAATATAATCTTCATCTTCATACAAAGGCAGTGATTCTATTTGTTTTTGAGCTATGAGGCAGTATACGCAGTTTGTCTTGTTTACTTTTTGGATGGAGCCCTCCTTTGAAGGTTCTTCTGATTTGATCATGTTATTTTTTACTAAGAATTCTTCTAGTTTTTCGTTATCTAAGGAATTAAGATAGTCTATTGCTTCCCTTTTTTTATCTTCTGGAAACGTAGACTCGATATGTTTGATTATCTGCTCCTTAGCATTTTTTGCTTGGTCTTCTGTTAATGTCATATTATCTACTTGTAATGAGGATTAATAAGTATTTTG
>CAYLGX010000001.1:28937-55200 GCA_964383425.1 Candidatus Woesearchaeota archaeon
ACATCTAAAATTTCTACGCTAGAAACATTTTCTATTTGAGCTAGTTTAGCTTCAAGAACTTCAGTATCTATTTCATCATTCCAAGCGAACCATAGAATAATCGCCTTTAATCCGAATGCAATTGGCTCTTCTTCAATTTTCACTTGAGTTTTATGCATAGAATTAATTAATTCATCTGCTTTTCGTTCTATTTCTTTTAAGTCAACATCTGGAGACGTTGGCATTAATTTCATTTGTACTGCTGTAAAACCCATAATCTTTTTTCGGAAAGTTTGTTTATAAAGATTGTGTTTACCTCGAATCTACTATTTTTTTGAGGGCCTATCACTTTAATTCCATTGTATTTGTTTAATCACCGGTGTTTTTATAAACGCAGGTAATTAATTCAAATTATCTAAAAAGGGCAAATCTAATGTTACAAGGAAATTACGAACAAATAGTGAAAATGATTTCAGAAGGATCTGGAGTTTCTATTGAAGAAGTTGAAAGAAAAATTGAAGCTAAAAGGGCGAAGCTTTCAGGTTTAATTAGTAAGGAGGGAGCTAGTCAAATTATTGCTTCTGAACTAGGTGTTAATTTTGAAAAGCAGAAAATGAAAATCTCTGGGCTTATGGGCGGAATGAGGAGAGTAAATATTACTGGTAAAATAATTAGGATGAATAAAGTAATTGAATATAATAAGAATGGCAAAAGTGGAAAGATTGGAAGTTTTGTTATGGCAGATGATTCGGGTAATATCAGGGTTGTTTTATGGGATAGCAATCATATAGGTTTAATTGAAAAGGGAGAAATAAAAGATGGAGATGTTGTAGAAATTGCCAATGCAGATATTAGAAATAATGAACTTCACTTGTCTACCTTTGGCGAAATTAAGCTTAGTGGTCAGGTTATTGAAAATGTTCAAACTAAAATGACGGTTACTCCTAAAAATATTGCAGATATAAGAATAAATGATAATGTTTCTCTTCGTGCTTTTATTGTTCAAATGTTCGGACCTACCTTTTTTTCAGTTTGCCCGCAATGTGGAAAAAAAGTTGGAGAAAATTCAACTTGTGAAAAAGATGGTATTGTGACTCCAAAACAAAATGCAATATTAACTTTAATTTTAGATGATGGGACTGAAAGCGTTCGTGCACTACTATTCGGAGACCAAATTAAAAAATTAATTAATGAAGAAAATATTCCTCCTACTGAAGCATTTATGCCGTATAGGGAAGATTTACTTGGAAGGGAAATATTAGTTGAGGGAAATGTTAGAAAAAATAAGCTTTCTGAAGCTACTGAACTTTTTGTTAATGTAGTTACCGAATTGAATATAGACACACTTATTAGTGAACTTGAAAAATAGTTAATCTCTTTTTATTTATAATTTTTTATCTAGTCTTTGAAAGAATTTAAAAATAAGACTTCGCTTATTTAACCATGGGGAAGCGAGGTAAATTTATTTTAGGGCTGGGTGGATTAAATATTTTTCTTTTGGGACTCGTTAGTTTGTTAAATGATTTTTCTAGTGAACTTGTGGCTCCCTTGTTGCCCTTGTTTATTGCCAGTTTGGGCGGAACTGGAATCACCATAGGTATTATCGGAGGTTTGATGATGGGACTTCCTAGTTTATTGAAAGTAGTTTCAGGTTATTTTTCAGACAAGATTAGAAATAGAAGAAAATTTATTTTCTGGGGATATTTTACTTCTGAATTTTTTAAGCTTATGTTGTTTTTTGCAAAAAGTGCTAGTGGAGTAATGATTTTTATGGGATTTAATAAACTTGGAAAGGGCATAAGAGAAGCTCCAAGAGATGCTTTGATCTCCGAGTCTATGCCTCAAAATAAAGGCAAGGCTTTTGGAATTCAAAGGGCTTTTGATGTTACTGGCGCTATCCTTGGATCTCTCACGCTTTTAGCTATTGTATTATTTTTCGGAATTTCTACTACCGATGAATTTTTTTTCAGAACTATTTTATTATTTTCCGCCATAGTGGGTTTTATTTCTTTAATTCCCTTATTTTTCTTGCGTGAAGTTAAAAATGTAAAAAAACAAAAGAAAATTAAAACACTCTATGTAAGCTTGAATGAGCTTCCATTTAAACTGAAATTCTTTTTATTTATTTCTGGAATTTTTGCTTTAGCTAATTTCAGTTATATGTTTTTTATTTTAAGGGCTCAAAATATTTTTGGTATTGAGGGAGATGGGCTTGCGGTAACCTTAGCGCTCTATGTTTTATTTAATATTTTTTATTCTTCGATGGCAATTCCCTTTGGTAAACTTTTCGATAGGATTGGTAGAAGGATAGTTATGGTGCGAGGGTATCTTTTATTCTCGGTAGTTTGTTTGGGATTTTTATTATTTAACTCAATTTTAGCTTATTCTATTTTATTCATACTTTATGGACTAGTTTATGCTATGGTGGTAGGTAATCAAAATGCCTTTGTTTCAGATTTGAGTTCACCGGAAACCAGGGCTACAGCAATAGGTTTTTTTCAAACAGTCATTGGGATTTGTGCTATCGTTTCTGGAATAGTTGCCGGACTTCTATATGACCTCTCTTCGAATTTTACATTTATCTATGGATTTTCTTTAAGCTTACTCTCAGTTGTTTTATTTTGGGTATTTGGTAAAGTATATAAACAAAACAATTCTATTCCAATTAAGGGGAAATAAAATGCATAAACTACAATTAAACGGTCTTGAAGTATTAACTCCTATTGAGCAGAAGGCAGTTACTTCTATTGCAGAAAAAGCGGCAGATAAGTTTGATAGAGAACTCAATAATGACTTTCTTTTAAAATTAACAGTTAAACAATCGGGCGCGGTTAAAGATAATCCCGATAAAAAGAAGAAATTTAGCGTTAAGGCGGAACTTTCAGGTCCAATTATGTTTGAATCGAGTGCGGAAGAATGGGATTTAAAAAAGTCAGTTCATAGCGCTATTGAAAAATTAGATTATGAGATTGAGCATAAATATCATACTACTAATCAACATAAAAATAACAAATAGTTAGAATAGTTTTTATACTTCTTAGAATATTTTTGGTTATGCCTGTATAGCTCAGTCGGTAGAGTATTTGATTCGTAAAGCCCTCTTTAAAAAAGAGTCCTTGGGTAGAAAGGATAAACGAAGAATCAAAGGGTCGTGGGTTCAATCCCCGCTACAGGCTTGGGATTTCACCCCTTGGTTCTTGCGAACCTTCGGACACAGAAAATTTATAATTTTCTGAGACTTCAAAACAAGTATATTTTGAAGTGTTCAATCCCTGCTACCGGCTTGGTCCCCTTTCTAATCTGACCCCTACATTTATATCCGAATAATTATGCATTTAATTATATGGCTGCTGAAGATTACAATAAAAATTGTACCTGGAAAAATGTTCCTGAAATAGGTATGATTGAAATTACAAATGCTTGCAATTTTGCTTGTGTTATGTGTTCTAATAAGCTCATGACTCGTAAAAAAGGTTTTATCAGCATTGCAACTTTTAAGAAAGCCCTGGATAGATATTCTGAAGCTGGAATTAAATTTATTAAACTGTATACTACTGGCGAATCTTTGCTTCATCCTAAATTTATGCGTCTTTGGAAAATGGTAGTTTCTTATCCTTTTGAAAAGATAATGATTTCTACTAATGCCTCGCTATTAACTTGCGAAATGATTGAAGAGTTTGTTAAATCTAAAAAATTTAAAATTCAGATTTCTTTTAGCGGATGGAACGATAGAAGTTATGAAATGAGATACGCCGGTGGAAATTTTAAGCAAACTGTTGAAAAGATAAAACTTTTAATTAAATTAATTAAAAAAGCAGGTCTTCCTATTGGTACTTTAACTATTAATGGTGTGGCTTCTGCAAGTACGGGCTCAATCGGGAAAACAAAAGAATTTTTGATTAAAGAAATAGGTCTTGATTCAAAACAGCTGTATATTCATAGTGCGCATAATTGGACTGAAGTGGTATCAGATTTAGGTAAAGATATGGCTGCAGGTAACTCTAATTTGCACAAGGGTAAAAAGTATTATTGTCATATTGCTAATACTAGGATTGGAATTCTTTTTGACGGAAAGGTAACTGCTTGCGGTTGTCTTGATGTAAATGGGGAGTTAATTGTGGGAAATATATTTAAGAATAGTATAGCGGAAATACGAAAAGGTAAAAAATTTGCGGATTTTGTGAATAAACTGAATACCGGGAATGTGTCTAATCTAATGTGTTCCAAATGTAATTCTTTAAAGTGGCTTAGATAAATATTTTGACTTTTGGTGCGATAATTTAAAAACCAAGTTTTATTTTTTTATTTATGGTTTGGCAGGATATAGTTATTTCATTTGCAAATTTACTTTTTGTTTTTTCCCTAATTAATCAAGTAACTACTGGTTTTTCTAAGAAAAGAGCTTTTATTAATTCTAAAACTTCAGTGCCTACTTTTATTGGTCTTTATGCAGTTTCTCTTTGTTTTTTTACCATGGGCCTATTTATTTCTGCAATAATCTCTTTTATTACTGGAAGTTTATGGTTGACTATCTTTTTACAATATCTTTTTTTTGAGAAAGCTAAGTAATGTCTCTCTCCAGTTATTCTTTGCCTTTTTGCCCTAATTAAATTGGCCTATAAACCTATATCTTGCAAACAAATAAACCTTTTAAACAAGAAATGAGATTTTATATTAGTGAATAGAATAAACTAAGTAAAAAATCTACGAAACCTTCGGTTGGTGTCGCAAGATTTTTTACATTCTGAAAATACTATATTTTCAGACTGTTTATTTTGTTAACTAAAACAAACACAAAATAAACATGGTTAGCGTAAAAGAGATAAAAGAAGAAGTTTCTGGGGAAAAGGAAGAAGAAACTAAAAAGAAAAAGAAAGGTAAAGATTCTGAAGAGAAAGAAGAGAAAAAAGAATCAAAGATTTCCGATTTACCTGGAATAGGGCCTGCCGCTTGTCAAAAACTTGAGGATGCGGGCATTTATGATTTAATGGGCGTAGCAGTGTTAACTCCTGCTGAATTATCTGAAATGGCTGGAATTGGCGAGGCCATTGCAAGAAAAGCAATACAGGCTTCAAGAAAGATGATGAATTTAGGATTTCAAAATGGTATGGAGTTTTCTGAAAAAAGAAAAGAGATAGGATATATTACCACTGGTTCTAAAAATTTTGATATACTTCTCGGAGGGAAAGGTGTAGAAACTAAATCTATAACTGAAGCCTATGGTGCCTATGGTTCTGGAAAGAGTCAGCTTGGTTTTACTCTAGCAGTTAGGGTCCAATTACCTGCAGAACTTGGAGGATTAAATGCTAAATCTGTTTATATTGATACTGAGGGAACTTTCCGGCCAGAAAGAATAAAACAGATTGCTGTTGGACTTGGCCTTAATCCTGAAAATGTTTTAAAAAATATTTTTGTTGCAAGGGCATTTAACTCAGATCATCAAATTCTTTTAATTGATAGGGTTCATGAAATGATCAAGAATGGAGAATCTATTAAATTGATAGTAGTTGATTCTTTGACTGCTCATTTTAGAGCAGAATTTGCTGGAAGAGGACAACTTGCAGATAGGCAACAAAAATTGAACAAGTATTTACATAATTTAATGAAAATTGCAGAATCTAATAATATAGCAATATATGTTACTAATCAAGTTATGGCTAATCCGGGAATGATGTTTGGAGATCCTACTACTGCAATTGGTGGAAATATTGTAGGTCATGCATCTACTTACAGAATTTATTTAAGGAGAAGTAAAAAAGATTCAAGAGTGGCTAAACTTGTTGACTCACCGAATCTTCCTGATTCTGAAACTATTTTCTATGTTGCAGCTAAGGGCGTATGTGATGAAAGCGGAGCAGAATAATAACTTTTAATTTCCGTAATAACTATTTACTATTTCCCAAGCTGCTGCAATTTCTTTGAATTTTGCTTCGGCTTGCTTATTCCCCTTATTTCTGTCTGGATGATATTGCATGGCTAATTTTCTAAATGCACTTTTTGCAGCATCATATCCGCTATCTCTTCTTATTCCTAATTTGTTAAATGCTTCATCGTTTGAAAGTTTGTTTGATCTTCTGGCAGGTCTTTGTTGTCCTTGTTCTGAATAACTTCCTCTAAAATATCCTTGTTTAAATCTCGCTTCAAAATTTCTAAAATAGTCTCGGTAAGCTTTTTCCTCTTTTTCCCATTCTTTTCGTTGTTTTTCTCTTTCTGCTTTTTCTCTTTCGTCTCTAGCTTTTTGTTCTTTCATTATATCTTCTTTAATTTTTTCGGCACGAAGGTTTACTTTATTTTTCATTTTTAATTCGCCCATGTAGCCGGTTACATAATCCACTAGGCCATATGTTATTCCGCAAACAAGGGCAGCATCTAGTGAAATTTTATTAAATAGGGTTGTGTCCCTTAGCATAAAACCTAATCCTAGTGAAAGAATAGCTGGATATGCGGTTTTATTACAAAGTCGATCTAAACTAATGGGTACTGGATCATCATTAACATTTTCATATTCTTTTTTTAATTCTGCTTTTAGGCCATAGGGATTGGTAACATTATTAATTTTTTGAAATGTTTTTATGCCCAGATTACATAGGCCCACTATAGAATAAGCAGTTGCGAATGCGACTGTATTCATTTGTAGGGATTCAAGCCCGCTGAATGCACTTACTGTTCCTGCAAGGGCAGGAGGTATTGTCATTAAAGGAGCTATTTTTTTTAGGGATTGCCAAGTACTTTCTCCAAGTATCTCTACTGATTCTTCTTCGCATAATTCATCTAGTGCTTTTTGTTTTGCATGTCTAGTGAACACATAAGGGCATGATCTCATAAAAAATCCAGGTTTACTTGATTTATAAATATTAATTATGTTGTATTTTTTAGTAGTTACAGAATTATGATTCGATTAAACGCCCTCACAAGGATTTGAACCTTGGTCAACTCCTCCGCAAGGAGCTATTCTATCCGGGCTGAACTATAAGGGCCTAATGGAATTAGCTTAGTTCGGTTTATAAATTTGAAGATGTTATGGTCTAATTTAACTCGAGAAAGGATTTATAAATACAAAGATTATATAGTTTTTATAAAAGGGGAAAAGTGAGATGAATAAAAAAGCTAAAAGTCTGTTGTTTACAAGTATAATTTTTCTCTCTGTTTTAGGTATTTTCTTTTTAGTGTACTCTATTTTTGTTACGGCTACTCCGCTTGTAATTCCCGGAATTATTAATAATGAAATTGATGATTTTTATTCTGATGGTCAAGTTGCAACATTTAATGTTACTGTTGTTTGGGGCGCAGATACTGCAGGTAATTTAACTGTTAATTGTTCGGCCCTCGGAGATTCTGGGATAAAACTTGCATTAAATAATACTGCTGCTGGAATTTATATGAACTATACTGCAAATTGTACGGTTAATTATACTGCTATTCCCGCAAGTTTAACTTTAGGTCAAAAATTTGCTGCAATTCTTGGAGATAAGATTTCTTTTACTGCTACTAATGCTTCAAATACTAAAAATATCCCTGAAAATCTTACTGGTGTTGTTATTGCTTATAATTTTACAGTTCCAAGTACTTCTGCAGTAGGAGTTAGATTCGGACCATTAATGACTGATTTATCTACTATTACTAATTTTGCTGCAACTCCTTATATTATTGATGTTCAACTTAATGGGACTGCTTTAGGATTAAATTGGGTTGATTTCCAAACTGTAGCATTGTACAACTTTTCATTACTTGATATGTCTGCTTCTACAATCGGTACACAATTTGCTGCATTAGCGCCGCCTAGTGGAATAAATGTTAATATAAGTTCTAATTCTTCTAAAATTTCTTATATCTTTTTGAATAGTACCGCCTTATCTGCATTTAATACTACCACTATTTTAAAATTATTTAATTTACCTTTCAAATCTATGCCAAATATAACTACCGACGGAGCAGGAATAGCTAGTTCTACAAATTATGTTTATAGCGCAGGTAAGGGAAACTTAACATTTACGGTTAATCATTTTTCAACATATAATATTAGTGATGCTATTGTTCCGGTAATTACAGTTAATTCTCCAGCAACTACTTCTCTTTCACAAACTGTTGCAATTAATATCACTTTTGATGGTACTTCTTCTTCAATAAATAATGATACTATTATTGTTATTCTTCGTAATGCTACTCGGACTATTACCTACAATTACAGTAATTTTACTTGCACTATCGCAAATGAGGCCGAAATACTTAGATGTAATAATAGTGTTGTACTTTCAGATGGGACTTATAATCTTACAGTAGATGTTAGAGATATGGGCGCGGGAACTGGAAATTCAGCAGTTACTTATTTTAGTAACTTGACTGTAGACAGCACTATTCCTCAAATTGATTTTCAAGTAGGGTCCATGGCGGATTGGGGCAATTCTAGTGTGGGCCAGGTATGGGTCAATGTTACAGCATCAGATGCCACATCTAACGTTTGGCAAATAATTAATATGTATAATTCCTCTAATTATAATTTTGGAGGCTGGCAATACAGAAATGTGGCCTCTCCAAAGAATATCTATGGCCTTTTTCCCTATGCTGAAAATTTATCTGATGGAGTCTATACTTATAATGTTACGGTTACAGATCAAGATCCTGATGCAATAGGGAATTCAAATCAAACGCCGACTAGAACATTTAGAGTAGATTCTACTGCTCCAAGAGTTGGTGTTGTAAAACCTACTAATTCATTTAATACTTCCGCAACAGGTATGTTTGTTCTTAATGCTACTATAAATGATACTGGTGTAGCAACAATTGGTTATGCTTATTTTAATATTACTTATGCAAACAATAGTCAAGTTGCAACTTACATTGCAAGTTTGATTTCTGGAATAAAATATTCCAATTCAAGTTTTAATATAACTAATTTAGCAGATGGAACTTACAAAGTTAAAGTATGGGCCAATGATACCGTTAACAATATTAATAATACTGAACTTACTAGTTTGGTTATAGACAGAACTGCTCCAGTTTTAAGTTTAGGTTCTTCAGCAACTACAACTTCTTTGACTTTAACTGTAAGTGGTACTGACACAACTGGATTAAACGGAACTTGTAATTCTTCGAGAGGAACAGTTAGCGGATTTACTATTACTGAATCTGATTTAACTTGTGAGACTTCTTATAGCTACACTGTATCTTGTTATGACTATACTGCTCATTTGGGAAATGTTACTCAATCATTTACTACTTCTGATTGTGAATCGAGCAGTGGTGGCACAGGATCGCTGGGTGCTTTAACTGTGACTGCTCCACTTGATGGTGTGGGCACTAGTTATACTAAGGCTATTAAATCCGGAGACAAAGTTAATTTTGTTGTAGGAACTGCGCCCCATTCTGTAAGTCTTAAATCTGCTTCAGTAGATAGTGTTACAGTTATTGTTCAAAGTACTCCTCAAGAAGCTACTATTAAAAAAGGAGAAGCAGCTAAATTCGATTTAGATGCTGATGGCATTTATGATTTGTCAGTACAATTTGATAAATTTATAAATAATATTTATGCAAATTTAATTATTACTAGAATTAATGAAAAAGCTCCAGTTGTGGAAACGGCTCCAGAAGTTAAAGAACCTACTATTGCTGAAACAGTAAAAGAAACAGTTACTACTGCTGCAACTTCTAAAGTCGGACAAGTAATTGCAGTAATTGTCGGAATTGCATTAATCATTGTTTTGGTTTTATGGATTCTGAAAAAAAGAAAGTTTTCTAAATACAATTAGTTACTTAATTTTTTATTCGCTTATTAGACTCCGCTGGTATACTTAATCTGTCTTCGACAAGATTAAAATTTCTAATTTTGTTAATTGATATCTAATTTGCAGGGATGTTAGTTTAGTCGTTATAATTTTGGTTATTCCCATTTACTCTATCTCTTCCAAAATTATTCTTAATTAGATAAAAGTTTAAATATAGGTTTTTATTTTGTAAATTATGGGTGAAGATGAGCGTGATGAATTTAAAGATACAATAATCGCAGATTTGCATATTCATTCAAAATATTCTCGAGCTACTAGTAAAGATTTAGATTTGGTTAATTTGGCTAAGTGGGCCCGGATAAAAGGCTTAAATTTGCTCGGAACAGGCGATTTCACACATCCAAAATGGATAGAAGAGGTAAAGTCTCAACTTAAAGAAAAAGATGGCCTATATTGGCTTAAAGATGAAAAAGGAGAGTTTCCATTTATGTTGACTAGTGAGATTTCTTTGATATATACTAAACATGAAAAAGGAAAAAGAGTTCATTTAGTCATGTTGGCACCAAGTATAAGTGTAGTAGAAAAAATTAATGAATATTTGGACACCCTGGGAAGACGAGACTACGATGGCCGGCCCATTTTCGGACTCGATGCAGAAGAATTTGTTAAAAAAATAATGGCCATTAGTGCCGATATTGAAATTATTCCCGCGCATATTTGGACTCCTCATTTTGGAATACTAGGAGCTAAAAGCGGATTTAATAATTTAAAGGAGGCTTTTGGTGAGCAGGAACATTATATCCATGCTATTGAAACCGGAATTTCTTCTGATCCAGAAATGAACTGGAAAATTTTAAGTTTACATCAAAAAAGTATTGTTAGTTTTTCAGATGCTCATAGTTTTTGGCCTTGGAGACTTGGGAGAGAAGCAACAATATTTACTGGCGAATACTCTTACGGCCATATTATCAATCAAATTAGAACAACTACTTTTAAATCTACTATTGAAACCGAACCTGCTTATGGCAAATATCATTGGGACGGGCATCTTGACTGTAAGTTTTCATGTTCGCCCAATAAAGCTAAAGAACTTGATGGGATTTGTCCGGTTTGTAATAAACCTTTAACGGCAGGGGTAGATTCCAGAGTTGAAAAGTTAAAGGATAATAAATGGGGATTTCCGCCAGCAAATAAAAAACTTTTTTTTAGAATATTGCCTTTACATGAATTAATTGCCTTTGATTTGAATGTGGGAGTAGATACTAAGCAAGTTTGGGAAGTTTATAATTTACTTATTGAAAAATTCGATAATGAGCTTAATTTACTTTTAAAAGTTGATAAGAATGTAGTAGTTGCTGAACTCGATAAAATGAATTTGGCTAATTTAGCTAAACTTATTGTAGATAATCGAATTGCTAATCTTAAAATTGAACCAGGTTACGATGGTCAATATGGAAAATTAGTTTTGAAGAAATAATTTTTAATCTTTGACTACATCAAAAGCGCAGTCATTCTTTTTTGCTAGTGTTTCTAAAACATCAATCATTTTTGTTAATTGTTGATCTGCCAGTTTTAGGTCTTTTGCTTTTATTCTTGCCAGGTATTTTCCTGCTGCAAGGTAGGTAAACTCTATTGCGGGTATTCCTTTGGCAGATTCGGCCAGTATATGTTTTATTCTTACAATCCCGTCAGGGGCTTTTGTAGAAAGTAAAAATTGTTTGGAAAGTAATGTTTCTTTAACTTTTTTTTCAGTTAAAATCTTAGATAACTTTTCTATTTCTTCTTTTGAAAAATATTTTTCAAGTAGCTTATGATTTTCACGGGCGCTATCAATGAATTCTGCAAGCGAACTCTCTTGTTCTTTAATTTTTTGAGTTATAGCTTCGGCTGCTTCTCCGAGATTAGACTTAAGCATTGCTCCGTAGCTTTTTTCTTTTTTATTTAATTCATTAAAATCATTTTTTTCATTAGTTTTTACTCTTCGTAAAGAAAGTTCTACATGATTTGAATAAATTTTTAGAATTTTACATACTATCTTTTTTCCAGGAAAAGCAAAATCTCGTATGTTTCTTATTCTTCCGGGAGCAATTTCGGGAAAGCTTATTGAACCGGCTACTGGATACTCATCTAGTTTTACATATACTGTTGTGCCCACTATTTTGTCTACAGTACAGAATACTAGTTGTTTTTCTTCAAGTTGTTTATAGGCCATAATAAATAATGATTTAGAAGACTTTTAAATATTAGTATATACTTAAATTAATTTAGAACTTCGACTAACTTGCCCTTAAGTTCAGCTTTTCCGCCTTTAGGTTTTGCGATAGTAGCATTACAAATAAGGCATTTTACCTCAGTTGTTGCTCCTTCGAACATTATTTGTTCGTTTTTGCAAGCTTGGCATCTTATTCTGATAAATCGATTTTTTGGCATAATAGTTAAGAGAAATTTGGGTTTTTAAAGATATTGTTTGCTACTTAGGAACTATATCCTGCAGAACTTTGTGCGGCCAATAGCATACTCCTTTGTTGACTTTGACTTATTAAGGTTGTGCCATATCTTTTGTAAGCTTGCGTCATTGTGCCTAATGTTCTGCATCTTGCCTCAATTACTAGTCTAAAGTCTTGGCCCGCCAGATTTAAAGAATCTATAAAATTAAAACACGCAGTTATGTCAGTAATTTCTTCAGTTTTTTTTATAATTGTTCCTAGACTTTCCATTTTATTTGTTATGTGGTCCCCAATTTAGACACTAGGTCTGTTAATGGTACTTTAAATGGAGAGGGTCTGTGATCGGCAGTATCATTTATCCAAACCACTGCTTTATTTTTTTCTAGGCTTCTTAATACACATTTAACATAACCTTGTTTTTTCTTTTCGTTCGAGGGAACTACATCTTCTTGTCTAACATAACACCAATTTTGAGTAGGGCAAGAGAAATTTATAATGTATTCTTTAGGGCCCATTCCTTTCGTATAAGTGCATTTAAGATATCTTATTTCAAATCCTTTCCAATGTTCTTCAAAGCTACCCATTTTATATTTTTATTGTTTCAAATTCTAATTTCTTTTTTACAAGTTCGATAAATGCTTCTTCTTTGTCTTTATTAATAATGCATCCTGCTTCGAACCTATGGCCCCCAGGTTCTCCGCCTATGGACTCTGTGACTTGATTCATTAAATCTCTTAAGTTCAAACTACCTTCTATTTTATCTCTTCCCGATATCCTGGAAGATACTTTTATTTTATCCTCATTATAGGCCATTGTGATTATTACGGTTCCTTCCTTGTATAGCGCAGACATAGATAATATCGATGCCACTGTGCCTATAATTGTATCTTGGATTTTATCTTTAGCATTCATAATTACATAGCTACTGCCTTGGATTTTAGGATTAGTATTAGCTTGATTTAGGGCTTCAATTAAATTTTGTTTGTACTTTATGTAGATTTGTTCTGCTTGTTTTTTCATAGAATTATTTCCCATACATAACAATAATGCTACGTTAGAATCTCCCATTCGGCTGCAAGCATTAATTAGCGCGGATACTTCTCTTGCATCCTCTACGGTTCCAAAATTTTTAATTAGATAAAGATTACCTATAAATTCTTGCATTTTATCAGGGTCAGGTAATCTGGATGAAGTGGCTGTAATTAATTTTTGCATTTCTTCTTCGGTTAAATCTGCTAGAGCTTTATATCCTGTCTCAGATACAGGAATTTTAGCTTCTTTTAATAAACCGACTACTCCGGCATAATTTCCAGTAACTCCAGGAATATATGGATTTGAGGAGTATTCTAGTGTTCTATTTAATGGTCTTGTTGAAGGGTAAAGTAAAATTCCTCTTTTAAGAGTTAAATCGGCATCACTGATAATTGATTGTGCAATTGGACCCATTTGTTTATCTGAAACCTCTCCTACTAAACCAACTATTGCGAGATTAGCTGATTTGGAATCTTTTTTAGCTAATTCTTTAGCGAAAAGGTAAGTTAAACAAGAAGTAGAGACTCCTTCAGTATTTCCTTCTCTTCGAGGATTGATCATTTGGATATTTGCGGGTAATTGTTGATACGTACTTATTTCATGGTGATCTATTATAAATACGTCATTTTCTAGTTTTTCAAACTCACTTAAATTTGAAGAGCCCAAACTTAAAAAAACAAGAACTTTATTTTTTGGTAAACTTTCAAAGAATTCTTTTTCTAGGCTCTTTACGATTGTGAATCCGAATTTTCTATCTATTTTTTGAAGTAATCTCCCCAATATGGCTGCGGAGGTGATTCCATCAGTATCAAAATGGCTTATTATTTGAATGCCTTTATTTTCAGTTTGTTCTAAAAATAACTTTCCAAAATTTTCTAGTTCGTTGATCATTTTTCCCCTTTATTGATAACTATTAGCTCTTTTTTTAATTCTCGTGCTTCTTTAAAAAATCTTAAATTTATAACCAGATTTTTTAATTTTTAATGATTTCTTTAATTGCACAAACTAGTTTTAGAAATAGGTGTTAATAAACATTATTGTTTTTTATTCTTACTAGCTAAATATTCTGTAACTTTTTTCAATTTAGCTTTTGTTATTATTAAGGAACGACCAGTTTTTTTATCTTGTTTGTTTTTTAGTAGATGAGTTATAAGTTTTTCATTTTTTGCTTTTAAATTTTTCAAATCTGGAGATTCGTAAAGGTTTTTCCCCTTAAGAACATCGCTTATTTTAAATCCAAAAATTTTAGTGGTAGGAATTCCATAATTGTCTCTTAGAACAAGTCCTATTTTTTCTGTAGTTAATCCTGGATTTTTTTCAGCAATTTTCAATACAATTTCCTTTATTTCAGCTTCATTATATTTAAGCCATACTGGTTTTTTGATTGTATTTTTTGTTGTCATTTTAGTTTTTCTACTTTATAGCTTATTTTTAGGGTTTTTTAAAGCTATTGTTTTTTCATAAAATAGCCCTACCCGCTCAGAAAATCAAAATTTTCTGATTCCTAGGTTCTCTGCTATCGAACCTTCGGAGATTCGAACCTTTCGAATCCGTAATGTAATAGCCCTACCCGGATTCGAACCGGGGTTTCAAGCTCCAAAGGCTCGCGTCCTTGACCACTGGACGATAGGGCTATATCTCTATTAAAAAGAATAAAATTTGATTTAAAAGCTTTCTGCTTTATTTTTAACAGAATTTAATGCTTATTTCTTCCGCGAGTTTCTACTTTTCCTAGTTGTAATAAGATTTTGTTTCTTTCTTTGCTATTATAGCTGTTTAATATTATCTTTTCGCATTCTTTATAGATGGAGTAGTGTTTGGCTTCTAGGGCTTGTTTGATTAAATGTAAGTCTACTGCTTTATCTTCTATTCTTGTAGAAATATACCCTAAGCCAAAATCTAGGAAGTAAAGTTTTTTTTCTTTTTCTGTCCAGATCATATTACTTGTGGTAAGGTCTCCATGAATTATATGGTTGTCATGAATTTTAGCTATTTGATTGCCGATTATCTTACATATTTTTTTGTAATCTAGTTTTTCTAGGTTTTCTGAAAGCTTTTTGCCATCAATAAATGGCATTTCGATCTCATTAAATTCAACTTTACTTGGCAGTGGACAGGGGATTAGCCTCGAAACTTTTTCAAGAATTTTAGCTTCACTTTTTGTTCGTTGTCTTATTATTTTTTTGTCTAGTTCAGGGTGCCTATATCCTTTTGAAACTCGGTCTTTAATTACTAAATTTCCCTTGCGGATTATTATTGCTTCGGCTCCCTGTTGGATGATATTTGTCTTCATAGATATATTAATTGATTCGGATTTATAAACATTTAAGTTAATTGTATTAGTTTTATAAATTAAGAACTAGATTTTACGGAGGCTAGACCATCTCGATTTATTCGTCTCCCTATTATTAAATTTATATTCTGCTACTTTAGAATATCAAATCTTCGGTCCATTAGAATTATTAATAAAAGAATTAATGCCCAGAAAAAAAGAAATATGCTAGTTTCCCCGAAATTAAAATTAAACCAACTATTAACGGGATAAATTAAGTAAAAGAATGCTGATATTGATGCAAGGATCATAATTACGCTTGTTTCTATAAAATCTTTTTGAAGTTCGTCAGACGCATGAGCTACTTGAAATGCAACCAATCCAAAACCTGCCATTGTAATGGACATAGTAAGAATCGTTTGTATTATTGAGAATGACTCCTGTTCCTTTAATCCTCCTAAAATCAGAATTAATACGGCTAGTAAAAATGATATTGCTAGAAAAATATTCATTCTTCGATTTGTATTAACTTTCACTCTTTTTTGCATGGAGACTAGGGCCAATTAGAGTTTTTATATTTTATCTTGTTAGGGGCAGCCTAGTATTATTCTTCTATTAATTTTTTTCTTAAAATAAGGGTTAGCTTATTTCCTATGATTTGAATTTCTTTAAATTTTAGTTTCATTTTTCTTAAAGCATCCTGTGGGAAATTATTTTCCGAATTCATTATTTCCATGCATTTAAAAATCATTTTTTCTATTTCTACGAACTTTTTTATCTCGCTAGAAATGACTCTAGTGTCCATATATAGGGGGCTAGTAGTCATTTCAAATTTTTGTCTATTTTCTTTTAATGTTTTTAGAACTTTTTTTATTTCAGATTTATTTTTTTTAGTCTCTAGCTGCCTTATGGCATTTCTATACAGCTTAATATTTTTACCAATACTGTTAACTATTTTTTCAAAATATTCAATTTTTTTCTTGAAAACTATATCTTTTTTTGCAGCTTGTCTTGCTATTTTTTGGTTAACATAGTTACTTATAATGGCACCTATTACTACTCCAGTCATACCTGTCATTGTGCTTACTACTGCTGAAGATAGATCAACCATATTCTTTTGTCAAATAATTAGAATTTAAAGATTTAGTATTTTGAGCAATATACTTTATCTTCTCATTTTTTTACCGAATTTCTTTGCAAGTTTCATCATCTGAGCCTGGCTCATTCCACCTGCTTGCATATCGGTTTCGCTAATTCCGCCCTTTGTAAACTCTTTAATCATTTTATATTGTTTGATTAATTGACGAATATCGCTGGTAGTTGTTCCGCTTCCTTTTGCGATTCTACCCAATCTTGTTGTTTGTTTTTCTATAATTTCTGGATTTTTTATTTCTTCTTTAGTCATACTATTGATAGCATGTTGCCATTTTTTTATTTTCTCTTCTTGGATTCCTAAAACATTTTCTGGGACTTTTCCTTTTAATGCAGAAAATCCAGGGATCATATCTAGCATTTTAGACATTGAGCCCATGCTTGACATGGATTTAATCTGTTCTTGGAAGTCTCTTAAATCAAATTCTCCTTTTTCAAGTCTTTCTTTTAGATTTTTTTGGGAATCTCCATCCATCGCTGAATGAACTTTTTCAAGTAGACCTTCTAAATCTCCCATTCCCAAAATCCTTGAGATAAATGCATCCGGATTAAATTGTTCCAGGTCTATTGGTTTTTCACCAGTTCCAATAAAGAATACCGGCGCTCCTGTTTCTTTGCAAGCAGTTAGTGCTCCGCCTGCCTTGGCAGTAGAATCCATTCGAGTAATTATTACTCCATTAACTTCTAGTGCTTTTTGAAATTCTGCTGCTTGATTTTTTGCAGCTTGACCTATATCTGCCTGAATTACTAATATCTTATAATCCGGCTTAATAGTTTTGTTCAAATCTTTAATTTCTTCTACAAGTTCTTTGTCTAGTGAGTGCCTTCCAGCAGTATCTACTATGACCAAATCAAATTTTTCAAGTTCTTCTTTATATTTTTTATATATTTTTACTGCGGATTTTTCAGTCTTGTCTGTAAAGCAGGCAATATTTATTTTGCTTGCGTTCTGTTCTAATTGTTCTGAAGCGGCTGGACGATGAACATCAAGACCGATTACAGCTACTTTTTTCCCCCTTTTAGAATAATAAAGTGCTAATTTTGTTGCAGCGGTAGTTTTACCTGCGCCATACAAACCTAAAAGAAGTATTTTGGTTTGCGTTTTTTCATTTAATTTTAATTCTTGTTTTTCTCCACCCATAATTTCTAAAATAGTGTCATATAAGATTTTGATTATTTGATCTTTTTTATCAACTCCTTTAATTTTTTCATCACTAGCTTTTTCCTTAAGTTTATCAGTTATTTCTTTTACTAGGTGAACATTTACATCTGCGGAGATTAACCCTCTTTGTAGTTCTTTGCAAACTTCATCAATTATTTTTTTGTCTACAAATATAGCTCCCGCTAGTTTGTCTGTTGCTTTTTTTATTGCTTCTCCAAGTTTTTCTAACATATTATTTCCTAGTATTTTCGGTTTATATGATTATCGTCCAGACAATTTGAATATTGCAGTGTATTAATCCAAATTCTTTGGCTGTGCAATTCAAGAGATAATTTAACTGAATTGCCCATAGATATATAGAATCCTTTCAAATTACCGTGTTTGGGTGCCTTAATAAATCTTATTCTTTATGACTTATTTGAACCAATAATACTTAAAAAGGATTTTAATTTATGAGTGTTATGGCAGATTATAAAAGAAAATTAGGGGTAGTTTACAGGGATGGTCATCACAATTCTTATGAATTTAATAATTTTGAAGAATTAAAATTAAGAAATGATGTGAATCTTAAAAATGTAATTGCCGCTCAATTGCTTGCAAGATGGCCCAAGGACTCAGTGGATTCGCGCAGAGGAGATTGGTATGTGGAGACAAAAGATGCTAAAAAAATATTAGTTAAAATGGGATTTAAGGTAAACCCTCCTAAAACTCAAATCGTTGAAGAAATTTCCAAACCTGAACCTGAAATTATGAGGGTTAAGCCAAATGGAATATCTCTTATTAAAAATCGGGAGTCAGTAGTAAGTTATAATGGAATAGAATTTAATATGCCTCTTTACAGAAATGAAATGTTGCATCTTGTAAAATATGGGGAAAAGGGAGTAGAAGTTTCAGTTTCTGATTTTCAATGTTTGATGAAGGCTTCAAGTCACAAAATTTGTGCAGATAAAAAATTAGTTATGATTGGTCTTGAAGAAATTTTAGATAAAGCTGAAAAATGTAATGCGGATTTAGTTACATTTACTCCTACCTTGAGAGACTATTCTAGGTGTGCTGGTGCCTATACATTTTTCAAATTTTTAAAACCTCAAAGGAAAGAAATTTATGCAGGTTATGATGTGTCGGTATTAAAACAAAGATTAGGTAAGTGATTATGTTATTAAATTTTAGTTTATTTTTTTCTTATTTTACTTTTATTAAATTAATTTTATATTGAATATGGTTATGACTGAAATTGATAAAAATGGAAAAATATCTTTGGATCGAGTTTTATATGCTCCTTTTAAAAATAGGGCGATTTATTTGACCTATGATTCTACTAAAAATGAAATTTGCGTAGTGGATATCGATGGTCTTTTTAAGTTAAAACAAGATTTAGAAAGTTCTCATAAGAAGGTTTCAGCTTCTGATCCGGATTACTTGAAAGTAATGGCTCAGTTTGTTTCATCTATTTGTTATTTAGGTGTTCAAAAAACAAATAGCCTATCTATTCCGGCTACCTTGAGAAATGAAGCCAGAATGGGCTCGGGAGATATTTTGGAAGCCAGAGTCATAGAGGGTGTCGGAATAGCTCTAAGAAAAATGAATTTATCTTTACTCATTTAATAATTTTGTATCCTGTTTTGTATTATATATTTTAAAGTAGATAGATGCTTAAAAATAGCCTCTTCATCTCAAATTAAAGGGTATGGTAAATAATAAAATATTTGATGTTTTGGATTCTAGTTTAGAGCAGGTTATGAAAGCAACTCACACTTTTAAAAATCCAAGTGGTCAGGAAACAATTCATACTCCTTTCTTTTCTTCGGTTTCTTTACGAGATTTAGAAACATATCATATTGAAGTGGCCAATGGCGGACTTGTCTCCCGAGATTTTAATCCAGATCACGCAAGTCATGGTCGAGTTGAAGTTAGAATGGGAGATTATGCACTAGGGGGAGGAATGGGCAGTGCTTCTTTTGGGTTGCCTCGTGATTTTGATAAATACTCTTCATTACTTCGAATTTGGGAATCTATCAATGAGGGGTTTTGGGAGTGCGTTGATGATTTTGGGAGTAGAAATCTTTCAGCAATTGGTTCTAAAAATCAAAGAGAAAAATATGCTTTTTTTTCAAAGGAGGGAGCTAATCAATTTATCGGTTCTGAGCATAAAATAGATGTAGATTTGCCAAAATTGGAAGATATGTTAAAACAAGTTTCCAGAAATATTATAGATAAAAGTTTGTTTAAATCTGAAATTTCATTTAAGGTTAAACGTGAAGGTAAATATCTAGTTAATTCTGAAGGCAGTAGGCTATTTTTCGATTATATGAGGTATTCCGTATGTATTGATTTAGAATCAGTAGATTTAGAAAGAGGGATAATACTTCCTCATTCAAAGGTATTTTATGCCTTAAATAGTAATCAATTGCCCACTTATGAAACTTTGATGGCTGCTGGGGAGCAAGTAAAAAAGGAACTTGCAGATATTATTAAATCTCCCATTCAAAAAAATGGATCTTTTCCGGTTATTATGGATTCTGAAAATCATGGAGTTTTATGGCATGAAGTCATAGGTCATGCTTTAGAGGGACACAGGATGCAAGATGACGAGAATAATATATTTGGTTCGAAAAGTTGTATTTTCTTAGGGAAGATTGGTCAAAAAGTAGCTCCTGATTTTATATCTATTGAAGATGATCCTACTATTGCAAATCGCGATGGTTTTTACCCTTATGATGATGAGGGCGTTTTGGCTCAAAAAGTTTGCCTTATTGAAAATGGCATATTGAGAAATTATCTTCATTCAAGAGCAAGTGCTGCATTTTTCAAAACATCTTCTAACGGGCATGCAAGATCTTCAGCAGGCAATGATCCGGTTGCTAGGATGAGCAATTTAGTAATTCATTCTTCTAATGAAGTTCCATTTGAACAATTAAAAGAAAATTTAATCAAGGAATGTGAAAGACAAAAAGAACCTTACGGTTTATTATTTTCAGGAGCTAGCGGTGGTCTTACTTTGCCTGAAGAAGCTCAATTTCAAACTTATCCCTCTAAAATATTTAGAGTATATCGAGATGGAAAGATGGAACAAGTAAGGGGAATATATGTTGTTGGTACGCCGTATAATATTATGAAAAATATAATTCAAACAAGTAATGCTTATAGTAGTTTTAGAGGGGAATGTGGAGCAGAATCCGGATGGGTGCCTTCTGAAGAAGTAGCGCCTGATGCGCTTGTTAAATCTGTAGAAGTAAACAGAATTCCTGACGAGAGTTATTCTCAACTTAGGGATGCAGTTATACCTAGGCCAGAAATAGAATAATTGAAAAATGAAACTTTCACAAATAACTAATGAACAGATTCATTCTTGGGTAGAAGATGTTGATCGAGAATATGCAGGGAGATACACGGCACAATATAAAAAGTATTTTGAGGGATTAAAACCCGAAGACGATTGCGAACCGTATCTCGCTTTAAAAAATATTAAAGGGGCAGATCCCAATTATAGAGAAAATATTAGAAAAATTCTAGCCACTAGAAAAAATATTTTTGGTTCCGGATGTCGTGAATAATCTTTATAGCCCTAATTGTTTAATAAATTTTTCTTTGCTAAAGAGCTCTAAGTCTTCATATTTTTGACCCATCCCCAAATAGAGTATAGGTTTTTTGGTGATATAGCTAATCGAGATTATTGTTCCGCCTTTTTCATCTACGTCGGCTTTACTTAAAATTGAACCGTCTATTTTAATCATTTCATCAAAGGCTCGGGCTTGCTCGGTAGCATCGTTTCCTGCTATTGCTTCAGCTACAAAAACTTTAAAATTAGGTTGAGTTACTCTTGCAATCTTTTCCATTTCTTGTAAGAGATTTTCTTTAGTGTGCATTCTTCCAGCAGTGTCTATTAATACTACGTCTAAATTATTTTGTTTAGCATATTTTATTGCATCAAATCCAACAGCACTAGGGTCGCTTCCGTAATCGTGTTTGATTAATTTGACTCCTAGCTTATCTGCATGTATTTGTATTTGTTCTATTGATGCTGCTCTAAATGTATCTGCTGCAGCTAAAACTACTGAAAGTTTATTTTTTAAGCAAAGATCTGTGAATTTAGCTATACTCGTTGTTTTCCCGGCCCCATTAATTCCAAAGAATAATATTTTATACGGCTCTTTGTTATTTTTCTTGTACTCCTTTATTTTTTTTATAAGATCCTGCGGTTCAATTAATATGTCTTCTATGGCTTTTTTTAGCCCACCCTTTATTTCTTTTTCTAGATCTTCTTTTTTTATTTCTTTTCCTACTAATTGTTTTTTTAGCTCAGATTTTACTTTTTCAACTACTTCCATGGCTACATTATTTTCTAGAAGAGACATTTCTAGATCTTCGAATAGATCTTCGAATTCAGTTGGAGTTATTTCATATGTAAAAAATTTTCTTATTTTAGAGAAAAATCCGCCCTTTGTCTCCTCTTCCTTTAATTTTTCTTGCTTTTCTTCTTTAGCTGCTTCTTCATTAACTACTTCTTGAAATTTTTCTTCGGGAGTAGCTATCTCTAGTTTTTCCTTAGTTATATCTTTAAATATTTTCTCAGTAACTTTTCTTTCTTGCTTAGATTCTTCTTTCTTAGTTTGCTCCTTTATTTTTTTCTCTATTTCTTTTTGTTCTTTTTCTAATTTGACTTTTTCTTGTTTATTTTTTTCTTCTTTTTGTAATTTTTCCTTTTTTTCAGTTTTTATTTTTTTTACTTCTTTTTCTATAACTTCTTGTTCTTTAGACTTGAAGTTATCTTTAGCTTTGTCTACCCAGGATTTTAACTTGTCTTTTAGGAAACCGAACATGTATTTTATAGCAAACCAATATTTATAAATTTGAATGTACTGCCATTACTATGAAAAAGATTTTGGTAATACTTGATGGAATTGGAGATGTAGGTTATGATAATTTTGGAGGTAAAACTCCTTTAGAATATGCAAATACCCCAAATTTAGATGATTTGGCGAAGAAATCTAAACTTGGTTTTATGTATACTGTTAATGAAGATTATGCCCCTGAATCCGATATGGCTGTAATCGCTATTTTAGGTAATGATCCGGATATATCTGAGCGAGCAGAGTTTGAAGCTGCGGGCGAGGGAATTGAAACTAAAAGAGGAGATTTAGTGCTTAGGACAAATTTTTCGACTATTGAGAATTTAAAGTCTAGAAAGGTTATTGATCGAAGGGCGGGAAGAACTCTTAAAACTGATGAAGCAATAATTCTCGGAAAAGCAATTAATGCTCAAGTTAAACTTCCTGTAAAATTTAAATTTTTTCCAACAGTTCAGCATAGGGGTTTGTTAGTTATTTACGGCGGATTTTCAGATAATATAACAAATACAGATACTTATTTGCATGACAAGGGCAGAATTTATATGAAAGAAAAATTTGATTGGGTGACGCCTCTTGATGATGAAGAAAACTCAGAATATGCGGCCAATTTAGTTAATTCTTTCACTAATCAATGTTTCGAGGTGTTGAATAACCATCCTATTAACCTTGCTCGTGTAAAAAAAGGACTTATGCCTGCAAATATTTTGTTAACACGAGATCCGGGCGTAGAGATGCCTAGTTTGCGAAAATATAGGGGAGCTATGGCTATTGTTAATATGCCTCTTGAAAAAGGAATTGCAAAGGTATCAAATATGGATATTTATCATATGGCTTATCCTAAATTAAAAAGTCACGATGTTTATGCTAATTTGGAAGAGAGTTTAACTAAGATGTGTGAATTTGCAGTTAAAACTCTGAAAAAAGAGGGCAAAAATTATCATTTTTCTTATATTCATATAAAAGAAACTGATGTCCCGGGGCATGATAATAAACCTCTTGAAAAAAAGAAATTTTTTGAGATTATCGATAAAAAATTATTTTCTTTTTTGCGGGAATATTGTGAAAAAAATAAGGTTAAATTGATAGTTACTGGTGATCATTCAACGCCTTGCAAATATAAAACTCATACTTCTGATCCGGTTCCAGTTCTACTATACGACCCTGCTGAAAAGCCAGATGGAATGGTTTTCGGAGAAAGTAACTCTCATAGGGGAAGTCTTGGTAAAATTTATGGTAAAAATCTTTTAAAAAAAGCAGAATTTATTTCTTAATTTTTTTATTTTTTATCTTGGATTTTTTGCGGAAATCTTTTTAAAAATTCATCTATTTTCCATCTGAAATGTATCAGCTGCTCGTTTAAAATAGGTTTTTTGTGATTTATGCAATAGGCACTTAGATCGTGGGTAACTTCTAATGTGTGTTTTATTTTTGCCTGATCTTCTAATGATAATTCTTCTTTTTTCTTTTTCCCCCATTTCATTCCTAAAAATCCATAGTATTCTCTTTCAACCTTGCGATATGTTGATTTAAGGTCTAAATATTCTATCCACATGGCTGGAAATATATCGACTCTTCCAGCTCTAGCTTTTCTTTCTGCCTCGGTTCCGGATTCTTCTCCTTGTGGAATGTACATATGGGTATCAATTTTTACCTTGTTTTTAAACATTTTTATAATATGAAATAAACCACAGTATGACAATACTTTTAAACCAGATTTTGTTGTTTTTGATATGATAGTTGTTGATTTGGAAACTAGTGGATTAAATATAGAAAAATGTGGTATTTGGCAAATTGGAGCTGTGGATTTAAATGATCCAACTAATACCTTTTTAGGTGAAGCTAGAATTGATGATGAAGATATTGTTGAACAGGGCGCTTTAGATATTATTGGTAAAACTGAAGCAGATTTAAGGGATAAGAAAAAATCTTCTCAAAAGGAACTTTTAATTAATTTTTTTAATTGGGTTAAAGAAATAGACATGAAAGTAATGATTTCTCAAAATCCACAGGCATTAGATTTTCCTATGTTAGTTTTAAAGGCCAATAAATATGGATTAATTTCGCCTTTCCATTATAGGGCTTTTGATTTACATTCAGTTGCTCAAATGAAATATTTTGAACTTAATGGGGAATTTTTGACTATGCGGGATGCAAGTGAAATGCGACTTGGAAATATACTTAAGTTGGCTGGTATGATTGATACTAGAAAAGATCATAACGCTCTTGAAGATGCAAAACTTAGTGCAGAATGTTTTTCTAGGATAGTTTACGGTAAAAATTTACTTGAAGAGTATTCGCAAGTAAGAGTTCCAAAATATCTTAAACAGGATGAAGAAGAATGATTACCTATAATGACCTTTATGATGGGCTGAGAAAGGAAAGGTATAGTGAACAATTGCAACTTTTACCTAAAAACTTTATTCGAGAGGTTGCCGCATATATTAAAGATAGGGAAGAAATATCTCGGAAAAGTACAGATTTATTTTCCGAAGAAAATCAAAAGAATAAGAAACAATTAGAAAATGCAGTAGCTATATTTAAGGAATTAATTTTACGAAGAAAAAAGAAACTTTTAGAACTGGCATTTGTTTCAGCGGAAACTGGAGTTAGTAAACGGGATTTTGATAATATGATGGATTTTGAAAAAGAAAGTTTTGAACAAATAATGAGTGCTATTTCCGGAGGGGATAAGAAAATTGAAAAAATCCTTAATGGAACTGAAGATATTATGGAGGCTGGAGCTAAAAATAAATTAATTATGTTCAAGCAGGATGTGGATGGATTTCTAGATTTAGAAGGTAATAAAATAGGCCCTTTTAAGAAAGGAGATATAGTCAATATTTCACAGGAAATTGCGAATATTCTTATTGTAGATAGTAAAGCGGATCCGGTAGAAGAAGAGTAAATTTATATAGTTGTTCGGCTTGCTATTCTCAATAAGGGCCCCTATTCGATTCTTAATTTTCCTACAGGCCAATAAAAAGGAGGTTAAAAATGAGATATACACCAATTTTAGCAAGTACTCTTTGTATGGGGACTGCATTCGCAGCTGGAGACGGATCAAATGAAGTAGGATTCGTAGCGCCACCGTATGAATTGAAATTGCCGTCCGCACCACCGAGAAGTGTTTCTTCAGCAGAAACATATATTATGGGGGGATGTTGCAACCCTATGGCGAGAACAGAAGCAAAGACGCCTCCTTCTCCGCCAAGTTTAATTACTAAGTTAACTGAATAGTTAGCTAGTTATTTATTTTTATTTTTTCAGGGAGGGGAAATACTCTCCCGAAATTTAATTCTTTTAAGAAATTTTAGTTATTTCATTTTGTTCAATAACTATAGGCCTCAAGGGGTCAAGAAAATTAATAATTTTCTAGCACTTCAGAACAAGTATATTCTGAAGTAATTGAACTCACAGAAGCATTCAAGTTACTCTAGAAATTATATATTCTCTCGCTTTGCTCGATAATATATAAAAGCCTCTGGAGGGAATTGAACCCACAACCCCTAGTTTACAAAACTAATGCTCTACCATTGAGCTACAGAGGCATATCTGTATATAATTATCAGAAATAGATGGTTTAAAAATATTTTTTAAGCCCAGACAATCTTATCGGCAGTGACTTTTTGAGTTATAGTCGGATAAAT
>CAYLGX010000002.1:0-1021 GCA_964383425.1 Candidatus Woesearchaeota archaeon
AATAGATAAATTTACATTCCATAAAGAAGAAACAGGATTAAAGAATATTAAACTCTTAAAATCTCCACCATTTGCATATTTTCCGATGTAATTTGAATTATTTTTTCCACCGCAACCTGTTCCGTTATATAAACATAAAACTTCTGCGGCTGAAAGAGAACGATTGAATATTTGGATTTGGTCGATGGTACCGTTGAATTTAGAAGTATGGTCGGCACCACTACCAACCGCTAAATTAGCCGCGGCTGTTGTTGTTTCTGTCGCAGTAGCAGTCATAGTATTATCTAATGAACCATCTATGTATATTTTAACAGTATTTGCATTAGTAGTTCCATCCCAAACACATGTAACATAATGCCAAATATTATTATTTATAGAAGTATTACTCTCTAAATTAAATCTAAAAACACCTCCTGTTCCCTTAAGGCTCCAAAATATAATTTTACCAGAATGAAGTAAATTCAAATCAATCGTGGTTCCATGATAAGTTGAAGTTCTTAAACTATTATCTAAAAGCATAATGTCAGTAGTTGATGAAGTTTTTATCCAAAAAGAAATACTTTTTGCACCAAGAGGTATTACTTGAGAAGAATAATCTATATAATCACCACCATCAAAACCATACGCCCCACTTCCATCATAACCGCCAGTAGAATTCCAAGCAGGCGAAGTATCTGCTACATAACCATTTAATGTTCCAGTATTTGCTCCCTTGCTATCGCTGGCTGTTGTTCCAGATAATTCGTCTAGTTTGTAATATGAAACTAAATTACTATCTGTAGCAAGATAAGATTGATTTCCCGCGGATTGATTGTTGTATAAGTTTGTAATTTCCGCCTGAGATAAAGAACGATTGAAAATCATTACTTCATCTATGGAGCCGTTGAAAACATATCCTTGGTCTCCTAAGTTACTAATGTAAAATGGTTGAGTTGTTCCCCCATTATTATTAAACCAAGTTAAACTACTAGCTCCTTGCGAAACTCCATTTAAGAACATTTCAGAACCGGTTGAATTTGAG
>CAYLGX010000002.1:1031-17845 GCA_964383425.1 Candidatus Woesearchaeota archaeon
CATCAATGCTGCCGTTTGTGAAAGATGCTCCGACTCTGCCACCCATATTAATTACTCCATTATTTCCCACGCTGCTCGCAATCTTGGCCCCTATGGAAGAGTTATATAAAACCCCGTTCACGTAAAAGTTCATTGCAGAACCATTATAAACTCCAACCAATAAAATCCATTGATTAGGTATTACGACAGGCCCATTAAGAAGATTCCATACCCCATTATGTATTCCCCATTGAAAAACTGTTCCCTCTTGTCGAATCATAATGCTAGGACCAGAACCCCCATCATTACTTAATATTTGAGCATCACTATCCGAAGCCTGATTAGGATAGTGCCATACTGCGTAAGAGTAATTCCCCCCGGCAGCACCCGTAAAATTCAAACTATTAGAATTGGAAGATTTAGCATAATCATTACTTCCATCAAATCCCAGACCATTTCCAATTTTTCCAGGATTCCAAGGATGCGTATCTGTTTTTGTTCCAAAATTATTGAAAATAGAATTATCTTTTACATAAGTGAAACCATAAGGATTAATGGTATTTGATTCTGGAGGAGAATTAAAATCCATAAACAATAAGGGTGCAAAAGGTCTAAGACCAAAACTCGAAACTTCGGTTCGATTCATAAAAACTACTTCGCTAGCAGAATTATACAAATAATATAATGACGGAGCAACAACCCCGGCTATTAAAAATACTAAAAGGAAAATAAACAAAAATTTCTTCGAACTATTTACTCTCTTTTTACCTCTCTCACCCATATAAAATAGATAATATGGATGTTTATAAATATCGCGTTAAAAAAAAACGAGAATTTAAAAAATTTAACAATATTAAAGATTTATAAACATTTTAAGATTAACTAAACTATGTCTGAATCCGTATTCAAAATAACACATAAAGATAAAAAAACTAAAGCAAGAGTAGCAATACTTAAAACAAAATCAGGTAGTATAGAAACTCCATTCTTTATGCCGGTTGCTACAAAAACAAGTGTAAAACATATTTCAAGCCACGATCTTGAGGAGATGAACTGTAAAGCCATTATCTCAAATACATTTATTCTTCATCTTAGGCCGGGAGAAGCACTAATAAAAAAAATGGGCGGAATAGGCAAATTCATGTCTTGGAAAGGCATAAATGTAACTGACTCTGGCGGATTTCAAATGTATTCTCCATCGCTGTATATTGGATCTGATGAAAAAGGAGTTATTTTTAAAAACCCATTTACAAAAGAAAAAGTTTTCATAACTCCTGAAAAAGATATGCAAATTCAAATCGATTTAAACTCTGATATTGCAATGTGTCTAGATACGATGCCCTTGCTACATCACTCAAAAAAAGATATTGAACTGGCAGTAAACAGAACAACCTCTTGGGCAAAACGTTGTAAGGAACAACATGATAAACTTCAAGCAAAACTTCCTGGAAACAAAAAACAACTTTTATGGGGAATTACGCAAGGCGGAGTTTACGCAGACTTAAGAAAAAAATCCTGTGAAGAAATGAAAAAAGTTAATTTTGACGGATATTCAATTGGAGGCCTAGCCCTTGGAGAAAGTATTGAAGATGAAATGAAAATGGTAGAAATTTCAACAAAAATTCTTCCAGAAAATAAAGCTAGATACCTAATGGGCGCTGGAAATCCAACAGAGCTTTTAGAAGCAATTTCTGCCGGAGTAGATATGTTTGATTCAAGATTCCCAACGCAAAATGCCAGACGCGGAACTCTTTTCACAAGTAAAGGTAAAATAAGAATTTTCAGAGAAAAATATAAGTTTGATACTAAACCTATAGATGAAAATTGTAATTGTTTTGTTTGTAAAAATTATACCAAGGCGTACATTCGTTATCAATTACATCAAGAAGAAGCAGTGGGATTTAGACTTGCAAGTTTTCATAATTTATATTATTTACAAGAATTAATGAGACAAGCAAGAGAAGCAATAAAAAAAGGTAAATTTAAAGAATTTATGAATAAAGTTAAAAAAGTTTACAAAAAAGAAGACAGTAGTGTAAACAAAAGTTAATATTCTAATCATTAAGAACAATAATCCTTATAAAACTTTAACGAGTTACTAATCAATGAAAGAAGATTATCTAACTGAAATCTTAGAACTTGCTGAAAAAGAAAAAGCTTCGGACATTCATTTTAAAGTTGGAATTCCCCCATATCTTCGAGCCCAAGGAAATCTAGTGCCAATAGACATTAAAGTTTTTAATGAAGAAAATGTTAACGATGTAGCAAGTTCAATACTAAGTGAAGACAAAAAAATTCAATTCAAAACATCTGGAGACATTGACTCTTCTTTTAAATCAAAACAATTAAGATACCGAGTTCATGTTTCTCGTGATGAAAATGGACCTTCTATTGATTTAAGAGTAATTCCTAACAAAATAATTAGATTAGAAGACATAGGTTTCCCTTACAATGCATTAGTTTGGGGAGATATTGTAAATAAATTACAAAATGGACTTGTTCTGGTTACGGGCCCAACCAACTCTGGAAAAACTACTACGATGGCCTCACTAATTCAAAGAATAAATGAAACAAGAGCAGAACATATTATCACAATTGAAGATCCAATAGAATATGCATTCAAACCAGTAAAAAGTATTATTTCTCAAAGAGAAATAGGATACCATCTAAATTCATTTGAAAATGGACTTGAAGCCGCAATGAGGCAAGACCCAAATATCATCTTAGTTGGAGAAATTAAAAATAGTGAAACTGCACATATTGCACTGCGAGCAGCACAAACAGGCCATTTAGTTTTCTCAACAAGACATAGTGGAAGTACGGTGGAAGCGATTACACAGTTCGCTTCTTTATTTCAGCCTCAAGAAGAACCTTATGTTAGAAATGCCCTAGCCTCCTCATTAAAATATGTAATCTCGCAAAAATTAATTCCATATAATGAAAACACTGGCAAAAGAAAATTAATTATGGAAGTAATGAATGTTGGAGCCTCAACTGCAATAAAAAGCAATATTCGCGATGGTAAAGATCACCTCATATTAAGCTCACTACAAACCGGACAAAAATATGGAATGGTAACTATGGACCAAAGGATTAAACAATTATATGAATCAGGGCAACTTGAATTTAATGAAGCAGCTACTTATGTAACTAACCCTGAAGAACTAAAAAAATAATTAATATTTTCTAAATATTGGTTGATTAGTTAAAAAATCTGTTCCAACTAAATATCCATCATGAGAAGTTACCTTAAATATATCCTGTTGCAATACATCTACAAACTTCATATGAAGTTCATATCGCGTACCTTCTTCTGCTAAAAAAGCCAGAGGATCCGCCTCAACACCAAATAATGCTCTTGTTGCAGAACTATATGCGTGTGGATCTCTTCTCAAGTTTCTCCTCATCTGACTTAACTCTCCATCTGAGACTCTTGAATTTACCATAATTATTTCTTCAATTAGAGGTATTTAAATATTATTAAAAAATAAATTATCTAGAGCCAATTGTTTGATCATCTAGATGAGTACCGCACTGAGTATTAGTACACCACATATCCCAACCAAGTCTACCTGCGAGCGGCATTCCATCATGAAAAGATAAATCATCATCAATTCGAGGCCTTCCCACAATAAGACTTTTACACTTTTTGCACCCATAAGCTTCAAACTGTCGATAAAAAGTAAATTCCTTAGATTTTCTACCATAAACAACATAATTAGTTTTATCTTCAAGAACATCAATAACCGATAACTCTTCAGTTTCAGGAAAATATGTTTTAAGTTCATCAAGTGAAACTATTTTTCCATTAGGAATTTTTGGATCAAAAAACCACTTGGATCTTTCAAAATCCGAAGGCATTGGCGGTGGACACAAACTCATAGTAAAAAGAAGAATAACCTACTTAAAAAGATTATTGTGATTAATTAACCTTAGCAAAAGCTTCTGCAACAATTAAAGGAAAAGCAATAGTCGCATCACAATAAACTTTCACACTTTCCGCCTTTTGAGATATTTTACCCCATGAAACTGCTTCATCTGGCCGAGCCCCGCTATCGCTCCCATCAAATTCTTGCGCAGTATTTATGTAAACTGCAAAGTCTGCACCATTTCTATAAAGATTACAATTACAAATTGCATGTTTTACTACTCCGCCGCCAAGAACAATCATCCCAGTTTTTTCCTTGCCAATAGAACTATTGTTAAAAGTCTCTGTATCTTCCACTATATCTAATTTAAAATTTTTATTTTTATAATTTTTATAAAAGTAAATCATATCGCCAAGCGAACCATCCATAATAGCCGGACAAAAAACAGGAATATTATTTTTATATGCCCAGTAATAAATCGAATTTTCATTGTTTATTTCTTTTGCTAAAAATTTTATTACATCCGAAGGAACTTTTATTTCATCTTTATACTTTTCCAAAATAGGCAAGACAAATTTTTCAAATTCTACATATCTAGCATTGGGAATTAAAACATTTCCTGCCCGGTTTACTCCCCTGTCCCTTAAATCAGACCCATTCATTTCAAAACTACCAAGTTTGAAATCCCCCATACATTTAATAAAATCTTCTTCAATTCCGCCAGCAGTAGTTACCAGATAATCAATTAATTTATGCTCAGTAAGATATCGGATTATTTCCCTATTTCCCGTAGTAACCATGTTTGAAGTATAACCTAAATAAATGAATGCTTTTTCTTTTCGCATTTTTTTTACAATTTCAATTGCTCTAGCTAAACTTGTTGCCTGAGCTCCAGTACTCGCAAAACTTTTCATTAACTCATTAAAATCAAACTTTTTATTAAAGTCATAACCTTTAATCGATAAACCTTCTGGCTCTTGACTCTCTACCAAAAGGGCTTTCTCCGCTATCTTCGGCTTTTGGATATTTTTTATAGAAGTTTTATGGGTGTTCATAGAAAGTTAGGATAGTTAAAACTAGATTTAATATATTGGAATTGCAAGTGTTGCATTATGATCTACTATCATGAATATACCAGAAAAAGTATGTTTTTAAAATTATCTTTCTAAGAAATTCTTTAAATCTTTAGTAAACACTGGTTTCCTAAGATAAACTACCCCTTCGTCAGTTACTCTTTTTATTTTTTTAAGAAGAAGGGCTTCATCAGAGGGACTATCCGCATAAGTATGTAGTGCTATTTTAACTTCAGGCGAATCAAATTTTAAAGATCTAGAAAGATTTAACCCTACATCAGGGTGTATTTGTCCGCCAATATCATAGGGGGCATTATTATCCAAAATCATTGCATAAGGTTTAGTTTCCCTATAGATTTGCAAGAATTCTTGTCTACTAGTTGCAGAACGATAAGTATAACCTAGCTGAATTAGCTGTCTTTCCAAGGGAATTCTATGCATGTCTAAGTCTTCTAAAATTAATACAAGTTTACTATCTGTTTCTGCCATAAAAACTACCAATCACGATTTCTAAGTGGTTTATTTCTTTTAACAATATAATCTATAAAATAATGTTCTTGATCCAGTCCCTTTTTTAAATCTTCACAAAAATTTCTAGCAGCCTCATCAATTCCATCTATTCTTATTTCAAGTAAACTCCCCTTACTAGCAGACAGAGCCATCAGCCCCATAATAGAACCACTTGAATTTATTTCTACATCATAAGTTGATTTATCTGAAAGATTTTTTACAGTAACAACCCTATTACCTCCGGAATCTAAATTATAAGCTCTACACGCAAGTAGCAAAATAGTGCTGTTATGCCCATTTAATCCATCTTGTAAGTTAAGTTTTTTTCTTAAAACAATATACTCTTCTTCTGTTGGCGAAATTGTCTGGGTTTCCATATATGGATTGATTATTTTCATTATAAAAAGATTTACACTATTGAATATATGAGTTGATTTATAATAGAAAAATAAAATTACTTCTTTAGATAAATATTTTCCCAAGTCTGCATATGCTCTTCTGGAATATTGATTTTTTTAGAACTGTTAAAAACCACTAACTTTCCATTTTTATCCTTATTATTAACCCTTATTAAAAATCCATATAATATTCCTAAAAATATACCTGATAAATGAGCCAAATACCCTATGTTATTATCCCCCAAACCAAATATGCCAAGTATACTCGCACCTATCCAGATTATAGCGACCGCAAACATAGGCAAGATCAACCCAAAAGCCCAAACAGCCATCATGGGCCTCAAAACTGCAACAAGGCCAATCAATCCCATTATAGCCCCACTTGCACCCAAGGAAGAAGGATAAAAACTAAAACTAATAATATTGGCAAATACTCCGCAAATAAGGAAAAACCAAAAAAACTTCTTACTGCCAATAAGGCGTTCACTTATAAAACCAAAAAACAATAAAGCAAATAAGTTAAAAGAAAGATGAAGTAAACTCCCGTGCAAAAATATAGCCGTAATAAACCGCCAAGGTTCTAGTAAGGAATTTTGATCAAGTGAAAAGGCCGAAGTAAAATTACTTATTAATAGCTGGGTAATAAATACGCCAATAAGTACCAGCGAAAACCAAACTACAAAATATCGATTATTTTCCATAGATTAAAAGAAAAAACTTTGTTAATAAAGATTATTATAAACTAATCAAATATCTCGAGTAATCAAATCACCTAAGGGATTTTCAAAATCTTTATTTATCTCTTCAACCCGTTTAGCTTTTTCATCACCATCTAAATTTTCAAGATCATCAAGTTCCTTAGACAATGCACTTCTTACTTCCACTACATCTTCTTCATCAGGATTTTCGACTTTATCACTTTTAAAATCTTCGTCAGTAGATCTAGAACCAGATTCTTCTAATTGCTCATCAAAGTCAGGATAAGCTGTTTTAAATTTTTCATAAAGATAAAGGTAAATTTCATCGTAATGTTTTGCTTGTTCAATCCAAAGCTTTCCGTGATTACTCAAATGAAGCATCGGAAGAAAACAAGAAATCTTCTCTTCCTTACAACTAGTAAAATGACTATAAGGTAATTTTATATCTTCTTTTTTATTTTTAAAACTAGTAAGAACCTTTGCATAAAACTGTCTAATTCTGTCTTTAATATTTACTCTTCGAAATTTAGGTATATCTACATAAGAAAGTCTTTCAGCTTGTTTTTTTTCTATTTCCTTATTAATTCTACGAGATTCAGTTTTAATAGCCACATCCAGCGCGTCAATAAGTTCTTGTAATGTAACTTTCTTAAATCGAGGCAGAGGGGTTTTGGGAGATAATATGGGAATTTCGTTCTCATCAATAAAAATTCGTTCTATTACTTTTTTTACTTCATCATCTTTGTTAAATAATGCGTTATCAATATCTCGAATATACCTATCTAGGAGAAGTTCAGATTTAATCCTTAGGAGTAATGCTGCCGCCAAAAGAAGTTTACTTGAAACAAAAAAATCACCTTCTTCAATTTGTCTAAGTTTTTCAAAATAAGCACGGCACAGTGTAGAGATATCTATATTCCAAGGATCGAGTTGTTCAGAATTAATTAAATCATAAATAAGAGTTTGCCAACTTGGATCCTTTCCAGTAACAATGCTGTACACCTGAGCGTTAGATCCGGCAGCTAGTTCAGATTGACTAATTACTTTCTCTTCTCCTTTTACCACATCTTCCATGAGGTAATAATGAAAATTCAAATTTATAAGTTTAATCAAAGTTATATGTTGTAATTAATTAGTTACAACAAAACGAAAGATTTATAAATAAATTTTTTCTAAAATAATTATCACCTCTTTTTCCCTAGAAGAGGCAAAAGGAGTACTATTTTGAATTCCCGAAAGCCTCTTCTACGGGTTTATAATAATTATTTTTAATAACAAATCTACTTTCCTGCCATAATCCTTTTAAACAGATAAACGTTAAGAGTAAAATGAAAGAAGAATATACAACTCTATCTGAAGTACCTAGAAGAAATGATCTAGGGAGATTTGCAAAAATAATAAGGCCTGATGAAGAAATTATTGTGCGATATCAATTATATGGAACACAAATCGATTTTAGAGAATCAGAAGAATTTTTAGAAAGAATGGGAGAACTACCTACTGAAGATGACTCTCTTCGCCCATACCACCACATACAATACCCTCCAAACTAAAATGGCTAAACCGATAATAACCTATTTCGAAAATATGCACGAATTAACTGCTGTAAATCCTACTCTAGAACTAAGGGCAAATTTATCAATACAAACTCAAAAAATGTACCCACTAGGGCAAGATAACCCAAGAGAGAGTTCACATAGAAAATACTCTGCAAATTATGCATTAAGAACCAATTTAACAAGACAATATCAAAAAACATGTCCTGCAGGACAAAATAAAGCTCGAGAAAGTTCATATAGATAATACTAGGGAGCTATACATTAAGTAAAAAAGATTCTAAACAGACAAAATTTAATTAGTAAAAATATTTCTTAAAATAACACTATAAAAAATTAACGCAAATTAATTACTTCTTTGAAGCAAATTCTGCTCATTTCCAAATCTTTTTCTTTAATGGCCCATTTATAAGTTTTCCCATCTTTTGCGCTTCTTGCAACTTTCTTTTCCTCAAACAATTTTTCAAGTGTATGAATTACCGTGCAATAAGCATAACCCAATAATCTTGAAATATCCCTAGCAGATAAACTTTGTTTTTGCAATAATTCCAAAATAAGTTGCCGAGTTATTTTATTGTCCTTAGGATTTTTTACTTTTGTTCTTTTAAGTATAAAATCAAATTCTTTTTTCTTAAACGAAAGACCGCATGTCAAAAATTCTTTAGAAAGTTGTTCTATATCTTTTTCAATTTTATCTAAATTATTATTACTAAGATTAAATGAATAATAAATTCTGCCAGGATATTCTTTAATCGCAGAGCACTTATAATTGCAATCCAATACTAAATTTCTTACACCTGCCAAAAGCTGCAAATTGGAACTATAAAGGGTTATTACATCCCTAATACATCCCTCATCAATGATAAAAGAAAGAATACTTGCAAGTTTGTGAGATTTAGAATGACTCAATATTAATGGAGGTATTTTAGATTCATGAGTATGATAGGACTGAATAGAATAATATTTAGAAAGTATATCTGTTATGGCCTTGGGAAATTTAACTTGGTGCTTGCTCTGAGTAAAATATCTTGATTGTTCAAATTCGCCAAAGCAATTTTCTAATTTTTTTATAAAATTATCAACTCCGTATTTGTTCTTTTGAGTATAGGAGGGCGTAAAATCTCCTGCAGCCCCATCACCAAATAAATGAATGATTATGCTATCGAGCTCAGGCGTTACTTTTATAGGTAAAATTGGAGAATTTATAATTAAACCCTTTCCACCTGAACGATAAGACAAAACTCTCGTATCTAATTGACTAATGTTAAAATTACATACTTTAACTAATTTTAAGACTAACCAAAGAGGTATAAATTTGGGGTGGATTTTGCCCGTTCTTTCATCTAATCTTTGACCTTCAATCCAGTATTTAATATCTCCCCCATTAAATTTAGCTTTTGAATTTTTATTTATCCAAAGACTTAATTCGAAATAACTTTTAACCTTCAATTTATTCATAGAAGATTCAATTAATTCTTTCCGATAATCTTTATCAAGCAAAACATAAATTTTGTCTTCGGGAAAACCAGAAATAGCTATTAATTCCGCCATGAAGATACTAAGAATTAAAAATATTTAAACTTTACTATATACTATTTACCACAATCACTACTATTTCTTAGTTTCGAAAGAAGTAAAATGGCATTTCCCACAATAAGAACGATCCTTAGCAATCATTAAAAAGATTCCAGGTCCGCATCTAGGGCAAAATTTGCCTCTCTTAACAGTGTCGCCTTCAATCTTATAAAATTTGTACTTCTTACTTGTAGGTTTATTTTTCCCTTTTCGTTTAGCTTTGTTTTTTACCATATTGTGAATTATTCAGCAGGAGCAGCAGGAGCTGTCTTTTTAGCTTTAGTTAATCTTACAACTGCTTCTTCTTTTAATTTAGGAGTATCATATATACTGGCTTTTATTAAAAATGATTGTTTTCCGAATGTTCCCATAACTTGTTCCATCATAATATTTTCTTCGCTAGATTTAAATTGATCAGCAATTAATTTAACAGCTTCAGCGTTGCTAGGAGCTTTCTCTACTTCAATTTTTACTAGAACTTCTCTTCTATGCATTAATCCATTTTTATTATCTTTTTTTATTTCCATGTTAAAATTAATCCGTTTTAATGGTATATATTCCTTTCTCAACCAATTTTAATTCTTTCCCTATTTCAGATTTTTCAGGATTTACAATTTCAATTCTGCCTCTCCAAGATTCAGTATTTGAAGTTGAACCACATTTAGGACATTTATCTTCTTCATGAAGGAATCTACATCTTTTACAAGCTTTTATTTTTTTAACCATTTTATTTCTTCTTTGCTCCTTTTTTATCTTTAGCGCCTTCCTTAGTATCTTCTTTAGCTACTTTCTTAGCAGCAGCTTTATCTTTTTTCTTTTCTTCATCAATCCAGTCAAGTTTTCCAAGTCCTGGTTGTCTCATAGTTAATCCGATTTTAGGTTTATCGCCCTTATATGAAATTGCAACTATTCTAGCCAAACAACTATCTCCCTTCTTTAATACTCTTTTACTTGATTTTCCAGAAAGAGTATTTGAACTTGAAAAGCTTACGAAGTCTTCCATAGTTTGACTAATATGGATCATTCCTTGCATTACGCCCATGTTGATAAAAGCTCCAAAATTAGTAATTTCAGCAATATTTCCGAAAACAAGTTCGTTTAATTCAGGTTTCCAAACAAGTAATTGAAATTCAGAATTGTAATAAGCTGCGCCATCTCCAGGAATAATTACTCCTTCTCCGATTTTTGAAACTGAAATTACAGCTATAACTTCGCCAATTTCTTCGTCGTGGTAGTTAGCGTAAATATTTTGAAGCTGTTCTTCTACAGCAGTCTTAGTATCTAAACCAAACAACTTTGGCTCTACTCTTACATAATCATCTACATCGGCAACATAGAACATAAAATTAAGACATTTTCTTGGTTTAAAAAGCTTACTGAACCTAAAAAATTAGGCAAACATTAGTTTTCTATCACGAGAAATAATAATAATTCTCCCCACTCTGCCCTTTAAGCCATCATCCAGGGTAGCAACGATATTAAATTTAGATAAACTAAAAATAGCATCGTCTGCATTTCTTCCGCGAGCCTCAACAATATTAACCTTATTAAATTTTAAAATTTGCAATGCCAAGTTAGCTGCGATTCTGTCACTATATTTGGGAGAAGTTTGCTTTAAATCTTCAAGTTCATCAATAACTTGTTTTGGCGTAACTAATTCGTAACCTTCATTCATTAAATCTAAAATTTGTTCAACATAATCTATCTTTTTCTCTGCACAATAAATTACAAAATTTGTGTCTAGTATAACCTTAATCATTTTTTTATAACAAAAAATAGTTTATACGCCGGAATCACAGTCCAAACTGCCTGGAGGATCATAAAAGGAATACTGTCTAAACTATAAGAATAATAAAATAAAGAAGCTCCCCCCAAAATATTTAATAGTAAATAACTTTTCGAATTTCCAGTTATTTTATTTAACAATAATAAAAAAAGTGCAACTAAAAGTAATAACATGCCCAAAATACCCATTAAAAGATTAAATTCCATACTATCTCTATAAATTCCAAACTTTTAAATATTCGCTAGCCCTAAAATAAGCATGGAAGAGGTCGAAAATATTTTAGTTATACTTGAAGAAGCCAAAAAGGCAATAGCAAAAGAAGACGTACTAGAAATAAAAAATCTAAGTAACAAAACAATTCATACTGCATCCATATACCAAGATCCCGATAATATTTCTCTTGCGGTAGTACTCTACGCGCTTAGTAAAATTTTAGAAAGAACAAATTACAAAGATTACAAAGACTGGCCCAAATTTGAAAAAAACTACGAAGAATCACTAAATCGCGCAATTGTTGCACTTAAGAGAAAGGATATTGAAGTTTACAGAGAACAAATAGAAAGTATACGAGAGTATGAGAAAAAAATTTCTGGAAATTTTAAAGAACATTTAGAAGAAGTATTTAGAAAAGCACAAATAAGCAAAGCTTCGAGAATCTACGAGCACGGAATCTCACTTGAAAAAACAGCAAAAATTCTAGGAGTAACGTTATGGGAGCTAAATAATTATGTTGGAAAAACTGGAATTGGTGATGTAAATTTAGCTTACACTATGGACATAAAAGATAGATTAAAACAAGCCGAGGAAATTTTCAAGTAATATGGAATTAATGGATGCAGGAGATAAGAAGAACACCGCAGGTGGTTCTTGGTCTGCCGGATGCATCGAAACCGGCGAGGGGTTTTGATTATGACTAAATATCTTATTTTTGATTCGGGCGCACTAATTAATCTTACTACCAATGGACTAATTCAGACTATGAAAGACCTGGCCACAGTTTTTCCTGGAGACTTTTTAATAACAAAAGAAGTTGAATATGAGACTATTGAACATCCCCTGCATATACAAAAATACGAATGGGGGGCACTCAGAGTAAAAGATTTACTTGATGAAGAGATTATAATGCTTGCAGAAAACTATGCAGTGCCACAAAATGAATTAAAAAAGAGGACAGATAAAATTATGGACCAAGTAAATACTGCTTTTACTTCTAATAAGCAACCCATTCATCTAATTGAAAAAGGAGAAGCTGAATGCATAGCCCTATCTGAAATATTAAATGAAAGAGGAATAGAAGCACCCGTAGTAATTGATGAAAGAACCGCAAGAATGCTCTGTGAAAATCCAGAAAAATTAAGAAAATTAATGGAACTAAAGCTAAAAACCAAAATAGAAATGAAAAAAGATAATTTAAAAAATTTAGAAAAAGTAAAGGTAATCCGCTCAACCGAGCTAATGTATATAGCATACAAAAAAGGACTTATTGATGTAGCCGATAAAAGAGTACTTGAAGCAATATTATTTGCACTAAAATTTGGCGGATGCTCTATTTCTGAAAAAGAAATTCAAATAATAAAGAATATGTACAGTTAAGAAAGTCAACAAATGCGCGATTTACTAGTTTTCTATAAAAGCAAGATTTAAAACATCAAGTTAGGTCTTAACTTTAAGGGTGCATAGTTCAACGGTTAGAATAGCCGCCTCCAGAGCGGTTGATGGGGGTTCGATTCCCTCTGCGCCCATTTTTGGGGAATCGAATGGTTCGATTACTTTAGAATATACCTGTTCTGAAGTTCCCAAAAATTATTAATTTTTTAGGACTCTCTGCGCCAATTTCCAAGATAAACCCTGGGAGAATCTTCGAGATAAGCTTTATAAATAACTATCTCCTAATAAAACAATGGTGAAAAAGAGTGTAAAATTTAAAAAGAAGGGACCAACTCAAAAACAAATCCAGTTAGCAGTTTTAGAAAATTTTGTGGGAATGCAAAAAGCCCTTACTAACTTGGCAGTAAAATTTGATTCATTATCAGAAAATATGAATAAAATGCTTCAACTAATTGAAATTTCAGCGATAACATTTATAGAAAAACAAAGAGGAGTTAAAATTGAGAATCCGGAACAACAAACTAAAGAAAATGAAGAATTAATAAATAAATTAGACACACTTATGGATCAAAATAAAACAATTGCTAAAGGATTAACATTAGTGGAGGAAAAATTAAGACATAAATTATACGGAGAACATGAAAATATGCTAATTCCTTCTTCAATGGCACATATTCAAAGGACAATGCCTCCTCAACAACAACAGCAAAGACCACAACATCATGTGGAAAGACCAAGACCTTTTTCCGAAGAATAAAATGGAAAGAAAAAAGAAATCTGAAGAAAATTTTATAGATGAATTTACTAAAGAAATGATTTATAATACTCGGCTAAAAATAGAAGCAGAAAAAAATAAACCAAAAAAAATAATTATTAAAGAAGAACCTAAAAAGATAATTGAAAAAATAGAAATTAGATCTTCCGGGGCCCCTCCACAAATACAAGCTAAACCAGTTGCGCCGCCAGTTCAACCCGCGCCCATTCAAAAACCTATTTTTAGACCAGCCCAAGCTTCTGTGCAAACTCCTGCTCAAACACCAATATTTACGCCTCAGACCAAACCATTTTCCCAGCAAAAACCAATTATCAAAGAAACACCTATAAAAAATATCCCTATTCCGCCAAAACCACAATTACAGCCAGGAGAAATAGATTTCGGAAAGATATTATTTTTAATTAGAGATCAATTAGTTACCTCCATAGAATGCCCGGGAGTGAACAAAAATATTATAATAAAAAAAGCCGGAAATATTATCAAAACCCAAATTCTGCTAGAAAAAGAAGAAATAATGTCGGTAATAAAAACATTTTCTGAAAAAGCAAAAATCCCCCTAGTAGAAGGTATGCTCGTAGCAAGAGTAGATAACTTAGAAATTTCAGGAGTAATTCCAACAAGCACTTCTGCTAGCCCCTCATTTATAATTAAAAAAGAACCAGTTAATTTTCAAAATAGACAGCCAACTCAATTAATGAGACCTCAAATGCAAACAACTCCGGCCCAACCTCAAAGACCAATACCCTTTGTGCCACCACAAAATCCATTGCAAGCCAAACAACCGCCTCAACCAAATTCTAATGCTCAGAACCTTCCAAATAGATAAGAATAAGTAAAAAAGGAAGGGAAGAGCATCACCGAACTCTCCCCTTAACCTCTTTTAATTATAGTATCAAAATGCCTTTTTAAACGATTTCTGCACTTTAACCGCTATGTTCAAAGAAAAGATATTAGAAAACTTACTTCTAAAAGAGTATATCCGAAAAACATATACTAAAACTTAAATAACCCATAATATACATTAATTCATGGAAAATAAAGAAATCACAACGGAAAAATTAGAAAAGTACCGAGCAATTACTACTAAAGCATTTGAAATAGTAAAAAAAAATATTACTAAAGGTAAAGAAAAAGAAGCAAAGGAAATTATTGAAATGGTCGGATGCTATCTATCAGATAGTAAACATTTTGAAAAGAAAAAAGATTTAGTCAATAGTTTTGGAGCAATTTATTATGCCCATGGCTGGCTTGATTGCGGAGCAAGATTAAAAATATTTAATGTAACTGACAGCACATTATTTACAGTATAATAAAAATTCTAATATTTTAAAGAAGCCACTAGTCCTGCAGAAGTATATCTTCCGAGTTCATCTGAAAAACTATAAAATGGCTCTTCACCAACATTTTCCATTCCAAAATCTAATTCTACAAGCCTTACTTTTTGCTGTTTGCAAAAAGCACTTATTAGTTTTCTATCTTTTGCAACCTGCTCAAGAAAACTTTCGCATCGTATTCCGCCTTCTTTTAAGACCGAAATAACTTCCTCTGAAATTTCAACAATATTACCCTTAGTCATAAAAATAAATAGAATAATCTCAATTTAAAGATTTAGATAGCCGGCAATATATAATCTACAAAGGCAACCAACCATCTTCGCCATCCCTATCTACATCAGCCCTGGGTTTTTCAAAAAGTCTTTTACTGTCTATCTGCCTATCATACCTTATCTCTTGTTTAGTCGGCAATAAATATAAAATATAAATATTAGCGGGAGTTATTTCTTCAACTTTTTCAATAATACAACGCCTTACTCTTTTGGAGTTATTCCTAAATATTTGTGCATCAGGAATAGGAATACTCTGGCCAACCCTATATGGACTCATTTTACTTTTTTCAGGAAAAAAGGAGGTCATATGGCCCATATCTCCCCCATCAGCGATATTGCGAAGTTCATAATCTAATCTCCCAGAATTTGTGTCTGCCATTAAGAATATACTATTTGAAACTTGATAAATCTATCGAAAGCCAAATAAACTAGTTCCAAACTTTTATAAAACTAAACAACGTAAGTCCATTATGGGAAAAAGAGTAGTAGTGGTTAGTTTAGGAGGATCTTTAATTGTTCCAGAAATAATGGATTTAAAGTTTCTAAGAAATTTTAGAGAAACGATAAATAAAAACAAAAAAAATTGTAAATTTGTTATTGTTTGTGGTGGCGGAAGTGTTGCTAGAAAGTATATTGAAGCCCTAAAAGAAGAAGGAAAAAGTGAATATCTCCAGTCTTTAGCCGGAATAGCTATAACTCGAGTCAATGCTAGGTTTATGTCCTACTTCTTTGGGCAAGATCCTGAGTTTGGAATTCCGCACGATATGAAACATGCAGAAACGCTTTTAAGAAAAAATGATATTGTTTTCTGCGGAGCACTAAGATATGCGCCAAATCAAACCAGTGATGCTACGGCCTGTAAACTAGCTGCGCATCTAAAAACCGATTTTATAAATATCACAAATGTAAAGGGGCTTTATGATAAGAATCCCTTTAAAGATAAAAATGCCAAATTCATCAAAAACACAAGTAGAGAAGAACTAGCAAAAATAGTAAAATCAATTCCACAAAAACCAGGAATGCACGCTCCGGTAGATCAGACCGCTATGAAAATAATTATACAAAATAAATTAAAAGTATATATTATCGGTAATGATGCAAAACAACTAGATAATCTTTTGAATAATAAGTCTTTTATTGGGACAACTATAGATTAAAATTTTATTAATTGTTTATCAACCAACTTAATTTTTGCTAAAAAATTTAAAATTTCAAACTCTACTTCAGCTATTTTTTTATTAGATTCGAAACTTCTCAAAATTTTTTCTTCAAAACTTTTTATCTTTAAAATATGTTCTATATTTGGGCAATTATAATCTTTATTTATTATTTTGTTAGCTACATCTTCTCCGGATTTAATAGCATAATAGATTCCCTCACC
>CAYLGX010000002.1:17945-30669 GCA_964383425.1 Candidatus Woesearchaeota archaeon
TTATTAGGATCTAAAAAAAGCTCCATATTTTTAAATTTTTTTGAAGTAATGTAGTGAAATGCTTGACCAAATTTATCGGTTTTAATTTTCAAATATTTCCTTACAATAGAATTTCCCCCATCAGCACCAACTAAAAAAGAAAATTCTATTTTTTCCCCATTATCCAGTATTACAAATTTATCTTTAATTTCAGTAACGGTTACATTTTTTCTAATTTCAGCTCCAACGCCAGTTGCACACTCAAACATCCATTTACCCAAATCTTCACGCCTTATGGTCTCCACAAATGCCTTATCAAGTTTTACATCTGTAGTCTGCAAAGGAGTATGAAGAATTAATTTTTTAAATTTTCTTTGAATTAATTTTTTAGGAATACCCAAATTAAAATCCTTAATAGTTAGGCCACCTGCACAAACTTTTTTACCAATAATCTTATTTTTCTCAAGAACTAAAACATTTTTTTTATTTTTAGCAAGAACCTCGGCACATTTTAAACCAGCCGGACCAGCACCCACTATCACCACATCATATTTTTTCATATGACTAGAGAATTAATACCAGATATAAAAATCTAACTAAAACTAGTAACTATCTATTAAAAAAGATTATCACCTCTTTTTTATTTTAAAACAAAAAATTAAAATTTATATCTTACTGCAATTCCGCTTCTTACTTCAGGAGTAAGTTTTCCGTCGCCCTTAGAGTTTAAACTGGCATTATAGCCGACAGTCAAATTACCAATTTGTTTAGCAAGTTCAACTTCGCCATATCCCCAAGTTATTCCCTTATCGTTAGCAACATTTACTTCTCCAAAACTACTAAGCGTCATAGCTTTTGGCAAGTTTACTGCTACGAAGTATCCTACTTTAACAGTGTCTTTTTCCACGCCATCGCCATTCATCCAAACCGGAGTGCAATTAACTTTTGCAACAACTCCTTTTGGAGTAGGAAGTTTAGCTTCAAGACCGAATCCACCATCAGTTAAAAGTTCATTTGCATGTACAACTTGAACTTTTCCAGCTAATGAGGAATTTGCAATATCTTTTGTAAGGGTAGTTTTTCCAAATACAGTTCCATCTTGATTGTATAAATCAAGGAATGTGTATCCTTTTACTCCCGCAGGTAATTTGTAAAAAGCATTAGCTTCTTCGTAGGAACTAGCATCTCCATTTCTTTGGATATAGCCAATATCTCCACAAACCGGCGCAGCACTTACATTACCTACTAGAGCACTAAGCCCTACCAGGCCTGCTAAAGTTGCAGTCTTTATTGTTTTTATTATGTTTGTCATTTTTTGTTTTAAACCTCCTTTCATTCTTTTCGAGTTTGAAAGTTTGGGTCGCTGTAATCATTTACAATAACAGGTAAGAAACAAAATACTTAATAGTGATACCCCCACTAACGGGGTGTAAAACCAGTATAAGGAACAAGGATCACTCCTAAAACTTATAAAAGCGATTTACCTAGATAAAACATGGAAATAATTAATACAACAAACTTAAATGAAGCAAGAAAACAAGTAGAAAAGCTAAAGAAAGAGAATAAACCGGTGATTCTTCTAAGCCAAGATGATGAATTCAATCGAAAAGCTCTCGAAATACGCGGCCTAAAAATATTGCTAATTAATGAAAATCTTAATCAAAAAGACTATATGAAACAAAGAAGTTCAGGTTTAAATGAAATTTTAGCTAAAATATGCGCAGACAAAAAAATTGAAGTTGGAATTAATATAGATGAAATAGTTAAAAAAACAGATGCGAATAAAGCCAAATCATTAGCCAGACTTGCCCAAAACATAAAGCTATGTAAACGAACTAAAACAAAGCTAACTTTCATTACAAATAAGGATTATGATTTACAGGCCCTCGCGTCCATTCTTCTTACCTTGGGTGCCAGTAATGAGCAAATATAACAAATCTGGTTAAACAACCTTTTTAAATATCCGAATACTTCAAATAACATGGTTAAAAAAGAAGCAAATCATCAAGAACTAATCGATTCATTAAGTTTAAATGAGAGGAAAATTATACCTTTCCTTGAAGAAGATTTTAAAAAAATATGCGAAAAATCCGCACTTGAAGAAGTAGCCGTTCTTAGGTCACTAGAATTTCTAAGCAATAAAAATATTCTAGAACTTAAAATTACACAAAAAAAGATTATAGACCTAGGAATTAATGGAATACTTTACAAACAAAAAGGACTACCTGAAAGAAGACTAATTAATTTAATTGCCGATAAAAAAGAAATTTCATTAAAAGAAGCAGAAAAACAAGCTGGATTAAACGAAAATGAATTTCAAGCAGCACTTGGTGCCCTTAAAAAAAGGGCAATGATAAACATGATGAACGGAAACATAATTCTTTCTGCAGAAAAATCAGAAATAGTTCAAAAATCATTAGAAGAGAAGTTTATTGAAGCACTACCAATTGAACTTGATAAATTAGCTCCGGAACAAAAATTCTCTATGGAAAAATTAAAATCTAGAAAAAACATACTTGAAGTCACAAATAAAAATGAAGTGGAGTTCAAACTTACACCGCTAGGAAAAGAATTAATTAGTTCAGATATAAAATTCGAAAAAGACCTAATCGAACAATTAACCCCGGAAATAATTTCGAAAGAATCTTGGAGAGGAAAAAAATTCAGAAGATATGACGTAACTTCGCCAGTTCCAAAAATATCTGGCGGAAAACGACATTTCGTAAATCAATCCCTAGACTATGCTAGAACTGTTTGGAGCGAACTAGGCTTTAAAGAAATGACCGGAAATATGTGCCAAACCGGTTTTTGGAATTTTGATGCTTTATTCACAGCACAAGATCACCCGGTTCGTGAAATGCAAGATACATTCTATTTAAAAGATATTGAAGGAACTTTGCCTGATAAGAAACTAGTAGACAAAGTAAAAAAAGCTCATGAGAGCGGAGCAGACGGGAGTAGCGGCTGGGGCGGAAAATGGCAAGAAAAACCTGCTAAAAGAGTGCTACTTAGAACCCATACTACCTGCATATCTGTGCCAGTACTTACAAATCTGAAAAAGCAAGATTTACCTGCTAAATTTTTTGCAATAGGAAAATGCTTTAGAAATGAAACTGTCGATTGGAGTCATGGATTCGAATTCAATCAAACTGAGGGAATAGTAATTGATAAAAATGCAAATTTTAGAAACTTGCTTGGCTACCTCAAAGAATTCTATATAAAAATGGGATATCCTGAAGTAAAATTTATCCCCTCATATTTCCCATATACAGAACCAAGCGTAGAGATTTATGCATTCAATAAAGAAAAACAAGTTTGGATAGAAGTAGGCGGAGCAGGCATATTTAGGCCAGAAGTAGTAGTTCCCTTGCTAGGCGAATATGTACCTGTTTTAGCATGGGGCCCGGGATTTGATAGGGCTATGATGGGCTACTATGGAATTGCAGATTTAAGAGAACTTTACAAGAATAATTTAGAATTACTTAAAAAAATTAAATTTTGGATGAAATAAAATGGCAGGAATAAAATACAGTAAAAAAGAATTTGAAAAACACTTTAAGCTTACAAAAGAGCTAGAGGAAAAAATTAGCTTAATGGGGACTCATTTTGAAGGATCCACTAACGAAGAAATAGAAGTAGAAGTAACTCCAAATAGACCAGATTTATACTCATTACAAGGTTTTATTCGAGCATTAAAAACATTTACAGGTAAAGAAGCGGGACTTGCAAAATACAAATTAAACAAACCTGAAAAGAATTTTGAAGTAAAAATAGATGCCAGTGTAAAAGACGTAAGACCTTGCACTGCATGCGCAATAATAAAGAATATCAAATTTGATAATGAAAAAATTAAAGAAATAATTGCAATCCAAGAAAAATTACATATGACTCTTGGAAGAAACCGAAAAAAAATAGCAATAGGCATATATCCACTTGAAAAAATTACTCTTCCGATAAAACTTGAAGCGCGTCTTCCAAAAGACATTAAATTTAGACCCCTGGAATCCGAAAAGGAAATGAATGGGTTACAAATATTGCAACAACACCCAACCGGAAGAGAATATGCAAAATTACTTGAAGGTCAAAGCAAATTTCCAATTTTTATAGACGGAAAAAACCAAATATTGAGTATGCCTCCCATAATTAACTCACATAATACTGGAAAAGTTTCTGAAAGCACAAAAGACATATTCATAGAATGTTCTGGATTTGAATTTGAAATTCTTAAAAAAACATTGAACATACTTGTAACCATGCTAGCAGATATGGGCGGAGAAATATATCAAATGAATCTAAATTACGGCACTAAAAAAGAAATAACTCCTGATTTAACTCCACAAAAAGTTAAACTTAATATAAATAATGTAAACAAAATGCTAGGGCTAGAATTAAAAGAAACTGAAATTAAAAAATTACTAGAAAAAATGGGGCACGATTATGAAAAAGGAATAGTAGAAATTCCTTCATGGAGAACCGACGTTATGCATGAAGCGGACATTATAGAAGATATAGCTATAGCATATGGATATAACAATCTTATACCGGAAATACCTCAAATAGCCACCATAGGAGAAATAGACAAAACTGAAATATTGAAAAAAAAGATCTGTGAGATACTTACTGGGTTAAATATGCTTGAAATTTCAAGTTATCACCTATTAACAAAAGAAGATGCTAAAAAAATGGACATTAAAAATGCCATAGAAGTAGAAGATAGTAAATCCGAATATAAAATTTTAAGACCGAACTTGTTGTCTAATTCATTAAAGATCCTATCTGAAAATGTAGACATTGCCTATCCCCAAAGAATATTTGAACTGGGCCGAGTATTTGGAAGAGATACTCAAAAGATAAAAGAAACATGCATAAATGAAGAAGAAAGACTAAATATAACCATAACTGATGCTTTAGCAGGATTTACCGAATTAAAACAAATTTTTGATTATCTAGCAAGAACACTTGAAAAAGACTATAAGTTAGAATCCGCTTCAAATGAACAATTCATAGAAGGAAGATGCGCTAAAATTGTAATCAATGGAAAAGAGATCGGGATATTTGGAGAAATAACCCCAAAATTAATTGGCGCATTTAAAATAAAAAATCCAGTAGTGGCTTTAGAACTTAACATTGAAGAATTTTGTAAGTAAAGTTTAATTCTACCTAAAAAAATAATTCTTTAAAATTATCCGAAATAACTTTTTTCAGACTTTTTGCTTTCTTTTTTATTGTATAACTTCATAGACTGATAAATCTTATCAAGACCATCGGCAATTTCACTCCAGTCTTTTGCAACTTGTCTAATGAATTCAGCTTCTTTCTTTTCATCATAAGAATTTTCAAGTCCAAAAGCTTCTATTTCAAAATAAGTAAATTTTTCATAAATATCTTCTATAACTGCTTTATCATCCGAACTAAATGCCTTTATTATTTTAAAAAGAAACATTGGAGTTGGCTGGGGATTAAGAAACATTTCCATGGCTCGTAGACCACTAGAAATCTTTTCAGTCATATTTTTTCTTATTCTTTTAAGAAAAAGATCTGTGTCTTCAGAAGGGATAGTTTCAATTTCAAAAGTTTCATTCATAAACTTAAATTCGGGAAGAGAATACTTTTTTCTTATAGTCTCATATTCTTGCTTAAGTTTTTTAAGTTCGTGTTTTCCACCAGATTTTTCAAGTTTGATTTCATCCATAAAATAAATAGAAAATCTTAGTTTATAATTCTATAGCTGCCTTATTTAGCCCCGCTAGTTATATTCATATTGGAATCACTTCCAATGATGTTAAATCGATTATGTTTGGTCTCTAAATGATGAATTGCACATTCAATACTAGAACCAAAAACTTCCCCGCAATCAAGACATCTAAAATCTGCTAGAATCATTCTGCTTTTTTATTAAAAAATATATCTAAACTAAAATCAAACATTGAATTAATAGATACATTGTTTTTTTAATCACCGAAATTTTATAAGAATAAATGGTTTTTAAATTTGATTAGCATGCAGTACAATTGAACCAATATTGATAAAAATATAAGCCTCGGTCGAGCTCAATAAACTTTCAGTTTCTTGATACTTCAATTCTCCTCTATCGAATTGAAGTGATTGAAATCCTCGAAATATAAGCCTCGGTCGAGGATTGAACTCGAGACCTCGACATTTTTGGTTAACTCCAGGGAAATGTAGTTTTCTACCCCCTAGAGTTTCTTTTTCTAAAAGAAACTGTAGTACCAATGTCGCGCTCTTACCAGCTGAGCTACCGAGGCATAATGTCTTTAGAAAATCTCAATTTATAAATTTATATAGGGTCAAAAAAATAACTAGCCGGTCATATTAGGAAACCAGTTCATTCTTACAGCATTTCCAGTAATATCTTTAATATTTCCAAATGCATTAACTAGCCAAGAAAAATAAAGTTTGGTTGCATTAAAAAAACCACCTAGAGTATTCAAATTAATGGCATTAGCTTGTGCAACTCCAAAAAAAGATAATGCGACAAAACCCAAAATAGAAATTACAGCAATAGTCCAAAATTTGGAATTCCAATGACTAAAATGCACAAATTTTTCAATAATGATGAAAGCCATCACTAATATTGCTACAATAATCACCCATCCCATAACTTACTTAGATAAATCTGATATTTAAATATTTCGAGTACCTATTTTAGAAGATTGGTATTCAAAACTCGAATATCTGGAGAAAGTAAAAAAACATGATCTTTGGGATCTCGAACACTTCGATAAACCCTTTGAAGTAGTTCTCGATGAGCCTTATCTTTGTAAAATTCCCAAAATATTTCCGGTTTATTCTTTTTTAAAATTCGCCAAAATAAAGATTGAGTATTGGGGTAGGGAAATTTAGTGATTACTACGCTATTGCAAGTTTCAAATGGAAAGTCAATACCTCTATTACACCGGGTAGTAAAAAGGATTTTAGTTTTGCCACTCTTAAAATCATTAACCAATTTTCCTTCACGATCCTGTTTTTGTGTTTCAATAAGCTGTTCTGAAGAGGTGAGATTAGTTAACCTATACTGCTCAATTTCGAGTTCAGTAGGTAAATCTCCAAATGCATTCACATGCACTAAAGTTGGAATTTTAGAAATAGCCACACATTTATCTAGCGCCCTAAGATAATCTTGACGAGTTACAACCCCCTTAGAAATATTTTCAAATCTAAAATCTTTTTCAAGACCAGTTCTTAAATTTCTAATTGTCCCTTGATTTATCACCTCGGCATCAATAATTTTAAAATCGGAAAGTCCAAAAATATCTTTCAATACTTTTTCTGAATGCAAAGTTCCAGACATAAAAACAAAAGCTTTATTCTTATCAATGATTTTACCTAGAACCGTACTTAGGTGAATAGTGACTAACTTTAGATAAACCTCATTCTTTTTATCGTTAAAATAACAAGCATAACTATCGTCTAAAACATCATAGAATTTTCTACAAGTTTCAAGTGTAGTCTCAAGATAACTATCATCATCAAGTTCAAAGATATCATTATTAACGAAACTTTTAACTAATTCTCCAATCTTAGAAGTACCTACTGGTAAAATATCATCATCCCCATATTTAGAAGCTTCATAAATTAACTGATTAACATCATCCAAAATCGCATCAACGATTTTCTTTTCTTTAGGATCTTCTGAATTAAACATAGTTAACTCACTTCTAAGCCGATTAAGATTAATAGTGCCCTCAATAGCAAAATTGTCTAAAAATTCGTCACATTCATCAATAATTTCTACGTCAGTTAGAGGTTTTCGCCCAATCACGGTCTCAAGCAAGTAATGTTGACTGTTAAATATAATTACATCCGAAGTGAGATAGGATCTAAATTGGTTATAATAAGGACAACCATCTTTCCTAAAATAAATAAATCTTTTTCCAGACACGGCCGTATATTCTTTTTTTTCTCCAACTAGCTCAAGTTTCATCTCTGCCGGAAGTATCGGGGTCCAGTATGCACAAGCAGGAGCAATAGCCATTCGCTTAGAAGTTTTTAAGTCAAGATCCGTTGCATCCGCATGCTCTGGATTTTCATGATAATATTTTTTTAGGGTTTTAATATTTTTTTCTTTAATTTCTATTTTACAAGGCAAATAAGAATTATCACAAGAATCTTCAAAAGCCAAATTTTTATCCTTTTCATTACCTTCGAAAATATTATACAGATTTGAATTTTTTTCAATTTTCCTAGTTTCTAGTATTTCTGCCTTATGCTCAGCTAAATAGGGGCAAAGATGATTATTTCGTCCAGTGAGCATAGAAATTTTTAATTTGTCTCCGTTACTTTTGAAAAGAGACTTATTCGCCATATAATCTTGCTCATACTGCCTCTGAAGATTTTTAATTGGAACTACAATGCTTGCACGACCAAGTTCTTTAGCTATATTTAGAGCAATAGCACTTTTACCACTACCACAAACCCCATGAATAAAAATTATTTTCCTTCCTTTTTTAATTTCAGAAACTGCTTCATTAACGATATCCTCTTGACTTTTACCGTTAGAAAAAACCTTCGGTGGTAACTCCTTTTTTCCCTCAAACAAACTCCACATAAATTAAGCAACACGGGTCAATTTTTAAGGTTTGTTATACCTAAAAAAGATTTATAAATAAGGTAGACAATTATAATGTATGGATAAAAGAGGGTTAATTGGTAAGATTTTTCTAATACTAGGAATAATAATCCTAATCATAGGGATAATTCTTGGCATAACTGCGTATCAAATATATAGTGTTTATAAAACAGTACAAAAAGAACAAATTGGACTAGAGCAAGATGTTAAGGCGCTAAGTGAACAAAGGGACTGTTCAAAAGCAGATAGTATTCAAACAAGATTCCAAAATATAAAAAATGAAGCAACAAGTGCATGTAAAAATCCAATTATAAAAATAGGAGTTAAAAAATTTATGGCAGATAAACCAATGAATATTAGCGGACAAAATATTGCAATAACCTGTGAAAACTTAAATATACTATACGAAGAAATAACAACTCAATTTAAGCCAATAAAAGACCTCTGCACCAATTTAAGTAATAACGGACAACAAACCGATATAACCTTAATTTCTGCCCCAAAAATACCTGCTAGCAAACCATCATCATAAAATTATAATTACTGAATAATTTTTATACTCACTAATTCTTATTTAATTATGGCCGGAAAGTATAATCTAGGAGATATAGAACTAAAAAACAGAATTTTTCTTGCGCCAATGCATCAAATTAATGATGTGGCATTTAGATTGCTAGCTAAAAAAGCAGGAGCTAGTTTAACTTATACTGGGCTAATAAATCCTCAAACAAAGGAAGAATTGGAACTTAAAGATAAACCTGCACTTCAATTTGCGGCTAACTCCACAATAGGAATTAAAGAGTTTATAGAAAAATATGATAAAGAAGTATCTCTGTATGACTTAAATTTGGGTTGCCCTTCCCCCCATGCAAAACAATCTAAATTTGGATATTTTATGACGAGTAATCTAAAATTAATAGAAGAAATATTAAAAGAAATAAAAAGGTATACAAAAAAACCATTAACACTGAAAATAAGAAAAATGCCACTTCCACAAACAAAAGCAATAATAAACCTGGCTGAAAAATATTGCGAGGCAATAGGCGTACATCCTAGAACTCAGGTGCAGGGTTATTCCGGGATCCCTGATTTAGAATTTGCAAGAACCGTTAAATCACTTACTAAAATTGCAGTAATTTATTCAGGAAACATAAATAATAAAGAAGAAGCAAAAAATATGCTAAAAGAATTTGATTTTATCATGATCGGCCGTGCAAGTATGGGCAATCCCAGCATATTTTCAGATTTAACAAATAAAAAAATAGAAAAAAGAATAAGCTTTGAAGATTGGTTAAATCTTGCAAAAAAAGAAATTAAAAAATTAGAATTTCAACAAATAAAGTTTCAAGCAATGAATTTTACAAAGGGTTTTGAAGGAGCCACCACATTTAGACACAAATTAGGCTTAACAAAAAATGAAAAAGAGATATTAGAAGTTATAAAAGAAATTCCAGCTCATTAAATACGGGTACATTATTTTTAATCAAGATATCAGTTGCAATTTTAACACTTTTATTGCCTGCAAAAATAGCCACTATTTTTTTTCCACTTTGTTTTTTAAAGTCAATAAGAGTTCTAGCAATATTTTCTAAATCAGTCATACTTTGAAGTGTGACTATTACTACAAATTGATTACACTTACCCTTATTATCTTCAAGAGCCTTACGGTAATCTGTCGCCATAGCTGCACCCAGGATGTCAAGAGGGCCAATCACGCTTACTCCTTTTGCATTAAGATAATCTGTAGTTAAAGCTCCAACTCCCCCAGCATTAGTAATAATCATAACTTCTTTATCAAAATTAACCTTTTGCTTTTTTATAATAAACTTTTTTCCACTAGCTTTTTCAAAAGCCGAAGCAATACCTGGGCAAAGCTCAATACCTGCTTGTTTAAATGCCCCCTTATAGATTTCATAATCTGTTGCTAAACTTCCAGTATGACTGAAAGCTGCGCGAGTTCCCTGTTCACTCTTTCCAGCCTTAATTACATAAATTTTTTTATTACTTTTCTTACAGGCATCAATAAATTTTTTACCATCTTTCAATTTTTCAATATAGAGAATAATCGATTTAGTAGATTTATCACTAGAAAAATATTTGATAAAATCTGAAAATTCTAAATCGGCCATATTTCCCAAACTAGCAAAACCAGAAAAACCAAATTTATCTGCAGGATAATCAGAAACCCAACTCCAAAGTGCCCCAGATTGACTAATAAAAGCAATATTTCCTTTTTTTGGAGTAGTCATAGCGAATGTAGAGTCGATATTAGCATCCGGACTAAAAACTCCAAAACAATTTGGCCCTAAAAATCTAATGCTATATTTTTTAGCAATTTCAACAAGTTTTTTTTCTTGCTCAATATTGCCGACTTCTGCAAAACCCGCACTAATTACTATAGCATTTTTTACTCCCTTCTTACCACATTCTTCTAAAGCAGCACTAACAAAATCCTTAGGTATTGCAATTATAACCAAATCAATTTTTTCTTTAAATTCTAAAAGAGAGGGATAGCATTTAAGATTACCTAGCTGTGAATGCGAGGGATTTATAGGGATTAATTTCCCATTAAACTTCAAAAGTTTATTAAATAAAATTCCCCCTATTTTATCCGGATGATCACTTGCCCCGATCAATGCGATAGTTTTTGGACTGAAGAAATTAGCTACCTCTTTTGTCATGAAGATAATTGATAAATAAACTATATAAATCCTGCTTTCCATAAACCTATATGAAGAGTTTAACCGAAAAAGAGGCAGAAGATTTTCTTGAAAAAAAAGGATTTAATGTAATTCCCCGAGCAGTAATAATAAATGTAAATGAATTAAAAAAATTAGAAAGTAAAATAAAATTTCCATGGGTAATGAAAGTATCTTCAAAAAAAATAGCCCACAAAGCCAAAGTCGGCGGAATTTATTTGAATATAAATAATATCGAAAAAGCTAATGAAGCATTTAATAAAATAAAACAAATACCGGGATTTGAGGGAGCCCTAATTCAACCCATGATTAAAGGTGAAGAGCTAATTATTGGAATTAAAAAAACCCCTGAGTTCGCCCAAGTTCTAATGTTTGGAAAGGGCGGAAGTAAAGTTGAACAAGAAAAAGATATTTCATTTAGAGTCATCCCTATAAAAGAAAAAGATGCGAGGGAAATGATAAAAGAAACTAAAATTTACAAATCCATAAAATCAAAAATAAATGAAAAAATAATAGTAAAAAATTTAATAAAATTTTCAAAATTAGCAAAGTCAAATAGAAAAATTACAGAGCTGGATATAAACCCTATGATGGTTAACAAAAAAGAAGCTACAATTGTTGATGCACGTTTACAACTTGAATAAATCAGTTACTTCTTCTCGAGAGGAAACACTAACCTTGGGCCTAAGATCTTTTCGTTCTTTTAACATATTAGTAAAAGTATTATGGGCAATTTGAGGAGTATTATTGCTCTGACTTATATGAGAGAGAATAACATTTTTTAATCTTCTATTACCGTGTTCTAGAACACATAAGCTTGCCTGAAAATTGGACAAATGACCTGTATCTCCCTTAACCCACGCCTTCAAAAAAGCAGGATATGCACCGTTATTCAACATAGTCATATCATGATTTGATTCAAGAAATAAAAAATCAGAATCTGAAACAACAGAATTAACTTTATTACAACAAATTCCCAGGTCTGTAATTATTGATGCTCTTTTTCCGTTTTGTACTACGCTATATGAAACAGGATCTTCTGCTAAATGAGACTTAGAAAAAGCATCTATATCTAGGCCTGCCAAAGTTAGGGAAGCACTGTTACTGATACGATTCAACAACGCAGGATCAGAACATAGTACTTGTTTATCGAAAGTTTTTTTAGTTGCGAAGATAGGCACATTAAAACTTCTTGCAAAAACATCCACTCCTTTAATGTGATCAGAATGTTCATGAGTTATTAGAACGCCCTTAATTTGATCTGGAAGCACATTAATTTGCGCAAGTTTTTCAACAATTTTTTTAGAACTTATTCCAGCATCAATTAAAATTCCCTCTTTATTTTTTGGATTTCCAACATAAAAACAATTTCCAGAAGAACCAGAACTTAAACCACATAACTCCATCTTTTTTATAATACTAATGTAAATCTATTCTTTTTAAATAGGATTGTAAT
>CAYLGX010000002.1:30769-42742 GCA_964383425.1 Candidatus Woesearchaeota archaeon
AGTATCAAACTTATATTTCTTTCTCTAAAAATTTCACTATGTTGAATAATACTCTCCTCTTTTTCCATACCAGATATAAGAAACTAATGTTTTTAAGTGTTACTTAAGCGCATTACCTTTTTTTAGCTTAGCCAATAACTTTTCAGAAATAAATAACTTATTGTCTACAAGATTGTACCTATAGGGTAAATCAATACTCTCAAATTCATTAATGTCTATACGAACATTATCTTCAAATTTCAATTCACCGAATTTTTTACCATGGAGTATCTGTTTAACCGTGAATACAGCATTATCAGTAGACATTTGCTCTTTTCCAATGTGCCTAGTTTCACAATTAGGTAAGTGAATAGTCAATTCTTCTTTAGTTCTTTTTCTAGGAGGATAATCTCCCAAGATTCCCCCAAAAACAAAATATTGGAAATTATTTTTGTCCGCAGGTTCCAAAAGATTATTTGATTCTGGATCCAGAATACAAATCCCCCTCAAATTCAGATCACAAACTCGCTTTTCAAACACCTTGCCAAATTTACTAAGAATTTTTGCCTCTTTCTTATCTAAAATATTAGTAAACCAAAGATTTTCCTTGCCAACAGTTTGGGAAATATGTTCATATTCCAAAATACACCAATCCCAAAGTTTAGGCTCTAAATGTTCAATTATATATATCATTTAAATAATATGAGTGGAGCCAGGACGCCGCGAGTCCTGACTCCATCATCCCAACCTTAGTGGGGATGACTATGATAATAAAACTAATTTTTAGGGATTTTTAAACCTATTTTGGACCTGTAATTAGTTACATAATAAGGTATTTAAACAAAAAATAGAACTTATTTATATGGCAGAAGGCTTAATTGAAAAAGAAATAAAACAAGAAGAAAGAAAAGAGGTATTGGGTAAAGAAATAACCTATCCTGCAAGAAAGGCAATATTTTGGTTCCTATTAATCAATATTCTACTATCTGGTGTGATTTACATAGTAGCAGTAAATAATCAAAAATCAGTAATGCCCAATAATGAAGCAATATTACTATTTTTTAGCCCCACTTGTCCACATTGTAAATTAGTAGAGGAATTTATTGCAAACAATAGTCTAGATTCTAAACTAAATATCACACAAAAAAACGTCTGGCTTCCAGAAATAGCTAAGGAATATGAAAAACTAGCTGACTTTTGTAAAATAGCCAAAGACGCCCGCGGGGTCCCTATGCTGTATAATAATCAAACTTGTTATCTGGGCGATGTAGACGCAATCTCCAGTCTAAAGCAATTAGGTGGGCTCAAATAATGGTTTGTCCAGTATGCACAGTAGCAATTGGCGCAGGGGTCGGATTCTTCAGAACTTGGGGAATAGATGATGTTATAACTGGACTTTGGATAGGGGCGCTAATTGTATCAAGCATAGCTTGGATGATAGATTACCTAAATAGAAAAAATGTACATTTCTTATTTAGAAAAATATTAATCATTTTATCATTTTACTTATTATTCTTATTCCCACTTTACAAACCAATGAATATAATCGGAATGGCCGGAAATGTAATGTGGGGGCTAGATAAAATACTTTTAGGAGTAATACTGGGTTCTTTCTTTTTCATAATCTCCATCCTAGCAGATTTAAAATTAAAAAAATTAAATGACGGAAAAGTTATTGTATATTATCAGAAAGTATTTATACCGCTAATTATTCTTCTAATTGCCAGTTTTGACATACATTTACTGCTAAAATTAATATAACATGACAACTGAAAAAGACGTAAAAAAACTTCTAGATAAAGTAGACAAAGTCGTAAATGAAAAAAAACTAGATGTAAATGTGGAAGAAGACTTATGTGTGGGGATTATGAACTTAATAGGAATTGAAGAACACTTATTCTTTACCGCTGAAAAAACAGGCAAACAAGATTTGTATTACCCACTATTGAATGAAGTAAGAACTATGAGAGTAGAACTTTTAAAAAAAATAGTAAAAGATCCAGATGGAGAAATATGGTGTACAAGCAAACATTTACTTTCCGCTTCAATGAGAATGAGCGAAGTTGGGACAAAACACCTCAAAGAAGGAAATGATAAGGAATCCAAAGAATATTTCCAAAGAGCATATAACTTATACAATTTATTCTGGGCATTAAATCTCAACATGATTGATAGCAAAACAATAAAAGAAAAAGGCATGGTTTCTATAAAAGATATAGAAGAAGCAAGACTAGAAGAAAAAGGAGATTATTCACATTCGCAAAGCAAAAAAGAAGAATTAAAAGTAGACAAGGGATTTTTTTCTAAAATGGGCGATATGGTTAAGAAAGCTATTGACTGTTGCAAAGAATAGTTAAAAAATATAAATAACTAAAAATTAAATCTTTCCCCATCTAACTTTTTTCCAAAGCCGTTCATGTACAAAAAAAGGAATAACCTTTATTGCAGTTAAAAGAAGAGCAGAGGTTAAAGAAACTAGGATATTACCATATACAAAATAAACTACGGCCAGAGTAAGTATAAATGAGATTATCTCCCACGATACGCCCTTAACTAAACTTCTTTCATATGTTGACCCCATTTGATAAAATAGAATAGTAGGGCTAGTTTAAAAAATCTACTTATGATCCTGCCGAGATTCGAACTCGGGTGTCCACCTTGAGAAGGTGGCATACTTGGCCACTGTATGACAGGATCTGATTAATAAATTAAGTTTTAATACATTTTTAAAGGTTTATTGTAAGATAAAAGTTAAAAAATATATCTTCTAAATACCAAATGCTTAAATACGCTTATTTTCATATAATAATATGACAAACAAAAATTGCCCTAAATGCAAAGGAACTGGAAAAGTACAAGATCCAAATGGAACTATACATACTTGCTGGGACTGCCTTGCTGCTGGTGAAATGGATGAACACGATAAAACATTCAAAGATCACGGACTTAGAGTTTAATAACAATTAACTAATTTTATAATATTTCTTTTAAGTATTACATCTATCTTATTTTTATTAGAATAATAGCCCCACCCGGATTACTTCAAAATATACTTGTTTTGAAGTTCCAAAAAAATAGAATATTTTTTAAGGACTTCGAATCCGGAATAATAGCCCTACCCGGATTCGAACCGGGGTCCCAAGCTTCAGAAGCTCGTATACTTGACCACTATACTATAGGGCTATAACTTTCCTAATTTTGTTACATATAAAAAGCTTTAGAAAACAATAAAATAAACCGATTAGAATTCCATTTCAATTCTAAGTTCCAAAAGCGCATTAATATATCTCTCAATCATCCTAAGATGATGATAAATTTCTTTTTCATCTTCATTTGATTTCTTGTAAATTTGAGGTATCTGCATGTAGGTAGTTTGGTCTATACCAGATAATACTCTTATTTTTTCAGCATCAAATTTATAGAAAACATCATAAAAACCATTAATCTGATCAGTAACTGCTTGCGCAAGTAATTCTATATTTTTAAATTTAGTATTTGGAGGGAAATCAAAAAGCAAATGAATTGAAATATTTTTAAATTCATCACCTATTAATTCCATTAAATAAAGCATAGTAAATAGTAATGATGTTTTTTTCTGATCTTTATTTCCCACTCTATTAAGGATCCTAACGCAATAATCATGAAACTTATCCAGATTTATATCTACATCATGCATATGTGCAACTAGCTTAGGATTATTTGTTTTAATCGCTTCGAGTGTTTGTTCTGCCATTTCTTGTAAGAGTAAGAATATTCTTCTAAGAGAGTTATCAAATTGTTTACTGCTAGGTTCCCCCATTTCTTTTATGATTACATAGTCTTTCCCATGTTCAACTATCTCAAAATCAATAAACCTTGTAACAAAATTTTGTAATGCTTCGAGGGGAGTTTTCTTATCCCTGCTTCGTTTGTATTTTACATCAAGTCTATGTTGAGAGAAAAATTTATATGGGCTATCAAAATCTTGTTTTTCATTAAAAGTTACTTTAACTTCATCATATCCTTCCCTATACACCGCCATAAAATATTTCCAGATCATAGCAATATCCATTTTAGAAATATCAAACTCCGCAGTTCTATGAAAATTATTTTTTTCAGTAGAAATAAACAATCCATTATTTTTTTCATCAAGATCTACTTCGTTACCAGATTGAAGATTAAATCGCTTAGCCCATTCACTTGGCAGAGTTATAGTCAGCGTATTGTGTCCTTGTTTGATAACTTTTCTTTTCATAATATTACCCTGGTATAAAACTATACCTTGCTATTGCAAATAATATTGCACTATATTTAAAGGTTTGGTCAATATACTCACTAGTGAGTATATATCTGCCTATATTCACAAGGGAAAATAGTTAAATAAATAGAAGGATTATATCATTCATGACAGAACGGACAAACGAAAGCGAGTTAGTAAAATGTGTTGAATGCGGAAAACATTTATCTAGAAAAGAAGCATATAAAACCAGAAATGGAGACTATCTACATAATAATGTTTGTCTTAATGAATGGCTAATGGAGAATGATTATCCTCTAACCTTGCCAACCACGACGAGCATAAATTTAATTTATGCATAAGAAATTCTAGTAAAACTATCAAAAGCAACATTTATAAATCAATAAAAATCAGTATCCTTATGAAAAGATCAAGTAGAAGATGGAAAAAGAAAGGCCAAATGAGATGGAAATGGCAACGAAAGCGATTGAATAAAGAAAAGCGAAAAAGAAAGATGCATAGAATGAGATCTGCTTAATTTCGTATTTCTAATATAGTTTATAACATAGCAATATTTATAAGACAGATTTCGTTTTTATCTTTGAAAAAGCTGGTAAACAAATGACAAACTCACTATCAATTTGGACTGAAAAGTATAGACCTAGTAAATTTGAAGACGTAGTTGGGCAAGATGAGATTGTTAAAAGAGTAAAAAATCTTACAAATTCTATGAACATTCCGCACATGTTATTTGCAGGTCCTGCTGGAACTGGAAAATCTACACTTGCAGTAATTGTTGCAAAAGATCTATTTAAAGAATACTGGAAGGAAAACTATTTAGAATTGAACGCTTCAGATGCTAGAGGAATTGATGTAATTAGACAAGAAGTAAAGAATTTTGCAAGAACTAAATCTCTTGGTAGTGTTCCATTTAAAATAATATTCCTAGATGAAGCTGATGCGCTAACAAAAGAAGCACAACAAGCATTAAGAAGAACAATGGAAAATTTTACAAATACTTGCAGATTTATCATGTCTTGTAACTATTCTTCAAAAATTATTGACCCAATACAATCTCGATGTGTAGTGTTTAGATTTAAACTTCTTGAAAAAAAGGATATTGAAAAAGTAATCAATAAAATAACTGCTGGCGAGAAGTTAACTATGGATGATAAATCCATTGAAAGCATATATGAGGGCTGCGAAGGAGATTGCAGAAGAGCGATAAATCTCATACAAGCTTCAGCATCAATTTCTCCAATAATTAATCAAGAAATAATTAATATCTTGCTTTCTAGTGCAAAACCTAAAGATGTAAGAGTAGTACTAGATTATGCATTATCTGGCGATTTCTTAAAAGCACGAGAAAAACTTTTAGATATAATGCTCAAGGAATCTATTTCAGGAACCGATACTATTAAACTTATACAAAAAGAAGTTTGGAATTTAGATATTGATCCGGAATTAAAAGTTAAATTAACTGAAAAAACCGGAGAAATTGAATTTAGACTTGTAGAGGGAAGTGATGAATTTGTTCAACTCGAAGCATTACTAGCAAGTTTTGTTTTAGCCGGATTAGGAAATAAAAAAATCTAATCATACACAAATGACAATCCCCTTATTTGATAAACACAGACCTAAAAAATTTTCTGAGATCAAAGGTCAAGATGTAGCAGTCGGTAAAGTTAAGTCATATTTACTAGCATTTAGAACTAACACTTTAAAGAAAAAAGCCATACTTCTCCACGGTCCAACCGGAACTGGAAAAACCACACTGGCAATGGTTGCCGCACTAGAAAACGATTTTGAATTATTTGAATTAAATGCGAGCGATTTAAGAAATAGATCTAAACTTGATGAAATTCTTAAACCATCAAGTCAGCAAAAATCCCTTTTTCAAAAAAGTAAAATAATTCTAATAGATGAAGTGGACGGAGTAACTTCTACGGACTACGGGGGTTTAGCCGAATTAATAGCCCTAATAGAAAAATCTAAATTTCCAATGATTATAACCTGTAACGATGTATGGCAGAGTAAATTCTCGCTCCTAAGAAACAAATGTGAAATGGTACCTATGAAAGAAATAGACTATGTGACAATCATGGAGCTAATAACAGACATTATAAAAAAAGAGGATAAGTTCGTCCCAGACACGATTATTAAAGAAATAGGGGCAAAATCCCGCGGAGACCTAAGAGCTGCGCTAAATGACCTCCAATCGATAATTAACACTGGAGCTCCAGCAGAAGCATCAATAGACGTAAGAGAAAAAGCAACAGATATATTTAATGCACTGAAAAGAATATTCAAATTAAGACCAAATAATGAAACCATTAACATCTACGATAATGTAGATTTAGAACTAGATCAAATATTCTTATGGCTAGAAGAAAACATACCTATGGAATACCGCGGAGAAGATCTACACAAGGCATTTGAAGCATTAAGCATAGCCGATGTATATCGGGGAAGAATTCACCGCCAACAACACTGGCATTTCTTAGCTTACGAAAACTTTTTCCTAAGTGTGGGAGTTAGCGCTGCAAAAGGTCATAAAAATCTAGCAGACAGATTCACTAAGTACAATCCTCCTCAAAGAATATTAAAAATTTGGATGGCTAATCAAAAAAATGCTAAAAAGAAAGCAATAGCAGGCAAACTTGCAGAGTTCATCCATACTAGTAAAAAAACAGCACTAAAAGATTTTCCAATACTATGTCTAATAATTGATAAAAATACAGAAAAATTACTAGATTTAACAGAACCCGAACAAGAATTCTTAGAAGAATATCGAGGAGCAATAAAAGTTGCAAATAATCTCAATAAATTTGCAGCTAAAATGTAAAAATGCCAACACAAACCGAAATTACAATTAATTCTTACAATCAAACTGCCGAACAGTATACTAAAAATGTAGCCGCCCTGGGAAAAACAATATACTTGGAAAAATTTATTTCACTTCTAGAAAAAAATGCCAGTATACTTGATCTGGCCTGCGGATCTGGCAGAGATGCTAAAATATTTTATGAACGCGGATTAAGGGTAAATGGAATTGACTTATCTCAAAATATGATAGATATTGCTAGACAAACAGTTCCAGGCGCAACATTCGCATTACAAGATATAAGGCAAGCTAATTTTCCACCCAATTATTTTGATGGAATTTGGTGTTGTGCGGGCCTACTGCATATTCCACGAACACAAATTCCCGACCTGCTAATTAATTTAAAAACATGTCTAAAAGAAAGAGGCATATTTTATGCAGGAGTTAAAGAGGGAGCTGGAGAGGGCATTATAAAAGATAATCGTTACGAAGGCGACATACAAAAATTCTATTCTTATTTCGCAAGAGGCGAACTAGAACAGATGTTTGAAAGTACTGGCTTTGAAATTATTGAATCTTCTTCAATGAATCGACAAGAATCCTATCTCAAACATTCTGAAATAGACATTTTAGCTAGAAAAAAATAAAAATACTAAATTAAGTAAAACTTTCTAAAGACGGACTTTACCCCAAGTTAAAAAAATCCCAATTTTAATAAACCTAAGTCAAGAGGATAAATATTCGAAATTATAAAAGATATAATTAACCGCAACTAGCAGCAGAAGCACTACCTGCAGCGCCATATCCAAATCCAGCACTAGGATTTGTTGAACTAAGTGTTTTAGTACAAGCACTCGGAGCATTATTAAATGCACTACAAATTCCAGCTAGGTATGAAGCGGAATTTCTTCCAGCATTAGACTCTGCACCATTGATAATTAATGTAGGAGATCCTTGGACTCCGTATTTATTACTTAAATCAGAATCTACTTTGTAATAGGCCTTAGCATTAGTAGCAATACATGTTGTAAGTTTAGCTGAATCAATACTAGCATTTTTAATACATCTTGCTGAATCTCCATCAACTAAATAACATTTCAAATAAGCCATAAATTTAGTAGATTGTTCTTCTCTAATACAAATTTGAGTATATGTTTCTTTTTCTTCTTTATCTCCATGCATGAAATAATGTACGAATCTTATTTGAGTATCAGCGCTAGTTCCAAGAGCTTCGAAAGCAGGAATAATTCCTTTTTCAGATTGAGTTCCGTAAGGACATTCAGTCATTACAAATAATTCAACTTTAGGTTTATCAGATTTAGTAACTTCTGTAGGTGTTGGTGCAGAAGGAGTTTGAGTATTAGGATTAGAAGGATTAGCAGAGTCAGTGGATTTTATTTCTTGAACTCCCATAGCCTTGTATTTTCCATCCTTAGTAATATAGACTGGAATAGTTTGGCCTTGGTATAAAACAGAAACTTCATATAAGCCGCCAAGATTAGTAGTATTGATAAGTGTAACAGGTTCAGTAACCATTCCACCCAAAGTTAATAAAAGTTTTTCACTAGCTGCTTTTTCAGATAATCCGCTTGGCCAAAAAACCATTGCAATTGCGATTACAAGTAAAACTGCTAAAACACAAGAAACAATCATCCAAGAATTTAAATTCCTTACAGACTTCTCTAACTTTTTTTCTTCTTTTATTATCTCTTTTGAAAAATCAACCATGAAATATTAAAATAGCCAGTCTTTAAAAACTTTATGGAACAAAGTTTCATTGAAAAAAATATAAACACAGTATAAAAACAATTAAAAACCGAGAATAATTCATAATATGTATAACTGTATCGACAAAATTACAAGAAAGTACAGTTAGACAGATAGAGAACTGCATAAAACTAATTAAACAGTGCAGTTGTCTATAAGGAATAGAGAGGTAACAAAATGGCTTATGATATTATTGTAGGGAGAGATAAATCAGATTTAAAGAAATTTGGTAACCGTGGTCTAATTTATTTAGGAAAAGGATATGTCACTATGGGAAACTATACTAGCCTTTCCAATTTATTCTGGATAGATATTGCACGCAGCCATGTAATCATGATTTGTGGAAAAAGAGGTAGTGGTAAATCCTATACACTAGGTGCAATTGCCGAAGAGCTTTGTGCACTCGATCCTGAGACTAGCCAAAACATAGCCCCCATAATATTTGATACTATGGGTATTTTCTGGACGATGAAATATAAAAATGAAAAAGAAGCCGAATTATTACAAGAATGGGACCTAAAACCAAAAAACCTTCCAGTAACTATCTGGGCACCGTACGGATATTACAAAGAATATGAAAAAAGACAGATTCCTATCGACAAAAAATTTGCAATAAAACCATCTGAACTTGCAGGAGAAGACTGGGTTTTAACTTTTAATTTAAAAATTACTGATCCCATCTCAATTTTAATACAAAAAGTAATAGGTGAACTTGCTGGTGAAGAATTTAGTTTAGATGAAGTAATTGAAACATTCAAAAATGAAAAAATAGAAGATAATGTAAAAAATGCAGCCGTAGCATTATTTGAAGCAGCTAGAACTTGGGGAGTATTTGCAGAAAAAAATCAAAAAGGAACTAGCATGGAAGAGTTGATCACAGCAGGACAATCCACTATTCTAGATGTGAGCTGTTATTCATCCATAGGAGAATTTAATGTTCGAGCATTAGTAATTGGCCTTGTTTGTAAAAAATTATTTAATCAAAGAATGCTTGCTAGAAAAAAAGAAGAAATGATTTCCCTTCAACACGGAATGAATTATATGGCTACTGGAAAAAAAGAAGTTCCACTGGTTTGGGTATTTATTGATGAAGGTCATGAATTTCTCCCAAAAGAAGGAAAAACTGCTGCGAGCGATGCACTTATTCAAATTTTAAGAGAGGGACGTCAACCAGGAATATCTCTTGTTTTAGCAACACAACAACCAGGAGTAATTCATAGGGACGCCATGACACAGTCAGATATCGTTATTTCACATAGACTAACTGCACAACCAGATATAGAAGCACTTAATTCAATAATGCAAACCTACCTTTTAGAATCAGTTAAAACTTCAATGGCTAATCTTCCAAGTTACAAAGGTTCCGCGTTAGTACTAGATGATAATTCAGAAAGAATCTACCCTATTCGAGTTAGACCGCGGTTTACATGGCACGGCGGAGAATCCCCAAGTGCAATAAGAGTAAAAAAAGAAATATAATTATAAAAAATTAAGTTAAATAATAGTATAAATAAAATATATTTTTAGATTATAATTCGCCAAATTTTGTTTGAAATAATTTTGCAATTTCTTCAAGACAAGGTTTAGCATTAGGTCCTTTTGCTTCGCCTATAAGTTCAGAATTACAGGTAGACTCAAGTAACATTATTCCCATTATGCTTTTTGCACTTTTAACAACATCCTTTCTTTTTAGATAAATTTCACAATCAGCATATTCAGGTTTAGATGCAACTTTAACAATGAGTGAGCCCGGACGCATATGAAGGCCTTGTTTGTTAAGAACTCTCAAACCTACAACATATCCTCCGTCCTCATTACCTTGTGGCCTAAAAATAAGACTATCACTATATAACAAATCTTCAGTAATAAGTTGCCTCGGAGTTACTTCTTCAGGATGATTGATAGCTCGATCATCAGAAACCACGGGTAAATCTTTTCGAGTCATATCGGTAATCTCATCCATATCATGAGCCTCGTGATAAAAAGTTAAAGATTCTCCCACCTTTAATTTTTCAATATGAGCTTGCATTTCGGTAGGTAACTCAGTAGTTTCAATTTCAAGTCCGTTATATTGATTGTCCCCTTCCTTATGTATATCAATAATTTTAACACTATACTTTGCAGATTCAACTTTAGTCGCAGTATAAAATCGCATAACTTTTAAATCCAAATCACTGGTAAACTTCCCACCATAGAGACGAGAAACTACTTGCGCCATATTCTTAGCAGTATCTCTACCAATAGGCATTGAGTTCATAAGCTCTTGACCTGTTCTTTGATGATATGTTTTTCTTATTTGTTCCATTTTTTGTCTTAATTTTACATAACTACGTCCTTTCATTTTTCCCCTAAATATCTAGAAACTAAACGTAATCTTAGATAGAATTATAAAAAAAAGATGGTTTTTAAAGCTTTCGGTTTTTAAAAAATTCAGTAACGAGTAATTGCACTAATAATCAATTTAGAACACTAATTTCAATTCTGTATCTGTGCTCAAAAGGAGCAATATGTCCCGCTTCAGTAACATGATTAACTTTAATTTTTCGTTTTAGTGCTTTTGCTTGTTTTTCAAGAACTGCTACGCCATCGTCTTTTTTAGACTCAGGAAAAAATCCATAATAAATTATCTTTGTCCCTTTTCTTGAAGCCATTAAACCCTCTTTAAAAAAAGTATCTTCTAGATTAGGACGAGCCATAACTACAAAATCGAATTTTTCTTTTTTACATAAAACGGGGATAACTCTTTTTACATCGCCCGCAATTACTTCGACAATATTGTCTACCTTATTTTTCTTTACGTTTTCAATTGCATATTTATTACACTCCTTACCAAGTTCCAAACTTACAAGTCGTTTAGGTTTAGCATACTTGGCAATTGCAATTGAAAAAGGTGCAACTCCTGCGAACATAACTAAAACCTTTGAATTTTTCTTGCTTTTTTTAATAAGTTTTGCTATCTGTATTCGCTCATTAGCAAGTCTTGGAGAAAAATAGCAAGTTTCAATATTCAATTTAAAAAAACAACCGTTTTCCCTATATACTGTTTCAAGTTTCTTTTCTCCAGCAAGAAATCTAGTTTTAATTGTTCTAAGCCTTCCATGCACCTTATCTAATTTTTCAAGAACTGTTTTTACATTGGGCCTTCCAACAAACATCTCAAGTGCTTTTTTCTTCTTTTCTTCTTCAG
>CAYLGX010000002.1:42842-46867 GCA_964383425.1 Candidatus Woesearchaeota archaeon
GGCGAAGGTAAAAAAAGGAAGATAGTAGCATATAAGCGAGCAAAATAAAATCGTCTAATTTATAAATTTAAGATTTCTAGAGTGAATATGAAAAAGGGTCAATTATTTATCTTAGTATTATTTACAACTATTGTACTAACAACTTTAATTCTAGCACAAAATACCACTGAAGTATTCACTTCCAATACAAATAGTTCTGAAGATTTAAAATCATTTAGCAACGACTTATTATCTAAACAAATAATAATTCCTGAAAGTATGCAATCTGTTTCAAAAATGATATTTGGAACTAGCGCCATTCAAACCCTTCAAGATTTTATAATTTTAATCGTCCTATTAATAATCTTAATTTTAATAATTCAGTCAGTATTAACATTCATCCCGTTTTTAGGAGAGGACTGGAAATCCTGGGTCGCAGCAATAATAATTACACTTTTAATTTCAATGACTGGCGCAATGAGTCAAATTAACAATATATTTTTTGATTTTGAATGGTTGACTAAACTACTGCAAGACTGGGGACTAGCAAGCCTAATACTTACAATACTAATCCTGATAATATTTGCTATGGGCGCAAGAACAATAATTCATAAAATGAAACAAGATGCAAGGGAAGAAAAAGCAGAAATGACCGGCATGGAAGGCGGAATGTCTACTGCTCTAAATAAGTACAAGCTTAAAAATAATTAATTAAATACCTGCTCCCTCTTCAAATCCTTCTCTAAACTTTTTGTTAACTTTAGTTTCTTCTTTTAATTCTTGTTCTTCCTTCTTCTTTTTTCCAGACACATTAGCCTCTTTTAAAATTTGTTCAGCATAACCTACAAGAAAGAAAATGGCGATTATACCCATCCAAATAAGCAATCTTGCCCACCATAGGTCTTTTGCATAGATAATATTCAAACAAGTATCAACTAACAGTTTGATAAGCCCTACGTGTGCTAAAATCAAAGCTACACCAAGGCCAGCAAGCCAAGGTAGCCCCATCTTAATAATTCCATAGGAATCAATATAATCAGAACTCAAAAACCAAAAATAAAGCCACAATACAAATATGCAAATAAAAGTAAGCGAAAATTCATACTGAGTATTAAACAACACAATCATAATCATCTGATTATTTAAAAGAAAATTATGTATTGGCCCGATATAAGGAGTTTTAGCTATAATCTTTTGCCATTCGGCCTTCAAATAATTTAAACTAACATTCGCTGCATCTTGCGGAGTAGTGGGCACATCTGCCGGATTAATTCCGAAGACTTCTGCTTCACCTGAAGTAGGATTTACATTAACAAGTTCTGCTGATAAAAATTGAAAAGATAAAACTAGGGTTAAAACAATGAATATTAAAGAAACACTAAATAACAACCCTAACTTTTTTTCACCCATGTAAATAACACAATTAATAAGTTTTTAAAGATTTGGAGAAATTAAAAATCTACAACTAAGGAGATACATCTTTTCCAAACATAAGATGACCTGCGCCATGTGCTTTCAAGTATCTTTGATCTCTTACAGAGATATGTCCATCTTTATCGAACTTAGCCATTATTATTTTAATCTTATTTTGCACGCTGTTGTCAATAATATTTGCAGTAGCGTTGGTATTAATATCCCTTACTCCCTCTTGTTCTTCTTTATCTTTAGCTCGTCTAGCTACTCTGGCTACAGGCCTGAATGCAAAGAACCATATTAGGGCTATAATCAATGATAATGGATATACCCAGGCAAGTGCAGGAGTCGGATTGGAATCATCCCAACTTATTGTAAGCCAAGCATATAAAACATAAACAATATACAATACAATAAAAAACTTATTGATGAATGTTTTCCACATGCCATATCTTTTATCCATTTGCATATTAAGTGTAAATGCAATAAGAATAATAAGTGGAATAATAGTAGTAAGAGCTATACCCAATGCCTCATAATTAGCCAAAATAAATTTAATATTATCGTAGCTTACAAATAAAAATGAAAGAAGACCAACTATAACTGCGACAGCCCATTGAAGACCGGTTTTTTCTGAAAAAAGAGGAATAAATTCTAAGATAGAATAAACAAAAATAACAACTAAAGCAACAAGAAGAATCTTAGCAATACCACCTTTTGAATCATCAGGTATTCCATTAGTTAAATCATGAACATAACTTCCAATATTGCTTAAAATGCTGGTATCTGCTGCAGAAACTAAGTTAACAAGTAAAAGAGTAAATAATATTCCAAAAAGAAAATAAATAGATTTATTGTTAGTGATCATTTAGCTTTAGCTGCGCCAGTCAACTTTTTATTTATAGTAGCTGCATTAGCAATTCCTGCTGCTGCTTCGTCAATTTGAGCTTCAGCACTTTCTGCCTGAGCTGTTATTTTCTCTTTCTTGAACCATTTGGCAAAAGCTTTTTCGATAAGAAGCCATAACAATACTATGATTAAAGTAGCAGGATAAGCCCAAGCCATAGTTGGAGCAATATCTCCAGTGTATTCTACAGTAAGCCATCTAAATCCGATGTAAAGTGCAAAAAGAACTAAAATTAACTTATTAATAGGACCAGCTAATCCGGTTTTATCTTTATTACGGAATTCTGCAGTAAAAATTAGTAAAATTACAAGTGGAATAAAAGTAGTCAATGCCACGCCGAGTCCTTCATAGTTAACTAAAATATATTTTATGTTATCCAAACTTACAGTCATAAAAGACAATAAACCAATAATTACAGAAATAGCCCATCTAATACCATTACTATCAGGTACGAACGGAAGAGCAGCCGAAATAGAATAAACTAGTAATGTAACTAAAATAATTAATAGAACTTTAGAAAAATAAAGTGAACTATTTTCAGATGGCGTAGAGAAAAGACCCGCAGTACTTTCTTTTATAGCATCAAGTACTGTTTTTGCTTCTACAACTCCGACTAAGAAACTAATTATAAATAAACTAAATATAATAAACGCAAATACCTTTGTCCCTTTTTTCATAGACAATAGATGAAATACTCGTTTATAAATATTTCTTTAAACAAGACTATAAAACTAAATTAAGATATTCTCCTATCAAAGTAAAAATATTTAAAAAGCAGGTAATGCTATGTATTTGAAGATGGAGATAAAAAAAAGCTATGGTTTGATTGGATTATCTTTAATTTTGATTTCATTAATTCTCCCATTAATTTCAGCATATTCTTACGGATCCATTGATTTAAGACATGGCGCAGATCAAGTAATAAATACTGCAATCGATTTTGCTTCACCTTTTTTTGAAGTAATTATTGGAGATTATTCTGGAAGTGAATTTTTCCTAGCCAAATGTTTGTTATTAGTCATATTCTATATAATAATTTCTTTTGTACTCAAATCCGCAAAATTAGCTGGACTTGATCAAAATAAATTTGCACTGTTAGTAGTTTCAGTAGCTATAAGTATTCTTTCAATAAGATATATTCCAGAAAATGATATTATCCGGGCAATGATCTTGCCGTATAGCGTAATGGGAATAGCTATATCTATTATTTTCCCATTTATAATATTTGCTTTCTTTTTACATAAATCCGACATAGGTAAGATTGGTAGACGATTTGGTTGGATTACTTATATTATTATATTTATGGTACTTTGGAACTCAAGATCCTATGAATTATCTCCAATCGGAAATCAAATATACGGCTGGCTTTTAGCTGCTGCAATATTAATGTTAATTTTAGATAAACAAATACATGACTACCTAGGAATACAAGAATTACAAACCTTGTATAGGCAAAACAATTTAGACCGAGCCGCACATTTGGAAGAGCAAGCTAAAAGACTAGATGCATTAGGGACTCCCGAAGCCACAAAAGCAGCTAAAGATAAAAGAGATATGATCCTAAAAATACTTAAGAAATAAAAAATTTAAGTTAATTCTAAGCAAATATACCCGTTTAAAATGCAGTTCCAGTCAAACAAACTCCAAAAAAGTTAAATTTAAATAGTATTATCATTATAAAGTAATAACATATCATGGATGAATCAATAATACCTACTAGCGGACT
>CAYLGX010000003.1:0-35454 GCA_964383425.1 Candidatus Woesearchaeota archaeon
CAGTTAAGTTAGTAAACGCAGAATCAATTACCCAATTAGAACTTACATTGTATGCCGTATTAGTATAATTTGGAATATCACTGCCCATAAGATTAGAGATATACGCATCTAAACTAATTGTTTGAGGTTTAATATAAACAATTGCAGGAGCAGAACTTATTGTTTGATATAAATAAGGCCCTGCTTGACTAGTTACTGCTGTTACAGTCGCGTTTATTTGATAAGTATTAGTAAACTCACTAGTTTCGGAAGTAGATATTATTACAGCATCAGAGCGAACATCAAGGCCAAATACATAACTAACAGAAATGTTCTTCATTTCACCAGGCAATAAGGAATAGGCTGTAGATTTAGAAGCAGAATTAAGTGTTACTTTTCCGCTTTCAAGATTGTGTTGTGATTTAAATGTTAAAGTACAACCATCATTATAATTACTATCCCCAGTATTAGTTATAGAAATATTTCCAAGTTTCTTTGTTTCGCTGTAACCTGCAGTTGCTTCAAGAGTGTTAGTTACACTCCAAGTACAATCCCAATAGCTACTAAAATTAAGTTCTGGACTTTCTCTTGCATTATTTGCAGTGTCTATAGCTAGTATCTTAAAAGTATAATTTGTTTCATTAGAACTAGTTGTAAAATTAGTAGACCATACGCCATCATACTTAGTTCCTGAACCATTAACTAAATTCATAGTATAATTCTGCCAATTATTTCCATCAAACATCTCAAGCACCGTAGCATTTACACTAGAAAGCGAATCCCGTACAGTCACATTAAATCGCATCAAAGTATTCGGATCAATACTACCATTTGTGTCGGGCGTATAAACCACATTAATCATAGTTGGCGCGTATGTATCAACCATCAAACTATTATTTCCCGACTGATTAGCATTACCAGCCCAGTCAAATAAACTATAGAACCATTGGTAAATTCCATCCATCAAATTAACAACAACTCCAACAGTTGTCTGAACTGTTCCGCTAACAAAATTAATTGTTGTTTGATTTATTATTTGACTAACATTACTTCCATTAACAATGTTAAGTGTTGCATTTTGTATTCCTAAATTATCAGTTAAGTTAACAGTCAAATTAACTCCGTTATAATCGAAATAAGAATTATTTTCAAGTAATAGTGTTGCATTTGGGCTTGTTCGGTCAAGTACAATTACCTTTGTAGAAGTGTTAGTTACTTCTCCCACAGCATCTGTAGCTGTGGAGTTAAGATAGTAAATTCCCTCTGTTAAACTTGAATAATTTAGATATAAATTAATTGAAGAACCACTGGAATTATCAAAAGTTTGGTTTACTAAAGTAATTGTTAAATTCTGATAGTTATTTCTATAGTATAAATTAACATAACTTCCGTTCATATTTCCCTCATTGTCTGCAAAACTAACATTGATAATTATTTCTGAAGAATTAAAGAATCCACTTTGTGTGGATGCATTGTCTACTGTAATCACCGGAGCAGTATTTCCTTTTACAAGTCTAGTTTCTGTTGTATTACTATTACCTGCTAGATCTATAACAGTAACATTGTAATAATATAATTGCCCCGGCAGTAATGCAGTCATATTTGTTAAACTTAAAGTCCAAACATTGTTTCCCAAATTTGTAAAGTTTGCGGAGTTATACCTATAAGTTACTCCATTCCAAGCAAAAGTAGCATTTGCAGGATTGATTTCAGTTACATTTACTGCTATAGTTATTGCAACATTACTGCCAGTATCATTTCTTGGAGTTGGAGAAACAAAATACGGAACCGGAAGAGTTGTGTCAATATTCAGTGTGTTGTTAGTTGTTGAAAATTGATTATTTGCAAAATCAAATAAATTGTAGAACCAGTTATAAATTCCATCAATTAAATTAACAACAATGCCCACTGTTGAAGTTAAAGTTCCCTCTGCGCCCAAGATAATTACTAAAGTAGAATTAACTAAACTATTTGTTGAATTGTATATATTTAATGTTGCATTTGCTATTCCAGATTCATCAGTTAAATTAACAGTGTAGTTTTGTGTTTGATTATTTATATAACTTGCATTTGCAGGAGTAATTAAAATTGCATTAGGATTTACTAAATCTCTAATTAGAATAGGCAGAGAATTAATTTGTGCGCCACAAGCAATAGAGTCGCAAGGCTGAACTTTGCTAGTAAATGAATCCCCTATAAATGTTTCATTTGAACCTAAAATATTTCCGCCATATTTTGAACCAGTGTATAATTGTTGAACTTCGTAATCAGATAAACTTCTATTGAAGATCATTACTTCATCTAGACTACCATTGAAAGAAGGAGTAGCGTCGTTAAAATGTTTACCCAAAACAATATTTTGAGCAGAAACTCCGCCACTAAAAGTTGAAGCTAGAAAAGATACAGATCCATTACTAGCTATACCATTAACATATATTGTGATATTTTTTGTTACTACATTAACAATTGCAACTATGTGGGACCATTGATCCAAACTAATATTTTTGTAAGAATTTACAGACTGGAAAGAATCGGAAGTACTACTTCTACCGCCCCATCTTATGGTCCCGTCCGTATATACTGCCAAAGTATTTCTTGCTTGGGACACTGTCGAAGTAGATTCTCCATATAAGCCCATATTACTACCCAAACTTCTTGGTCTAATCCACATAGACACAGTCATTTCAGAATAACCATTAACTGTTGGCCCGGTGCCCAAATTTATATAATCATTAATCCCATTAAAACTGTAAGCTCCTCCGACTTTTCCAGAATAATTTAATGTTGCTCCGCTAGTTGTTCCGTCATTAGCTCCAGCGTAATCTAGCGTATCATTATTCAATGGATAATATGCTACAAGTCCATTTGTAATTAATGTTGTTCCAATTGTTTCATTAATCGCAGTTGAATTTGTTTTGTACCATGAATAGATATTTGTAGTATTCCCATAACTATAACTTGAATTCAAATTAGGCAATATAGTTAAGTTTTGGTATGTATTATTATTTGAAATATTTGTGGAAGACAATATTACTGAACTTAATAACGGCGGAGATAAATAAACAGTTCCAACTCCTCCTGCAGTAGCAGATACATCCGTACTGCCTCCTGAAATTACATAAGTCAGATTAGATGAAGTTTGTTTCATATAAACTGCAATTCTTCCTCCTGCTCCTCCGCCAGCAGCACGATCCGCATTCCATGTACCTATTGAAGCAGTAGCTCCGCCAGCATTAACACTACCGGCCCCAATTATTCTTGTAGCATTTATAAGAATACTTCCGCCAGAACCGGCTCCAGAATTACAATAAATAGTTACCAAAGCTGGGGAGTTCCCTCTTGCATAAATATTTCCTGTTAAATTTAAGGTGTCTGTTATTTGTAATTTAATAATTCCTCCTCCACTTCCACCAATATTTTGGCCTGCACAATCATAACTTCTATGTCCTCCTCCGCCGCTACCAAAATCTACAGGGTTTGTTAAAGAACCATAACTTGTTCCTCCGGCTCCGCCCGCAGGATATGCTCCTCCATTTCCACCTGCTCCCCCATAACCGGCTCCGCCACCTCCTGCATGTTGGACTGTATTTCCACTACCTCCGCCACCAAGTCCACTTCCGGCAGTATTATCTCCTCCTCCAGCATAACCTAGGCCAGTCGTATTAATTGTTCCAAGAACAGTTAAATTATTTGTGTAGATAGAGATATTCGCACCAGTAATTTTTCCTCCAGCCATAATAGTGACTGTTGAAAAGTTAATTATTACTGATATTCTGCTGGTAACACTGTAAATGCTTCCAGTCGAATTAATAATTAAATTTCCAGTCCCACTAATAATTTCTCCATCTCTAAAATAATAAGTTCTGTTAAGTATACAAGTTGTAGATAAAGTTCCAGATGAACAAATATTCCCAATGGTTAAAGTATTATTTTGAGTGATAAGTTGATTATCATTAAAATCAAAAATATTCCAGAACCAATTGTAAATTCCATCTACTAGGTAAACTAGAATGCCCACTGTGGAAGTTAAAGTTCCACTTACTCCGGAAACGATTATTGAATTTTGATTAATTAAACTATTGGTAGAATTATAAACATTAAGTGTTGCATTTTTAATTCCCGCGAGATCATCTGTGAGATTTGCTGTAAAATTAACTCCGTTTAAATTATTTATTCCGCTATTATTCGCAGGACTAAAAGAGGTTACATTAACCGCATAAATATCTGGATAATTTGACACATTGTAACTAAGAACATATGGAGCAACAGCAGTATTATTGGAATTAAAATTAGATTTAAATTGCATGAACTTTGAAGACGAAGCAGAATTAATTCCAACACCATCTCGCACATTTTGCGTTGTTGAGAAATTTCCACCATTACTCCAATTAATATGCATATTTCCCAAATTGTATAAATCGAGTACTTCTGCTGCGGAAAGAGAACGATTGTAGATACGAACTTCGTCGATAGAACCCGGATAATAATTTGCACCATAATTATAACTACCAATTTTTAGAACCTGATTATTTGCTGCAATACCTGCGGAATAAAGTGTACCTGTCCCCTCCAATACCCCATCTACATAAATAAGTGAACGAGTACCATTATAAGTTCCAACGATATGGTGCCACTTACCATCTTGAATATTTGAAGTTCCTTGTAATTGATTAAAGGTCGGACTTGTCGAATCTAACTCAATCATTGCTTTATTTGTGTTGGATTTCATCAAATTATAACCATTATAACCTGTGGTAAGTGTTTTTGATACTATATACCTATAACCGGAGTCGGTTGCAGAACCAAGTACCCAGGCAGACATAGTTATATTTCCAGTAATGTTTAAACTAGGACTATCTGAAATATTGATAAAACTATTTGCACTTGCTGGAAAATATCCGCCGTTCCCAATAACACCGCTCGAAGAATTAATTATTGGACAAGTTGCACCAGAACATCCTCCCTGATTATTTCCATTGCTTAAATCAGTTCCTAGAATTTCATCTTCATCAAAATACCATGTTGAAACTAAACTCGCATCTGCTGGCGCATGCATACCAAGTCCGAAATTATATAAATTTGATATTTCTGATGCCGATAGACTTCTATTGTATATTGCGAATTCATCTAAGGAACCATTAAAATTAAGCCATCCCGAACCATCTAAAGATTTTCTCCCTATGTTTGCAGGAGTTGATGAACTTAAAGAACCAACAATATTATTCACAGTAGTTGAAGCAAGAGCACCATCCAAATAGATTGTAAAATTTCCAGTCCTATTTATTGAAACGCTTAAATAATGCCATGAATTATTAATAGAATTAACATTTGCCCAAATTGCAGAATTAAATGTACCGTTATTTAAAACGAAAGCAATTTGAGTTGCGTTATTAAGACCAAATAAATATCCCGCATTATTTACATTACTTCGTTTATCCATTATAGTATTAGTTGCACTGCCCACCGTATTTATCCATGTAGAGATCGTAAAATCATTGGTGGCCATATTGGCTGCAGCGGCATATGTTAAATTAACATAATCATTCACACCATCAAATTGTGCACAATTTCCGAGCTTACATCCAGTTTTATTTATCTTTACTCCGTTTTGAGGAACGCCGCCATTATTTCCCGAACTATCTGCAAAATTAAAATTATTCATTGCCCAGAATCCAACTAAACTCGGATCACTAACATTATAACTATTTGCAGTTCTTGTTTGTATTGTTACATTCGTATTTGCGTGCCCAGATAATCCGGATTTGTATAATTGATTAATTTCGGAAGTTGAAAGAGATTTGTTATAAACTAAAAATTCATCTAAACCTCCCATGTAATACGAACCGGCATTGTTATCAAAGGTTTTACCTAAATAACTTTTGCCACTTAATCCGATAGTATTTGGCCCCGTCATTATAAGATTTCCATTTCGCCATAATGTTACATTTGTATCGTTAGCTACTGCTGTAATATAACTCCATTGCGACATTGGCACCACATCAGTTGGCGCAACCTGATTAGAACCGTCTGCAATTCCTAACTTACAACTGCTACCAATATACCAATCCGCATTATACCCTGTTTGACCAAAAATTCTATTTAATGAAGCCGAGCAAGTTCCAGTCAATGGATAAATCCATGCTGACATGGACCAATTCCGATTAGTAGTAATATTTGTAGATATATTTAATCCAATATTTAAATTGGCAGGAAATAAAATAGCATTACTTGATAAACCACTGTAATCACTTGGGCAATTAAGATTATTGTTATACCCATTGCAATAGGATATTGCACCAGTTTTAACGTCATTAAAATTAGTGTCCATCGAATAATAAACCATTAAATTCGGATTAGAAACATTAATAGAATTATCTTGATTAACAATTCCGCTTCTGCTTGTTGAATCTGCAGTCACTAAAGTTGTATTCCAATACGATTGTGTTGTGTTATAAAATACTCCGCTACTAAAAGAACTTAAAGCAGTTCTATATTTTCCAATTCTTGTTTGATTATTATAAATTGCTAAAACATCTACTGCAGATAAATTGTAAGGCAAGACACGAACTTCATCGATAGTACCGTTGAAATAAACTAATGAACTATTTTTACCAAGATATAAAACATTTCCAGAATAATAAAATGGTTGTATCGGTACTATTCCTGCTACTCCGTTTACATAAGTACTTCCATTTGCATTTACAAAAAATTGCCAACCTGAACCATTATTTATCCAAGCCATAGTTGTCATTTTTGTTTGAGTTATTGTTGTTGAAATAAAATCTCCACTAATTGCTCCGCCAAAATAATAAGCACTACTAGCATCTTTTCCGCCAGTCAGACTATATGTTGGCCCTTTACTTGTTCCAGATTGTCCAAGATAAGTTATCCCTCCGACAGAATTTCCTGCACTTACATCAATAATTCCATTAAAAGAATTATCAGGATAAATCGCAATTCTTCCGCCAGCCCCACTTCCGGACCATTGTGTATAATTTGTTGATGCTCCCCCCTTTGCTGTAAAATTTCCAGAACCGGAAATATTTTGAGCATTAATCCAAACACTCCCGCCGGCTCCGCCGCCGCCCCTACAAGCTCCCGCTACTGCTCCCCAATTTCCAATAATTCCACTGGATTCAATTAATCCATTATTTATTAATGTCCCGCTAATATTCATAAAAATTGCAGAACCACCGCGCCCCGTATAAACAATTCCGCAATTAAGTAAATCTGCACCGCCCGCAGAACCCAGAGTAGTAGGATACATCATAGAACCATATACTGCTCCAACTACTGCGCCGCCAGTATTTGCCCCGCCAGTTCCACCATGACCCCCACCAGTTCCTCCCCCATGATTAGTTCCAGCTCCGGCTCCGGGGCCAGTTCCGTCCCGATAACCACAACCCGATAAATCAATGTAAGATCCAGCAGGTAATGTAAAGTTATTTGCGGTAATATTGACATATAAATTGGAAGTTGGAATTTGATTTCCGAGTACATTCCTAGTATAACCATAATTAATATTACAGCCCAATTTAAAATTACCGATAAGAGTATGATTTTCTAAAATTAAATTAAAATTACTATACATTAATCTGGTATTAATATTGTCCAAAGTCAAATTATGCCCGGTAAAATTCCAAGTACTATTTACTAATCTATTGAAGAAAGTTGTATCTTTATTGAACACATTTGTAGCCAAACCTCCGCGAATATAGATTTGTTTATGGTCTACGTCATTATAGACTAAAGAGCCAGAACCACTATAATTGTCTCCGGAGCTAACATTAGAGCTACCCAGTCCCGTCCAATCAGAAATATTGTAGTAAACCGCTACTCTTCCTCCGCCACCGCCCCCCCCGTAATATGGCGCAGTATTACCTACTCCCCCCTTGGAAAGTAATAAACCATTACCGGATAAATTATTAGTAGTGATATAAATAGAACCTCCTGCTCCTCCTGCTTCTCGCCCTCCTGAACCTGAAATTCCATTTGTAGTTATATTTGAATTTAATAAAATATTTTGTGAATAAATATGGACTATTCCTCCGCCAGATTTACCTAAAGTTCCGGCCCCCCCGTCATTTGTTCCACCAGTACCGTAATCTGTTGGCATTAATAATGAATCATGAGCACATCCGCCAAAATATTGACCCGAAGCATCTGCGCCATAACCACCATGACCCCCTCCAGCGCCCCCTCCATGAAACCCTGTGTCTCCCCTGCAAGTTCCAGTTTCACCAAGATAACCTAATCCCTCCGCATATATTTTAGAACCCGCATTCAAAGTTAGATTATCTGCAATAAGAGTAATATTCCCGCCCGTGATATTTCCCCCAGAAATAATTGTTATGGTTGCCCAATCCAGAATAATGCTCGCGCCATGATTTGTTCCAAAAACATTGGCAGAATAATTTGCAATAGAACCTCTTGAACCAATAATTAAATTTCCAGCAGTACTTCCGCCCAAAATAATTCCACTTTGATAATAATAAGTATGATTCAATAAACAAGTTGTTGCAAATGAGCCAGTATCACAAAATCCATTACCCGTTGCGTTACCTACAAAAATTGTTCTAGTCTCTGTTTGAAAAGCATTATTAGAATTATCAAATAGAGTATAAAACCAATTATATATTCCGTCAACTAATCCTACCACTACAGAAATTGTTTGTTGTAAATATGTTCCAAGAGTATTTGTAGTACTAGTATAGTTTGCTACAAAACCTGTTTGATTGTTAATAGTTAAAGTTGCATTTGCTATTCCAGAAATATCATCTGTTGCAGTAACACTAAAATTAATATCTAAATTAGTAAAGTTAGAATTATTTAATGGAATTCCTAAAGAGGCATTAGGCACAACCGCATCGCTTAGGCCAATAGTTTGAGTTGAAAATCCAAGTAAATATGGCGAAACATCAGTAGTATTTGAATAGAAACTAGTTTTCATCTGCATAAACTTTCCAGGGAAACCTGCTTGAGAAGAAATTGATTGGCCCGTGCTTACTGTTTCAGTTGACCAATTTGAAACTCCACTAAACATTGTTAAGCCCATATTGTAAATATCTGCTGCTTCTGCTGCGCTAAGTGAACGATTATAGATTCTTATTTCATCAAGTAAACCGTTATAACGGAAACTAGAATAACTTCCAGCTCTGCCGATTGCAGTACTACCATAAATAGAGGGAGGTAAAATTGCGCTTCCACCGGCAGTTGTTGTAACTGAAACACCATTGAGATAACCTTGAACACCGTTAGTAAAATTTCTTACAAAAAGCACATGATACCATTTGCCTGCTTGAATTCCAGAAATAGTATAGGTTCTTCCGCCCACATTATTGCTCCAAGACATTTGAACAGAATTTGCAGGATTTGCTAAAACATTATACTGTGAATAAATTCCACCGGAATTATAATTAGATAGCAGGTATCTTTGAGTACTAAAATCATTAGTATTAAACCATAAACTAACAGACATATTGGAGGACATATTTAATGAACTTGGTGTCCCCAAATCAATAAAATTACCATCATTGAAAGACATAGCTGGACCTACTATTGCTGAGGAGTTATAAACTGGTGCCGTGGTTGTTGTTCCATTCAATCCGTGACCGCTGTCATCTTTCCAAATGCCAATTTCATCTTCATCAAATGCATAATATGAAACTAAATTAGGATCATATTCGAGATATTTTCTTCCATTATTTTGATTAGCATATAATAAATTTATTTCGGAAGCAGAAAGACTTCTATTAAAAATCATAAACTCATCTAGGGAACCATTTACGGCAAAACCACTAGAATATCTGCCAATTTCCATATTCCCTGATTGTAAGAAATTTCCATTGTAAACCGTACTGGAATTAGCAACCCATTGACCATTAAGATATAATTGATTATATTGTCCACTAGCTACTACTCCTGTAATTAATACCCAATTACCTGTTTGATTAGTCACATTATATCCTACAGTTTTATAAGTTACTCCAGTACCATTGAATGTGGAAAAGTATAACATTCCGGCACCATCAGTATTAAAATAATTCTGGAATGCGCCACCACTCGGAATAATCCATAAATAATTATTTGCTCCTGCGTCATATTTTATTTTAGCCCATATAGAAAATGTTGCACTTGGAACTCCATTTAGAGTTACACTCGAAGTTAACTTGTCATCAACACCATCGTAATTTAAACAAGAACCAACTTTACAAGTATTAGCTGAATTAGAAATTATTCCTCCGGAAGGAGTTGCGGGAAATCTCCCTTGTGAATCTTCCGCATAATATCCGTTTAATCCCCAATGACCGATAAGACTCGGATCAGTATTATTATAATCCTGAGCAGTTCTTGTTTGCAAAGTTACATTTGTATTTGCATGTTGACTTAATCCAGATTTGTAAAGTTGCGAAACTTGACTTAAGGTTAAAGAAGTGTTATAGACTAATACCTCATCTAGGGAGCCGTTGAAATAGCCCAAAGCCGCTGCATAGTCAGCGTATCCTATTCCCAAATCAGTATAACTTAATTTTGCTTGAGTTCCCGCCAAAGTATAGCCCGTCATTAGTTGATTATCGTAATAAACTAAATATTGTGTTCCATTCCAACTCAATACCATATGGTGCCAGTCGGCAGTAATGGAAGGTAAAGATGAAGATAAAACACAAGTTCTCGCAGAAGCACCATTATTCCAAATATTAATTAATTCATTAGCACAGACACTTGTACTTGAGCCAAAAAATATTCCTTGAGAACTACCTGTTGAACCAATAAAATATCTATTTGTTGTTGCGGTTGTATGCGCAACTGCAGGCTTAAACCAAATACTTAATCCATCTACTGCTCCAACATTACCTGCATATATTCCTTGTGTTAAACCATCATATCTCATTGCATTTGAAGATAACCCGCTTGCATTATTAGGGCAATTAGTAGTACAAACTCCATTGTTAGCACCTTTTGCATCATTAAAGTTTTCATCTAAAGCCCAATAAGAAACTAAATTAGGATTAGATAAATTAATTCCATTATTGTCCGCAATATCCCCAACTTGATTACCGTCTATCTTATTTATTGTTACATTCCAATAAGTTGGATAAGAATTATATTGTACTGGGGAGGCATAAGTTCCGCCCGGGGAGTGTCTTGCTGATTTATTTGCCAAAGTTCCGTTGTACAAATTCATAACTTCTGATGCGGATAAAGCTCGATTGAAAATTTGAACGTGGTCTAGTGAACCGTTGAAATAAGTTGCCGAATCTTGTCTTTTTCCCAGACTGTAAGTTACTCCTGAAACCGGATTAACTGAATAAGCTTCAGTAGTAGTCATAATTCCATTTTTGTACATACTTACATTAGCTCCACTATAAACTACCGTAATATATTCCCAGCTGTTTGAAGATAAATTTACTGCAGTTTTATAATTATTATAAATTCCGTTTATTCTCCAAGCAGTAGAATTTGCAGCATTCATCCATAAACCAAAACCAGTAGTGCTATAAGTTCCAACATCAATAATCGCAGTATTATCTGCATTAGCTCCGTTTCTTTTTACCCAAGTAGATAATGTGAATGGGCCTGTAATAGATGACACTGATCCAGATATTACATCATTCACTCCGTCAAACATATAGGCCCCGCTACCATCTGGTCCACCTGCGGCGCCATATAATGGTGTTGTTAAAGAAGGATAGTTTGTTAATGTCGAAGTATTATTTCCCTTACTATCATTTGCTACGTTTCCAGATAGCTCGTCAAACTTATAGTATGAAACTAAATTTGAATCTGTTTCAAGACCAGAATTTCTAAGACCTAGTGATTGATTATTGTAAAGATCAGTTATTTCTGTCTGAGATAAAGAGCGATTAAATAGCATTACTTCATCCATACTAGGTTTCCATAATCCGCCCGAAGCAGTTATTCCAGAACCTAACCTAATATTTCCGTTAGTCACTAATTGAGCACCAAAACTATTTGTACCGAGTCTAGACCCGTTAACAAAAATAGTTACATTCGAATAGGTAGTGTTAAAATTATTTACCACCATAACCAGGTGCATCCAATTTCCCGCGCTAAAATTAGCCAATTTACCCCAACAAGATCCACCTGTAACTCCTGTTGCTATCATATAAGCCCCACAAGTTGCCGGGCTCCAAGGAGATATTCTAACATCCCATTGGTTCGTATTTGATACCACCATATAAACTCCATTTCCATCTACCCCAGTAGTAGAAAGACTGTTGGTAAAATACCACCAAGATAAGGTATAGTTACTCCCTAAATTTGGCAAACTCGGAATATTAACATAATCATCGACGCCATCAAACTGCAAACTGTTATTAATTTTACTTCCGATATTTCTCCAAGCGCTGTCATTGATATAACCGTTGGCAGTTCCATAATTATTATAGATGGAGTTATCTTTAATATAAGTTCCCTGAATAGGAGTAGAATTAATGTATATTGTTGGAGCATTTTCTGAAATAGTATTAAAATCCATTGCTAATATTGCGGCAGTATTTCTAATTCCAAAAGCAGTTGCTTCACTATTACTTACCAAAATATTATCACTTGAAGTATAAATGTAAGTTACTAGTGGAGCTATAATTAAAGCAGCCAATAAAATTACAATTAATAAAGGCGAAAATACTTTTAATTTATTTTTTTTAATCGAGAGTACCATAATTATTGTATATTGATTTATCTACTACAGTTATTGGGCCGAGTGTGGAATTTGTTGTTTCTGCAGCCTCATTAAAATCAAAATAAAGTGAACTGGCCGTAGGTCTAACTCCGTAGGGTGTGCTTTCAGTAGAATTAGAGAATACTAAATCGCCGGATGTTGAAAATAAAAAGTATGCTGCTGGTGCAATGATCAAAGCGCAAAGAAGAATAATTAATGCTATGATCAAAACAACTTTCAATACGGGTTTAAAATTTTTAAATTTATTTTCTTTCTTTTGTTTTTTCCCGATTTTTCCCGATTTTACTTTTTTTTGCTTTTTCATTTTTCACCCTCAAAAATTATTTTTACTCTCTTGCCCAAGTATTCTTTTGGGACGATAACATGACATCCTGTTCCAAAACCTGCAACTTGTCTTTCGAGAATTTCACTTCCAGTTAGCTGTAGAATTATTTCGCTCTTTCCGAAGCTTTCTTCACCTTTTCCTTCTTTTTTCGAACTCATGATTGATATATATTTGATATATATTTAAACCTTTTCAATTAGGAAAAATTAATAATTCCTCAGATTTTGATGGCCCATAACAATAATTAAAAAGCAATAAAGACATGTTTAATTATGAAACCTAAACCTCTGGCCAATTTAGAACAAGATTATGATCTGGAACTAGCTCGGGCAGTAAAAGAAATAAAAAAACAGAAGGCAAAACGAGTTTTACTCCAGGTTCCTGACTTTTTTAAGCCGTATGCTACTCAAATTGCAGATAAACTTGAAAAAGCTACAAAAGTAGAAGTCTTTATTTATTTTGGTTCTTGCTTTGGAGCCTGCGATATTCCTACGGATGAGGCCAAGGCAGTAAATTGCGATATGATTATACAGCTAGGTCATTCTAACTGGGACTTTAAGGATAAAAAAGAGATTCAGGTATTAAAGTAATATAGTTAATGGTACACAAGATCTAATGCTATGGCCCATTTACTAGATAGGAAAAGATAAAACTTCTAATTTTTTTATATTTTACTATATATATTATTCTACATAAAACATTAAAAACAATTTTTTACCTTTAATTTTGAACTAAAATGGGTATTTTTGGATTTGGTAGCAAGGAAACTCTCTATTTTCCGGGTTGTTATAGCTCTGCTTTTTTACCAAATATCATTGAAAATTATGAAAAAATTCTTAAAAAACTAGATATTGAGTTTACAACTACTTCTGATTTTATATGCTGCGGCGGTCTACTTGATGAATGCGGTTATGAAAAACAGTTTAGAACAAAAGCTCGCGAAAATATGGAATTTTTTAAGACCAAGGCTACAAAGAAAATAATAACCAGTTGTGCAATGTGCTTTAAGGTGCTTTCTGCAAATTATAAAGAAATGCTTCCGGACTGGAATATCACTGTAGAACCAATAGCCACCTCAATTTTAAATAAGTTAAAACAAGACCAAAGTTATATCAAAGCAATATTCTATGAACCTGTCATTTATCTTGACTCTTGTTATTTGGGCAGATATTCTGGAATATACGATCAGCCTCGCGAAATATTATCACTTTTGGGATATAAATTAATTGAAATGCGTCATACTAAAGAAGAAAGTGCATGTGATGGATCTTGCGGAAACCTAAAATATACTAATCCTGAACTTTCTAAAAAAATTGCTAATACTCTAATAAATAAATTAGTCAAACAGGCAAAAAAATATAATGTAAAAAAAGTAGTTGTTTGTGATAGCAGAATTTACAAAAATCTAAAAGAAAATATGGAGCAAAGAATGATTGGAGAAATAGAACTCTATGAAATGAGCGAAGTTGTTTGCGATGCCCTTAAAATAAAACGATAAAATAATATGACTAAAATATTAAAAAATAAAATAGTATACGAACAAGAGATAAATGGCTTAAACGGAAAAGCAAATCTAATTGTTTATCCAGAATCCCTTGAAGAAGTAAAAGCAGTAGTTAATACTTACAAAGATATAATTCCTAGGGGCTATGGGACTAGCTTTACTGGAGCAGTTCATCCTAATAAATCTGTAATAGTCGACCTTAGCAAAAGCAATAGAGTTCTAGAGATTAATACTAATAAAAGACTAGTTTATGTTGAGACAGGAATAACTTTGAAAGAATTAAATGAACAACTCGAAGAATACAGTTTAGAATTTCCAGTAGAGACAATTTTTTCGGGAGTAGAAACTCTCGGAGGAATACTTGCAAAAAATTCTGCAGGAATACGCGAGCTAAAATATGGTAAAGCCATGGCGTGGGTAGACTCACTTGAAATTGTTAACTCGAGCGGAGAACTTGTAAAAATAAGAAAATCAGATTTAAGCGAACATGTTGGAATGGAAGGCACTACTGGAATTATTCTAAGGGCTACACTGCGACTTACTCCATTAAAATCTAGATCTATTTCAATTCTTAAATCAGATAGCTTAGAAAATATTTTTGATGCAAATAGAAAACTTAGAATTGAACAAGAAGTTTGTGCTGTGGATTTAATAAATAAACAAATTTCTACCTTGCTGGGCATGGAAAATAAGTATCATTTATTTGTAGAATTTGAAGGAGACAAGGGAAATTTTAAAGGGCAAGAATATACGAGGTTTTACAAATTAAAATCTAAAGTCTACAATAAAATAGCACAAGAAGGTTATCCGCAAATAGAAAATATAAAAAGTTTTTCAGACGGAGTAGCTGATATTATTTCGTACCTTGAAGAGAAAAAAATACCCTATTTTTCAAATCTTGCATCTGGATTTTTTTATTGTTTTTTTAAAAATGAAGAAAAGGATAAAAGAAAAAATTTCCTGGACTTTGCTAAAAAACTGCGAACAAAAATCGCATATAACTTTGGAATAGGCCTAACTCGTAAAGAATTTTTAGATCATAGTGAAAAAGAAATAATAAGTCGTGTAAAAAAAAGAGTAGATCCCAATTTTAAATTTAATAATAACAAACTAATTGATACAATTAAACATAAAGACTTAAAAGAAGATGCGGCCGAAGAAGTAGAAGATGAAATAGAAGAACATTTACTTGAAGAAGAGGAGGAAGATGAAGATGACAATTGAACAACATAACGCTAAAGAAGAAGTAATTGAAATAGCAGAAAAGTGCATTAAATGCGGACTATGTAAGGAACTATGCCCTGTTTTCAAAACAATACTTGAAGAGCAATATTCTCCTCGCGGCCACATGATTCTTTTACAAAATAAAATTTATGATAAACTGTTATTTGATTGTTCGCTATGTAAGTTATGCGAAGAAAAATGTCCAATGAATCTTAAGATCTGCAATGCAGTTAGAAAAGCACGCCAAGTTCTTAATCTTAAAAATAAAGATCATGTAAAAAATAAAGAAATGGCATCAAAAGTTGCAAATAATAAAAATCCTTATTTGTAAAAATTATTTTCTAAAGTTTACGAGGCAATTCATAACCTACTCTTGCATCTATTTTAAATCCACTATTGCCTATTTCTCCTGCAGCATTTGCTAGGTGCCATTTTTTTCCACATTTTTCCAAATATTTTGAATCTATTTTAAATCTTACTTCAATTCCTTCGCAATTTTCTATTGGTCGATTACCTGTCTTTATTTGCAAGTCCCTTAGCCACATATTACTACTTTCTTCTCGACTAATTCCATCCAGAGTATACATATATGCCTGTGCAAGTTGACCTGCAACAAGGATAGAATCTACTGATGAAAAATGAGCGGTGCAGACTTTATCTTTTTTAATTGACCAGTCTCCGCCAGCATAAGTTAAATCTACTTTAGCAGTTATTTCTTTTTCAGCTAGATTTATTTCAACATTATGAATATTATGCCGAGTATTTCTATATCCATTTGAAAAAAATCTTTTTGTCGGGTCTCCAAGTATATCTTCAATCTTATCAAAATAGACTACTTCTCCTTGCTTTTTGCCGCCATAAGTAGTACTGCTGGCATCAAGATCTAATGCGTTAACTATTCGATCTAATCTTTCTTGGACGCTTCCACCTATAATGACTGGATTAAATCCTAATTCTCTCCAAGCTCCAAGGAGTATTTCATCTGCCTTTTTTCTAAAATCTTCTGATACCGGCCTATGTCCGTCTTTAGGTAAGGCAAACTCTACAGGTAAATGAATAATATCAGTATAATTTTGTTTAGCATGTCGTTTTACTATTTCTCCGAATGTTTTCATTCCAAATTCATATTCTTTAGAAATTAATTCTGTTCCCTTGCCCATTGCACCCTCTACTTGTCTTCCATATCCATATGCCCATTCATGAAGCGCAGAACCATCAGAGATAAAACCACTCATAACTGCTCGTTCGAGCGCAACTCTTTCCCCGTATCTAATTATTCCCAGTTGTAATAATTCACTTTCTCCGCATTCTTCTAGTTTTTTTCCAGGAAAGGTTTCCGGCAAGATATCTCTCATTCCCCTAGCTACCGCTTTTGGAATACCCGTAACTCTTGCTAATTCATTTGTTATTGTGGATTTTCCAGTTCCGTAAGTTCCAGAAATTACAATTCTTTTATTTAAATTACTAGCCATGTTCTTATTTTTTTACCTCATTATTTTTTAAATAATTCATAGCACCTTCCCAGTTTTTTCTTCCTTCAACTAAGTTATCTAGGTAGGAGACTGTGATTAAATTTCTAACAGGTTCAAATGCATGGTCATGATGATTTGTAGAAGTAACTATTATAGTAGGTAATCCTTTTTCTTTTGCTTCTTCGGCTACAATTATTCCGAGGGGTAAATTTCTTCCGGCCCGAATATCTTCTTCAATTGTTAAGAATTGATTATATCTCACAGAATCATTTATACCCGCTACTGCGTCGCGAGCTGCCCTAAGCACACTAGGTATAGTATTAAATTTAGGCATATAAATTTCAACATATTCCTTGGGTGTTATTCCAAACATTTCAGCACAAGCACATACTGCCCTTAAAACAACCTGGGATCCTTCTTGTTTACTAAATCTGCTTCTCTTAAAATCTTCATAAAGAGGTAAAATTCTTTTTGAAAAATCAGTAGTAGAAACATTTCCTGCTGGAAAAAATAAATCAGTTGCAACTCGGTCTGCTGAAGGCAAATATTTTAGGGCAGTTTCTAAATCAGTGGCCACTAGTAACTCTGTGTATCCTGCTTTGGCTGCTTCGCCTTGTGCATAAATTGCTTCTTCAATTCTGTCTTCAACTATTAATAATTGGGCTTGTGCCATTTTAATCTACCACCTTGGCTTCAAGGCCATTATTGTTTAGTATTTGAGCTACTTCGCTATGATCTGCTCTTCCAAAATCTTGTGAAGAACCGTAAATTTCAAGTGTAGGTTTTCCGAACATACTTTTATTTACTTTGAATCTTCCTCCGCTGATATTGCTAAGTTTGTTTCCAGTAATTCTTTCTACTTCTGCCACCATATCTCTGTGCATTCCAAAACCGTATATGGCTGCAACTACTTTTTTACCTTGATCACTTGTGGCAGTGATATATTTTAGACTAGGAGTTATCTTGGCTCCAAAAAATCTATCAAAACCATGATTCCATTCAGCTTCCTTTTTAGTAGGTAATTCTAAAAGTAAATCTACCTTTTCTCCTTTTGAAAACTGACAATATTTATCTTCGAAAGTATATTTTGCGCAAGGCAGCGTTGCTGCACGCGCTCTCATTTCTTTTTCAACATCATATCGATAGTTAGGTAAAACTTCCCTTAGCTTATCTGCGAAAGTATATCCTCCGTAGATCGAATCAAAAACTTCTTGATAGATTGCTTTTGCTAAAAGTTTTGATTGCTCTGCCAAGTTTAATCTAAATGTTTTATATTGTGGTGTTTCCATTTTGTTTTCTCCATGAGTATTTTTACTCATAGTTTATTTATGGAAAAAAGAATTATAATTATTATCCCCCCTAATGAGGGGTTTAAAATAAAACTAAAAATAGATTGGATTTATTTAAAAAAATTAATAATTATTATAGAATATAGTTTACTATTCTGCTTGTATAATTAACATTTCAACTTCTTTTTTATCTGTTGCCAAAAGCTCTTCTAATTTTAAGGTTACGGTTCTCTTATTTGAAATAGAAAGAGTAAGATACTCCTGCTTTGGCTTCACAGATAATGCCATAGCATTATGAGACTCACTAACTGCGTCTAGATATTTAGTAACTAATGGCCCTAGGCTATCAGACATATCATGATCTCCTCTGCTAATCGATGGTTCACCCAAGGTATAGAGTATGTACTTTACACTAGACATCTCTTTCCCATTTATCCTTGATACTTTTGCTAATGTATAACTTTCCATAAAATAAATTACTAGCGGAAGTTTATAAGTTTTTATATTAAGAAGTAAGAGTCTTGTTTTCGTAACTTATTTCAATAGGTTCACCGTTTTCGATAAGCTGAACAATTCTTGCAGCCCCATCACCAGCTAATTTTACTTTAACTTCCATGCCCCTTGTTTGAAATGTGGCGCCTCTTTCAAAAAAATACTGCTCAACACCATATTCGACTTGCATGTTATTTCCGTAAATTGATTTGATAGTACCTCTAATGAATAAATTATCGCTTGTGGGTCTTTCTAATGAAGCGCTTTGATATCTAGCAGTACCGTTCACATCTTCTTTTAATGAAACATAAACATTATTTCCTACTTCTGCGCCGGGGATTGAATTCATTGAACCTATTTCATACCTAATTACTACATATTGCCCACGAAATAAATCAAATGGATCTACTGGCTGTGTTGCTAAAACTGCGGTTTTTGTACTCAGTAATGGATAAGAAACATATAACAAGAAGCTACCTATAATTGCTACGAAGACTAAAATGATTAATCCTAGTTTAAGTAGTTCTTTATTTTTTGATTTAGAGTCCATTTTAATAGATAGTATAACCTTGTTGTGCTTTTGCTTGAGTTTTTTCAATTAATCTTTTTCTCCACTTATCAATACCAAATCCGCCTGCGATTAAGATTATTCCCCCAATTATAGACATAACTGCGAAACCCATTTGTCCTCCAAAGTCCATAATAAACCCAATATAACGAGTAATAATATCTAGAGCAAAAAACATAATTGCCAAATTAACAACCTTAACTGATTTGTATCTTGTTCCGTAACCTATGACTGATAAAATAACTAAAATAAATAAAAGATTATCAAAAAGCCACATAGCCCAAAGCCCGCCACTAAGTGTACTGTTATAAAATCTATCACCTGAAATGAGGCTGGCTAAACTAATTAACATAATATACAGAAAGACTAGTCCCACAAAACCTATAACTTCTTTTCCTGAGAGTTTATTTTTATTAACAGACATAGATATTCCAATGATTGCTAAAAATATTGCTACAATAGACATCACAATTAGAAAAACCAAAACATTAGCAGTTAGTTGAAAACCACTTGGCCACAGGATTGGAAGAAGACTTTGAAAACTTAAAATATAAGTTAAAAGAAGAACGTAAAAAGCAGTCCAGTATCTATAAACGCTAGCGAATTTATGATCAGTTGATTTATGTAATTGAGTTAGACCATATAATGCAATTGCAACCACTAGATAGATTAGAGTTAAAATGCCTACTGAAAAATCTCCCCTGAATAATTCTACAAATGAAAAGTATTGTAAACTAATCCAGATTAAAAATTCACCTAGTGCAATAACTAAACTTGCAGAAGAATCAAAGATATAAGCTGCTAAGAATACGCCGATCCAAGCTAAAAGCAATAAGATAGCATTACCTTGTATAGAGGTGGATAAATTAAATATTTGAGCAATTAAAAATATACTTAATGTGTATAGTAAAGCTCCAAGAACTAAAAGTGAGTCTCCTATTTTTTCATAATCATTTATTCTAAGTAAAACTCCTGCAGAATAAGCTCCAATTGTAGCTAATAGTAAAATTAAAACCTTTAGAGCTGAAGGAATACTTGCCCAGTTTAGTGCAATTAACCATGCAATCCCTAACGCAATTAAAATAGAACCAATCGTAGCTATAATTCCTCCAAAAGAAACACTCTGCTTCAAATCTACTTCTTCACCTTGAGCCATTATTAAAAAAGTAAAAGTTTACTTATTTATATACTTATTGCCAGAATAGATTGCTAGTATCAAATTAAAAGAGAGTGATATCTAGCCTCAAAATATAAAAAGCCAGGGCGTTTATTTAAAACTACAAGAGGGGAAAAATGCCAGGAAATAAAGCAAAAGGAAGTAAAGCTGAAAGAGAGCTGTATGATTTATTTGTTCAAAATAACTTTCGTGCTGTGCGAGTAGCTGGAAGCGGTATGATGGAGAATACTGCCTGCGATCTAATTGCTGGAAAGGCAAGTACAGATGGAAAGCAAAAGTATGCAATTGAAGCGAAATCCTCTAAGGCCCCTGTAAAATATATTACTAAAGAACAAATAGAACAGTTTGTTGTTTTTAGTGAAATTTTTGGATTAACTCCAGTGGTTGCATTAAGATTTAATCGAGAAGGATGGCTATTTGTTAATCCTAGTCAACTTAGAGATTCGGGTAAAAACTGGGCAATAAAACTAGATGAAGCAAAGATTATTGGAAAGAAATTTGGACAATTTTTTTGTAATTCTTCTTCATGTGGAGATACATCCCAAAACCACAATAATTAAAAATCTGGTTCATGTATACTTTTCATGAAAATGTTTATAGGTTTAATTATTTTAGCTCTAAGTTTTACTTTTGCAAGCGCAGATATTTTTATTAATGAAGTTGAACTTAATCCAGAAGGCACTGACAGTGCAAATGAATGGCTGGAGTTATATAGTGATTCTTTTGTAAATCTTACTAACTGGGTTATAAGTAGCAGCAATGGTAGAAATATGACATTTAATGCTTCATTTAGCGGATTTTATATTATTAATACTTCGACTAATCTTTTAACCAATACAGACAACAATCTCCTACTCAAAAATAGTAGCTCTGGTATAATTTTTTCTTCTATAAATTTAACTGATTCATTAGATGATGCTCGTACATGGCAATATTGTAGCGGTAGCTGGAACTTTTCAATTTCTACTCCTGGCGCAGCAAATAACTGCACAATTACCAGCAATAATACTAACTCCACTACAAATTCAACAAATAATACTTGTACTGGAAGTTATACTTGCACTTCTTGGACTTCGTGCTCTAGTAGTCTACAAACAAGGGCCTGTACCAATACTAGCACCAGCTGCGTGATTAGTACCCGAACTGAAAGCCAAAGCTGCACTAGTTCTTCAGATATTAGTCTTGATTTTAGTTGGAATGAAGAAGAGATAATAAATAATCGTGTGTTTAATATTACTCTTGAAGCAAATAATTTGGAAGATATGAAATATGATATAAAAGTATGGCTTGAATCCGATGAAACCGATCTTGATTTAAAATCAGAGACATATGATGAAGATTTAGAAACCTGGAAGTCATCTAATTATTTTATTGAAAAATTCTTTAAAGGGGACGGAGATAAAACAAAAGAAATCCAGATCAGGATAAAATCCAGTTATACTGATTATGCTGGGGAAGCAACAATCTACTTTAGGCTAAGGGAGAGTGATTCAGAAAAGACTATAACTACTATTGATGACTCTATTGAAATTATTGTTTCCGAAGAGGAAGAGATACAAGATAGCGTAGAGACTAACTCAATACCAACTGCTTATGCAATATCTAATTCTGATTCAACAAGTGAAAATAAACTAACTACTACTTCCCTAATTAAGAAAACTGCTAAAACAGAAGATATAAAAATGCCAGAAAATTCAATTTATTTGTCTAGAACAGAACAAATAAAGAGATATGCGCCTTATGCCTTTTGCATACTATGCATTTTTTTATTAGCTTTGATTATAATAGACTCAAAAAAACATAAAAACTAAAATGGGATTTTTTAATGACGGAAAAGTGAAAGCAAACCTCGTATTTGAGATGATGGGTAGACCTAAGGAGCATTTAGAATCAACCATGACTGATTTTCTTAAACAACTAGATAATGAAGCTGGTATAAAGGTAACGAACAAAACTGCTCATCCTGCTAAACTTATGGAACCTAAAAAAGATGAAAAAACTGGTGAAATGCAAGTAACACAGGAACTGTATACTACTTTTGCTGAAATAGAAGTTAGTGCTGAAAAACTAACTGATATTGCTCTAATTGTGTTCAAATATTTACCTTCTCACCTAGAAATAATTTCACCTGAAAGCTTCAGTATGGATAATTCCGAATTCAATATTTTATTTAATGAGATTGTCGCGCGATTGCATAATTATGACTCCATAGCTAAAACTGCTTTGATGCATAATCAAATGTTAGCTAAAAAGTTCCTTGAATTAAAAGAGGGTAAGACTCAAATGGATATCACTGAAGAAAAGAAAGAACATCCTAGGGTAGAAGATAAAAAAACACAAGAAAAATCTACTGAAAAAAAGAATAAGAAATCTAAGAAGAAATAATAATTTATAATTTTAAGCTATAATTAAAAAATACTTAATTAATTTTTAGTCAATCCTGTTCGAACTTCTTTAGGTTCGGATTCAATTCTTTTCTTGTAATCTTCGCTTCTTTTAGAAATTATGCCCTTTGTTAGTTCCTTAAAATTCTGACCTTCCTTAGACTTATTGTATAAAAACCAGCCACCCACTCCGAGGATTATAAGTATTAGTACAATCCATACCCATTTGCCAGAAGAACTGCTGCTTTGACAGGTGCCTAGGCAGCAATATCTATTAGAAGAATCCATCTGTGAAAGGGCTGAACAAGATTCTCCAACTAAACAGGTTTTTCCGTTCATTTCAGCGCATGTTTTAACTACAATTGGAGGAGTAGTAGAATTTACCTCTAAAGGATTTTTTGTGATTTTAATGTTCACTGGAACAATTACTGAATTTTTTCCCATGCTTATATTGATAAAACTACTCTCGGCTTTTTTCCCGATAATCTTTACCTGAGTAACATAATTACTAAGCATTTCTACAAGAATGTTTGGGCTTGAAGAAGAAACCACTACATTTCTAATAGATGAACTTCTATTTTGAATATTAATTTCATATAACTGCACTTCATCTACTTGCAATGTCACATTTAATTCAGTTAAACTTAAATCAAACGTATCTGCTAAATCCGGATCGTCAAGAGTAGTATTGGTTTGGTTTACTGGTGCAATTTTTTGAGTAATAATTATGGCCGGAATAGAATACGCCCCTATTTTTATTTTGCTCTCAGTGATGTTAGTTATATTTGCTATTGAGATATAAAATGTTTTAAGGCCATCTTTACCTTGAACTATGGACTTAGTTTGCACAAAACCTGCTTCTGGAAATTCTACGGTAACATCTTGATTTCCGCTATAAGCAATAACGTCTATTGAAAAATCCTTTGAAGTATAGATAAATCCCGGACTGTAACTTAGATAAGAGTTATTTGATTCCACTACACTAAAACTTGCTTCAACAGTATCGCTAGATTCATGAGTCCCAACATAATGCTTCGTATTTTCTATCCTTAATAAATAATTCCCAGTAGATTCGGGAGCAATAGCATAAACGTAATATTTATCGTTATATTTTACAAAATAAACCATATCTCCGGTAGGATGAACTGATCCTACTTGGTAAATATTAATATTTTCTTGAACCAAATTCTCAATGAATCCCCCAGTAATTTCTGCTTGCAAAGTTTCCATAGAGTTATAGCTATTTTTTTCTAAATTAATATCTATTGTAGCCGAGATAAAACTAAGTGATAAAATTAAAACTATCAATATACCTGCTTTTTTCATAGATAGAAGAGAAAGATAGAGTTAATAAAGATTTTTATTGGTTACCAGCCCAATAATGCCTCTACCTGAATAACCTGACTTTGTCAAGGTTATTTTCGATGTAATTTAGTAATGCTTGCATATTTTAATCAAAAGTTTAATATTTTAAAAAATTAAAGTTAAATAAAATTATTACGATTAATAAAATAGATAACCTAGTTCTTGTAAATTACTAAATATCTAAAAAAATCTAACTACATTCCTTTAAGTTTCTTTAAAGTAGCATCTAGCTCATTGTCTTTTGGAAAAGGTCTAGGTGAAACCGGAACTTGTCTTTGTCCCATTCCCTGCATAGGCGGTCTTTGTTGTGCCGCAACTGGTTGCTTATTGAACTTATTTTGCATCGTAAACCACCACATCTTTATTTTATCTTTGAAAACAATTGCTAAAATTATGATTATAATTAATATCAATAACAACCATACCCACCAGTAACTTGGAGAGGTTTTAGTTTGACAACAAACTTCGCCAACAGCGCCACAGTCTACATTAACTGATTGTTCACTTGAAGAACAACTTAGTTTACAGCTATTTCCCAAGCTTACACAAGGAATCACATCTGGCTCAACTACTGGCGATTCAATACAATCGCCTACGCAACATTGACTAGTATCTGAAGCAAGAACTTCACTGCCACTACATTCTTCATTTGACAAACATTTTTTTCCTAACTTTTCTGAACAAGTAGTTTCTACTACTTTTTTATCACAGCAAATTCCGCTACCTAAACAATCGAAATTTTTACTAATATCAGTTCCGCCTAACTGATCACATTGTGTAAAAGAAGTACAAGAGTAACCCGGAAATTCCTCGCATTTACTTCTAGGAGTTAAAGTTCCAGTTGAAGAAGCAGGTTTTGGATTTGTAGAATATAGTATGAATGCAGTATCTCTTATTGAATTTTGCCAACATCCTTCGCCCTGAACCTTTGGATCAAGTAAATAGGAATTTGCTTTTTCTGCTTGCGATGTGGATTTTCCGTATAATGAAAGTAATGCTAGGGCAGTATCATAATATCTTTTAGCAGTATCGGTTATTTGCCAAAAACCAAGTGTATTTTGAGCATTTGAAATTTCTGAGAAATATTCATCATATCCAGTAATGGAATATAAAAATGTACTTGGAGAAAATCTTTTACTATTAGTATCTTCGTAAAGAGTAATTAAATAAGGGAGAAACTTTTTAAGAGAATCTTTATTTGTAGAAGCTTTTTGAAGTGCTAGTGTTGCCCATAAATTTCCCTCATAGTTGCATGCAGTACCTTGTTTAAAACAAAGTGATTCTATTTTTTCAGTAGTTTTTCCATTTGCGGGAGCAGTATTTGTTAAATCAGAAACATAATAGGTTGAGCCTGAAGATCTTCGATAAAATGTGGAAGTTAAGAAATCTTGATCGCAAGTAATTTCGAATTGTTTACCTATACAAGAATTAGAAACTTCAAGCCAGTATCCGCCATAAGCTGAAACAAAACATCCCCCAAAATTTCCAGTAACTTTTTTATCTTGTTCAACAGTCATAGTTTTTGTTAGATTGTCATAATTGATTTTACATTGAGATTTATTAGTAGTGTCAATTTGAAGATACCAAACTAAATCAGTAGAATAAGAAGTCTGATTAAGAAGCCAGTTCTCAATATCCTTGGTATCTTTTCTGATGTAATTATATGCTAGCAATACTTGTGAAGTCTCTTTAATAGTACAGGCTGATTTTGGCCAACAGTTATTAGTATCTTTTCGAGATTCAATTTCATCTTTAATATCTGCTTGTCTTGTAGCATCATAACCTAGCGCCATTAAAGAAAAAGTTAATTCTTCTAAAGTTAGATCCTTATATTTGTTAGTTTTTGCGTCGATAGAATTTTGTAAACATTTATATGATTTTTCAAAACCAGTAAGATTAGCAGTAGAAGTTGACTCATTTGCAGCTGTTGTAAATGAAATAGAAAGTATTGCAAAAGCTAAAATCAAAGATAATAACACCACTCCCCTTTTTTTATTCATAGACAACATAGTGCGGTTGTATTTAAAAGACTTTCGATTAATTATGAGGAGAGTACGAATTTGCCAGATTAGATCTTCATGCAATCTTCTTGCAAGTCACATTTGGCACATTTACTAAAATTAGATAGTATTGGCGGCGGGGGACTTTTTCCTAAATTTCTTACTTCTTCTGCAAGTTTTAGAACATTATCCTTATGATCCTGAGTAATATCTATTTCTTGCTTATTAGCACCAGATTCAATAAATCCCCTACATATTTTTTGTTTGTACATGTCTTCAAGAAGCATAGCATACGCAGTTAATTGTAATTCATCAGAATAAAACACTTTTTCGCCTATTCTAGTTTTAAGCTCACATGGAATAACTTGGCCTGTTTTCTTAGATACTTCAATACGATCTACTCTGCCGCGAAGACCATAAGCTAAAGATTCTACCCTCAGCTCCGAAATATAAAGAGTATCTAGGTTCGCCCATAATTCTTCTTTAATAAATCCCCGATCTAAAGATTTTTTTATAGACTCTATTCTTATTTTTAAATCGCTCGAAAAATCATGCAAGGTAGTTTTAAGAATTTCCGCGGGGTCGAGCCGCATAGATTCTAGAAGAGCGAGATGTTGAATAAATACATTTTTAGCTAACGCGGTTAAATAATCTTCATAAATTAAAACTAAATCTAATTTATCATAATTTTTTTCTAGCGTACAGACAAGTTTTTCCTCATTCTTAGAAAATAATTCTAAAATTTCGTGCTTAATTTTTCCAATAATCATCTTTGAATTTGGAGGAGCAGATAATTTTAAAATTTTAGTAAGAAATAACTTCCTAGGGCAATAAAGATAAGAAGTAATATCAGTTATACTAATTAAATTATTTTTTTGCATTGCTTGTTGCCTGTCCCCTTGAAAACGCTTTTTTTATTGTATAACTTACAGGATTCTTTGTTTTAATCTCTTCTGCAGTAGGCGTAATTCCAATTTCCTTGTAAAAGGGTTTATCAAAATTGGGAGGCATTTTTGGTTTGGTTTTAGAATACCAACTTAGTTGTGCCTTGATATAACCGGATTTAAGAGGTTCGTAATTCTTTTTATTCCACTCTTCTACTGCTGCGCTAATTTGTTCTAAAGAAAGTTTAAGGGAAGTAAAAAAGTTGAGCAAGATAAATAATCCTCTTTTTCTACCATCAGTCGGCATTCCAGCTAAAATCTTTTGAATAGTGGGCGGATACATATCCGGAGTAAGATTTGTAATTGTAACATCATTGAACTTTTTTTCTCCGAAATTATCTGTTGGAACTCTTTTTTGCTCTTCTTCTGGAAGGACCATCTCTAAAGATTCCCTAAGCAAATTAAATGCTTCGTTAGGTTGTGAATCTGGCATAAATGGCAGAGGTGTTATTCTTAATGGATCTGCATCTTTAACTTCAAAATCAAGGATTTTATCCTGATCGATTACTACGCTAGCTAAAGCAGTTTTTTCATGAAGAGAATAAGGCATTCTAAATAAATGTCTTGAAGAAACTAAAACTAAATCAAGACCTAGTATCGCGAATATGTCTCCAAATTGTTTCATAGTTTTAAAATTGTCAGGGGACCGTTTAGAATTAATATTACAAGTGTTACACTGATAAAAACTTTCTCGAAATTCTTCTTTCATCTGTTTTCCACATTTTACATCAGGACAGCGAATAATTCTTTTTTTTGCAATAGTTTCTGGATGAGCTTCAAGTTTATTTTTACATAAAGGACAAACAAAAATTAGTTTTTCTTTTGTTTCAGCTATATTTTTACATTTCTCGCACCTAACTCCTACTTTAAAATTTGATTCGCTTAAATCTTCATTAGCCATTTGTGCCTCTAAAAATGGTCTTGACTGCTCCTTTAGATAATAACATATTTGCCTGGGCCACTCTGGAAACATATCACAAGTTTTCTTTCCAGACATGTCTACTGGAAAAGCTTTACTTGGCACAATTATATGAAAACCTTTTCCCCCAGAATATTTAACTCCGATATTTTTAACTCCGGCTTTCTTAAGAGCTTCAACTATAGCATAAGCTGCTTTTTTACTATATTCCAGATATTTACAGTCTATATCTATAAGCAAATCCCAGCCAATTCGGTTTTCTTTAGTCTCTTTATCAGTCATAGAAGTATGAATTAACAATGGGTCGCTCCAAATTTCCTCTGAGCCATGAAAACTAGTAGCTCCTTTTTTGGCATGTTCTAAAATGTCTGAATCAAAACTAAAGGTATCTGGTCTTTTTCCAAAACCTTCAAAATACCTGGGCACACACTCCCTATTTTTAGAAAACTCAAACATAGCCTTTCTGATATCTTGCCTAGAATAATAGGATAACGCCATCTTTCTAATCCTTTCTTCTTTTACCGAAATAGTATTTTCATCTCCCATGTATAATATAGCTGATTTCAATTTAAATAGTCAGTTATGCTAGATTATACAGTTAACTTTAATAAATTTTCTAAATCAAAAAACCTAACTAAGCCGCAAGCGAAGAAACACCCCTATAATATACCCCTAAGTATAACAATATTTAAAAGCGGTTAATGTTATAGAGTAATATGCTATTAAAACTAGAAAATCCAAAAGTATTTTCAGATATTATTGGTATAATTTCAGAACTCGTTACTGAAGTAAAGATAAGGGTGACTAAAGACGGAATGTCTATTGTAGCTATTGATCCTGCTAATGTAGCTATGGTATTACTTAATGTTCCAGCTAAAACTTTTGCACAAATTGAAGTTGAAGATGAATCTATTGGAGTTAGTTTAGATAGTTTTAAGGCAGTTTTAAGAAGATGTTCTTTTGGAAGTTCGCTTATAATGAAAACCGAAGAAAATACATTGAAACTTGAAATTTCAGATAAGGTAAAAAGAGAATTCACACTTACATTACTTGACTTAGATCGAAAAGACAAACCAATTCCGAGTTTAGAATTTGCTTCTAAAGTTGAAATAAACTCTGTTGATTTTGCAGAAGCAGTTGAAGATTGCGCTATTGTTGCAGATTCTTGTGCTTTTGAAGCAGAAGCCAATAGATTTGAAATTTCTGCTAAGGGTTCATTAAATGCAGCTAAACTAACATATAGTTCTGATGAAGTCTATATTGAATCTCCTGGAAAATCAAGAGGTAAATACTCACTTGAATACTTACAAAAAATGATTAGAGGAACAAAGATAACTGAAAAAACAATAATTAGCTTCTCAAATGACTATCCACTTAGAGTTGATTTTGTAACTCCAACCCTTAGTTTGGGATTTATTCTGGCCCCAAGAGTTGAATCGGAAGAATAATTCTGTTATCATTAGATAATTAATCAGTTACCATACAATTAATTTTTAATTTTTGAAAACGTTTATAAAGAGTAAATAATATTATATAATACTAGATAATATTAAGTATTATTTAGTAATACGGAGTAATACTTATGAAAGAGAGGATATCTGCAACTATCGAACCTGAGACTAGAAAGAGAATTGAGAAACTACTAGAAGTAGGAGATTATAGGAATATTTCACATATCATCGAAAAAGCAATACAACTTCTGGAGGAAAAACATAAATGATCTGTGTAAATAATGAATTGGAATTTCAGAATTGGTTTAAAGAGAATTATAAACAGTTTGGCTTCGATAGTATCTCAATATGTAACAATACTTTTCCGGATTTTATAATGATTCAAGAAGGTAAAAAAATTTCATTAGAACTTGAAACTTATTCTTCTAATTTTTTACTCCATAAACATGATTCTAAAAAAGTGAATAAAGTACTTTGCATTATTGAAGATATTAAACTAGGTATCCCTACATTAATTGCAGAAAATGTTAAATTAACTGAAGATAAAAATAATACGGCTTATTCAATGCTTAGCTTAATAAGGAGATTACTTCAGAAAAGCCCAGAAGGACTTACTGCTGCAGATATATCCAAAAAATTAGATATCACTAGGCATACTGCATCAGTCGCACTAGCTGAGTTAAAGGGAGCTCAACTGATACGAATTAGAGAAGTAGGAAAAGCTAAACTAAATTATTGGGGCGGCAGCAAATGAAACGTTCTAATAAAAAAGCACAGTTAACCCTCTTTGTCATAGTCGCAATAATAATTATTTCTGCGCTTACTATCGGACTTGTATATTTTAAACAAACTCAGCAAATTCCAGTAGAAGAAGATTTGCAAGGCTACGTTGAAAAATGTATTAATGATCAAGTTAAAATAAGTGAGGCTAAACTTCGTGATAGTAATGGTTATCTTAATTTATCAGATAATTATTTAGTATATTACGGCAAAAAAGTTCCATATTTATGTAAGGCTACTGAATTTTATGTTCCTTGTATTAATCAAGAACCAATGTATATTGGACATTTGAAAAAAGAACTTGAAATGGATATTACTCCGAAAGCAGTAGTTTGTTTTTCTGATTTGAAATACTTACTTGAAAAGAAAGGATACAGTGTAGATGAAGGAACAATGAGTTTAAATCTAGATATTTCACAAAAAGCAGTTGTAGTAAATATTGATAAAAAATTTAATATTAAAAAAGAAACTATAAGTAAAAGTTATAATAATTTTAAATCAACTCAGCTATCTCCACTTTATGATTTAGCTATTACAACTGAGCGAATTGTTAATTATGAATCTACATTTTGTGAATTTGATAATGTGGGCTGGATGCTTACTAATCCAGATTCTAAAGTTTATAGATTTGTAACTAGCGACGGAAGTAAAGTTTATACTTTAACAGATAGAATTTCTAATTCTTCAATTAAATTTGCAGTTAAAACCTGCGTAATGCCGGCTGGAATATGATTCATAAAAAAACTTTACTAGCGGGAATATGTTTTTCAGAAATATTTATGATGATACTTTCTACTTTTGCTTTTGCATTTATGATTGCAAGTACACTTGCAGTAACTGCGGTTGCAGCTACTCCTATTGTTGATGCTGCTTCCCCACTAGACTTTACTGTAAAAGGATGTTGTACCCAAGCTAATGATGGAAGTGTTTGTCAAGATATGAGTGCTGGCGCTGCAGAATTATTATGTAAAAATCCACTTGTACTAACTGATTGTAATCACGTTTCAAATTGTCAGAAAGGATGTTGTTATAGTAAAGAAGATGGTGTTTGTTCAATGAATTCTCCTAAAGAAAAATGTACAGACAATGGCGGCGAATGGAGCAGTAACGCAATGTGTAATATTCCTGAATGTTATATGGGCTGCTGCGTGATTAATGATCAAGCTTCAGTTACTAGTTCAAGAGAATGTACAAAACTTTCAAGAGATTATAAAGTAACTAAACAACTTATGCCTCTTGATGAAAACGGAGGATGTAGTGCTTATTCTGGCTTAACAAACAAGGGTGCTTGTTTAATTCCGACTGATGATTATTCTGGAGAAAATACTTGCCAATCTACAACTAAAGCTGCATGTAATGGAATATTCTATGAAAATTATTTATGCACGGCTCCTGAACTAAATACTGATTGTATGAAATCAACCAATACTACTTGTTATACTGACGACAGAATTTATTATCAGGATACTTGCGGAAATATGGCAAATGTATATGATTCTACAAAATACAATAGTGTGGATTACTGGACTTATGTTGAGGACCCTAGATACTCTTGTTCAAATCCTTCTGCAAGTTGCGGAAATTGCCAATATGTCGGCGGAACTAGATGCACTGCTTATGATAAATTAAAAGATGCTAAACCTACTTACGGAGATAATGTTTGCAGAAGTCTTAACTGTGATAACGGAAGAAAACATGGAGAGAGCTGGTGTATTTCAGATTATAATACTGCACAATTTGGAGCAAGCCCAGTAGGCAGTAGATTCTATCGAGGCATTTGTATGGACGGAGAAATATCAATTGAAACTTGCGCAGATTTTAATAACGAAGTTTGTATGGAGGTAGCTAGCGGAAGTTATACTGAAGCTAAATGTCAAACAAATCAATGGAGAAGTTGTCTTGCTGCAAATAATAAACAAACTTATGAAGAAATAAAAAGTGAATGCGATAAATACGAACAATGCACTCTTTTTGAAGATATAATTTTTGAAGGATTAAAAACTGAGGCTGGAGAATCTGAAACTTCGAATGGAACTGCGCCATGGTCAAGCATGCCTGGATTTTTAAGAGTAAATAATAATAAGCAAGGAGCTAGCGACGATGGAGTAGGTAAAGAAGCTAATCCAGTTGTAGCTCACTGCGTTCCAAAATATACCCCTGGAATGGTTTTCTGGCAAAGTGAATCTGCTACTAAAAATCCTACTACTGCTGCAACACCAACTAACGCCGTAGCATCGGCTAACTCAGAATATGGGGGCAGTGTTGCAGAAACAAATGCAATTTGCTCACTAGGAGGATTTGTTTGTATAAATCATTTAAAAAAAGAAAACCCATTAAATCCAAGTAGTAGCTGGAGTAATGCTGACTTAAATAATTGGGTTTGTAATATTGATTCTAATAATGCTAAATCTGAAACTAGTATTCCAATATGGATGGCTGGTTTGAATGAAAAATGTAAAATGCTCGGACCATGCGGAATTTCTCCTAACATTGCTGGAGAGATAGGAAATTATGTCGAGGGTTCTTCTAATTCTTCGATAAAAAGAAGTATGGTTGATGAAAAAAGTAAAACTAAAGATAATCTCGATGTTTCAAAATATAATATTGATAAAACTTATATTGAAAATTTAGTAGAACGACCCCAAATAAAAACAATTGGATCAATAACAGATAAAGCAGATTCTGCCCTGGCCGGAGATATTAAACTAACAACTGCAGGAAGTTCTAGCGAAACAATTCCTAGCGCGGGTTCTACTGAAACCTCAGTTACTGCTGCAGAAACTGCTGCACAAGCTGCAATTAATTCACAGAATAAAATGGACGCAGAAAAATTACTCGGTACATTATTTGGAACTGCGGGATTATTTGGAATACAATCCGTAGGTGGGGCTGGGACAATCTGGACTGGCTCTGAAACAGTTAATGCAGCAGGGCAAACAATCACAAAAGGCGGACCTACTATTGGAAAACCTGGCTGGGCAGGACAAGCATCAGCAGCAGCACTAGGTGCATCTGCAGGAGCACTACTCGGAGGATTAATTGCAGATAAATGGCTTCATTATTCTCCTGGGAAAACAAAAGCGTTTACTAATGCTATGATGGGAGTAGGAGCAGCAGCAGGAGTTGCAATATATTCTTATCTTCCCGCAATGATGTCAGATAAAGTTGTCGCCACCTGGGGTACACCCGGCGGTTTTGGTTGGACAGTTATAGTCATAGCAATAATTTATGCAATATATTCTTATTATTTTACGGGCGTGGATAATGAGTATTATATTACCGAATATTCTTGTAAAGCTTGGGAACCTCCAGCTAAAGGTGAATGTGATGCCTGTAATACTGATGTTAGACCATGCAGCGAATATAGTTGCAGATCAATTGGAAAAAATTGTCAATATTACACGGATCTTGGAGAACCGGGATATTGTGCACAAATGACTGATACGGGCAGCGCTACAATAAGTCCATGGCAACAAGTAATTACGGAAGGCCATAAATATACAGATGTAGGAGAAATGAGATTTAGTATTGCTACAAGTTCTGATAGAGAACTTGATGCTTGGAAAGGAGTTGAATTTGGAATTGTTACTGATAAACCTGCTAATTGTAAAATTGATACAACTCACAGAGATACATATGACGAAATGGCAACTAGTTTTACAATTGATAATTCAGATGCAAATAATGTAGAAAATACGCATCATAAAATTGCTATTTCTCCATTCGTAACTGCTGGAGGAATTGCACAATCTACATTATCAATGAAACCTGGAGAAAATAATTATTATATTAGATGTAAGAATTTTGCAGGTAGTTGGAATACTGCAGAGTTTGCAGTAAAAGTAAATGTTGGCCAGGGCCCAGATTTAACTCCGCCAATAATTACTAGTTTTACTCCCGAATCTGGAAGTTATGTAAAATTTGGAGAGAATATTACTACAATAAGCCTTAATGTAAATGAACCTAGCGAATGTAGATACACTCAAGAAAATAATTTAAGATTTGAAGACATGACTGGAAAAATGTCTTGCTTTAGTGTACCTAGTGCTGGAACACTTGGAAACTGGCCTTGCACCGCTACAACTGGAAATTTAACTAAGGGAGAAAATAAATTCTATTTCCAGTGCAAAGATCATCCAGAATATGAGGCTGAAGAAAAATCTACTCAAAGAAATATTAATCGAGTAAGTAAAGAATACACTGCGAATTTATGTATGGAAGGATTAAAAATTATTGATGTTAAACCTGATTCCAAAATAATAACAGGCATATCTCCAATTTCAATAGATCTTGAGGCTACAACTGCCGGATGCATAAATAATGGAGAAGCAACTTGTGCTTACAGTATTAACAATAAAGGTTATGTTGAATTTTATACAACGAATGGAAAAACACATACTCAAACATTTAGCACAATGATTCCAGGAAATTATAATATCAGTGTACAATGTAGTGATAAGGCTGGAAATACTGCAGAAAGAAGTGTTCTATTAAAAATAGATTTAGATAATACTGTTCCAATAATAACTAGAACTTATGATCTTAATAAAAATTTATATGTTATGACTAATGAAAATACAGTTTGTGCTTATAATAATAATATTTCAACTGCTTGTTCATTTAAGTTCACAGATAATGTAACTATCATGAGCGGAGAATATTCACTATTGCATACTACTCCTTGGAAAGTAAATCAACCTTATTTTATTAAGTGCAAAGATATCTACGGAAATACCAACGATGATTGCGCAATAAAACTTAATACTTACTAACTAATGATCTATAAAAATAAACGTGGCCAGCTAACCCTCTTCGTCATAATTGCAATAATAATTATTTCTGCGCTTACTATCGGACTTGTATATTTTAAACAAACTC
>CAYLGX010000004.1:0-7865 GCA_964383425.1 Candidatus Woesearchaeota archaeon
CCTATTGTTCTAGATAATTCTGAGAGAGGATGGCCCTTGCACTTTAATTCAAATTCTTTATAGAAACCAAAGGGAGCTCTAAAAACTTCAATCTTTTTTTTCGCAAGTTCGGCTTGTGCATCAATTAAAAGTTGTTTTGCAAAATCCGGACTAGAAAGCGAAGAAGATAAATGAGCATAGGGATAAAGTACTATTCTTTCTACCTTTCCAATTTTATCTTTTAAATCCAAAATATTTTTAATATACTCTTCTAGAATTTGTTTGTTTGTTTCGTCTTGTTTCTCAACTGCGGTAAGAATTACTAGCGGGTCCTTAACTTCTACTGCTTTTTCTTCCCCTTTTGGAAGTTCCATTCCCTTTATTGCAGGCTTTAGTGCCCTAAACTTGATATAATCACAATGTAATGATAGTATTTTCATAATATAATCTTGTAAGGCTGGGTTTTTAAGTTTTCTCTAACTTTTAGACTAAGCTCTAATCTCGAGTTCTTTTTCCACATAACCTTCTTTTGTTCTTTCCAAAATAAGTTTATAGCCCTGGTATTTTGGGGCTCCAGGATATTCACTATTAAACCATAAATCTAAGCGTGCTTTTTGTAAATGCTCGGGAGTTAAGCTTACATTTCTAGCTTTTTCTGTTAATTCTTTTCTTGCACTATGTGTCGAATCGCTATAAAACCATGGAACAGAGATAGGAAACTTATGATAATTTAAAATTTGTTTAGGAGTAAATCCTAGCGCTCTTCCAGCTAAGTATCTTTGAGATAAATCTGTTTGATGTTTTCTAAAAATAAACTCTAGTTCAGTTCTAGCCAAATTTGCAAGTGAACCATATGCGGTTAATTCACCAATTTCATAACTTAGCTCGTGACTAGCAACAAAACTTACAAATTCTTTAGATGGGCCATGATACTCTGTAGGAATAATTTCAGTATCTCCTAAACGTTTTGCAAGGGAATCAATACATTTTTTAGTTTCAGAATTATGCGTGCTGATTTTAGGCCTTACCTTTTGTTTTGTTCTTTTAAATAAACCTCGTAGTTGTTCTATCATAAAATAGAATGAAATTATAAGTTTAAAAGATTATGTTAACTAGAATGAATAATGATAAAATTAATTTGAAGTTTTGGAAGTAGTATTAGTTGTTCTAAATATATATTCTTTTCCAAAAGAAATATTTTGAGTAGTCGTATCATTATCTACTTGCCATTGATATAATGCGTTTCCTTTTGGATAACAGCCCGAATATTTATTCATTAAACCGGATAGGGTATCTCCGCTCTTAGCAGTAACTTCTACTTTATTTGTTAATGAGTCATAGTATACTTGCGAAGAAGCTGGTCTTGGACTAGACTCCCTTTTAGAACAGCTATGAAGTCCTAACGCAGATAATCCTATAACCGCAGCCAAACCAATTGCAGCTCCTGCAGCCATTTTCGCAGGATTAAATCTAAAGATGTCTGATTCTCTTTCATCTTCTTCTACATCATAACTATAATCGTCAGTCATAAAATATAGAATAAAATAGGGTTTATAAAACTTACGGTTTTGTAGTCACTTAGTAGTGATATAAATGCCAAGGTTTAAAAGGGAAAAAATTGTAAGAAGTATATGACTGATTATTCAAAAGCCAATGCAATAGATAGATCCCATTTTTTTAGACATTGTCGAGACTACTCTATTTTAAAAGCCCACTTACAAAAAAAATGTTTAGACACGCCTAGAGATGAATGGAAAGCTCTCGAGACACTCGTAGTAGGTGTTGGACACTTACAAGAACCATTATCAATTTTAGCAACTAGTACAGAAGCAGCCAAAGAATTAGGCTACAAGGGAATTAAAATAAATCCTTCTGAGTTATTAAAATTAAATCTTGTGGATATAAGGCCAGTAGAAGAGATAGAGCCAGATTATTCTTTTGGGGAAGGTTATATTGCTGGCGGCCAAATCGCATCTGCTTTATTTTTTAAAGAAGCACAAAGAAAAGTTTTACCTCGCGCTCCACTTAAACCTGCTTTTGTGTCTGAATATCCTAGCGCATTTGAACTAAAGAACGGAGAATATCAATTTACAGAAGAAATTCAAAACGAAGTGCTTGAAGCAGTTAGAAGAGGAAAATTTAGTACCTCCATACAAGATTTTCTAAAAGTAAATAATTCACAATACCCTTTGATATTTTTTAATAATATTTTAACACATCTTGGTGCCGAAGGCGAACAAGTTGCTTACGATTTAACTATGAGGGCATTAGAACAAGATGGTCTAGTGTTTATGCATCATTCCGGAGATAAGTGGGATAATAAAAGTATAAGGGGCACAAAAAATATGTTTAATAATAATCCAAAATTTGTACATCTTGAAGAAATAGGTCCTGCAGTTTATAGGAAAAGATAATTCTCAAAATGGCCTATATTTCTAAAAAAGAATATGATGAATTAAAAAGTGTCGTAGAGACTGCAAAATTTCTAGAATACGAAGAAATTAGTTATCTTGGAATAGATATTCTTTTACTTCCCTGTGAACATACACTTCATGATCAAGAAATTAAACTTCCCCCTATATTTTATAAAAGTTCAGATATTGCGGATTATGATATTTATTTTGGAACTAATGTTGTCCCTGTTGATTTTAGAAAACCTTGCTTACTGCACGAAATAATTGAAATAGGTCTAGTTGAAAAAATTAAAAATTGGCCCGGCATCACGCATGAACAACTATTTACTTTGGCCCATAAAACCGCTAAAAGATATGATCGGAAATATGCACTAGAAACATTACTCGAAGCACAGTATCTAGAGTATGAAAATTTAAGAAAAACGTTATCAGCTGGAAATTTACCCAACCTAAAATAATCCAAAGTTATTATTCTTTAAATAAAAATTTATCTAAGTGTTTTTTAGCTTCTTCTCTTTTCTTTTGATGCTCTTTTAAGAAAGCGTTTATCTTTTCAATTAAAATTGCTTTAAGCTCACCAGTTAACATTTTACCCGACTTATAATCTTTTTCAATCTGAGCTAGTTTTTTGTCATCCGGCTCAAAAAACATTCTTAAGTATTGGAATGAAACATCCACATCAGGATTTCCACCAAGTTTTCTATGTTCTTCTATTGTTGCTTGGCCTCCACTAAATGCATATTTATTAATTTTCTTTTTTACTTCTTCAGGAGTATCTGTTGTAAATATAGTCCCAGATTCTTCATCGCTTGTTCCCATTTTTCCAGTAACTCCTGCTAAAGGCGGCAAGAAACAACACTGTATTGAAGAAGGTTTATAGTGTCCTAGTTTTGGCAAAATATCTCTTGTCAATCTAAAATGAGGATCTTGATCAACCGCATGCGGAATCAAACAAGGTATTTCTTTTTTCTTTATTACTGATGGAAGAAACGCTGGAACCGCTTGCATACTAGTATAGAATATTTCCCCCACGTTATTACTTTCAGTAAAACCAAAACTAGATTTAACCATTGAAAAAGTTATTTTTTTAGAAACTTTTAATGCTTCCTTGTACATTATTCCTGCATTATCTGTATCTACAAGAATCTTTGTTTTTTTAGGATCAAAACCCATCGCAATTACATCGAGTGCATTCTCATAAGCCAGATTATTAGTTTCTTCTAAACTTAATTTTTCTTTAAACAGGAATTTTTCATCATCGGTCATTTGAAACCATAATTCTACTCCAAACTTATCTTGAAGCCACTTAGTAAAAATCCAAGGAAATAAGTGCCCTAGATGAACTTTTCCAGATGGGCCCCTGCCAGTATATAGAAAAAATTTGTTACCTTTTTCATATTCATCTAGCAGCCAGTTCATATCTCGATGAGCAAAGAAAACTCCTCTCCGCAACATAAAATGCAATTCACCAGTATGCTTTTCAATTCTCTGCAAGAGTTTTTCATCTATCTTAGAAACTCCAAATTCACCCATTAGTTTAGGGTAATCAATTGTCCCGGATACGTCCCAAGGAGTAACTTTAAAATCTTCTTTTTTTGTCATGTTTTCCTTAATCTCCTCACGTTTATAAATATTCTCTGAATCTATTCTTCTTGCAGCTAGACATAAAACATCTTTATATGCTTCTTCGCCCGCAAGAACGGGGATAAAATCAAATTCAGCTAATTGTTGACCCTTTTCATCTTCAGAAATAACTTGCCCTAGCCTTACTTCTTCAAAATTGTTTATTAAAATATTGGAATGCAGCTTGTTCACTATGCAGAATATTTCAAAAACTTCTAAATCTACATTATAATTTTTATTTTCTGCAAAGTTATTTATTAAATCTAAAACTTCCCTAACATTTTCTGATCTTTTGTGCGGGCCTACTTCCAAACTTATTCCACATGTTACAAAATCAATAAGTGCTTTTCCACTGGCAAATGAAGGAGTCATAATTACCAATCTTTTTAATCCTAGTTTTTTTGCTAATGTAATTTTTTCTTTATCGGGTTTTGTTATTATCCCGAACAAAGGACAATTGTTTGAAGAAGAATGCATGTCCAGAACATAATCTGCGCTTTTTAACTGTTCTAAAATTTCTAAAGCCCTTTTCTCTTCATAATTCCCATTAGAGTTCCCTGGAAAACATCTATTCAAGTCTACATCTATAAATCGTTTATTCTCTTCCAATGCTTTTTCGTTTGCTAAAACAAAGGGGAAGAGGGACTGTCCCCTGCATACATTTAGGCCAAATCCCTCATTCCCATGTAAACAACAAATCAAAACTAAATTTTCCATTTTTTTATTATAGTATTCCCATGGCCAAAACAGCATCTCCTGCAAAAAGATCCATTTTCAGATGTTCCTTAAAAAATTTACTAATTTCACAATGAGTTGGCTCTTCTCCATAGAAAAGATTACCGTAATATCTCCTCACTACTCCAAAATCATCTAATTTGGAATTAGTATACTCTGCAAATTCTTCCAAAGCATGCCTTATCTTTTTAGGAGTTTTTCTGCTCGTAGGATAAATATCCCTACAAAAATTTTTTAGAGCTTTGTACATTCGGGGATTTTGAGTTCTTAGGCATATCCTCTTTTGTTGATCTATTGCGCAATTTGTCAATAACCCAAATACTCCTTTACCCTGAACATTAGGCGACAAAGCAATGCCCTCTACTATTAATGAAGATATACCACAAAAATCTCTCGTATTGTAGCTAGCCATAGCTTGAATATCGTTATTTCTCAAAAGATAAACTTCTTCTGGAGCAGTTATATGTTTATAGATATCTTCAAAATCTAACTTTTTTCCAAAACCTGCCCTAACTACATTTACAACTTGTTCTAAATCACTCGGACTAGCATCAAAGAATTCTTTAGAATAAACTATCTTCTCTATATTTCCAGAGATAAGTCGAAGCCACTATTTTATTAAATTCGTGTTTCATTTTTCTTCTAACCTCCTTTCAATGAGCATCTGCGATTTGCAGATGTTTGTTAAATATGAAGGAAAATTAGAAACACCACCGATAAAATGGGAAAGCCGAGAATTGAACTCGAATCCCTTGCTCTGGAGGCAAATATTCTACCATTGAACTACATTCCCTGAATTTAATTAAGAAAATAGTTCTGGCTAAAGCTAAATCAAAGAACCTGAAAAAGACGCCACGCAAAACCTCTAGAATTTAAGGGTAAATTTAATGGAGTATAAACTATGAGAGAATTATTTGAACTATTGCCACCGAAATTGGGCTGGTATTTTCATAATTTTTTTAACAAATTATCATATATAAATCTTTCTTAATATAGCATAGAACTCAATAACATTTAAATATCTAAAAAACGCTTGTAACCTATAAAAAATGGTGAAAAATTTTATATTTGTTAATTTAATGTTGATTGCATTTGTTTTAGCAGTTTCAAATGTAAGTGCTGAAATAATTATATCTCAAACCCAGCAAATTTATTCTCTCGGAGATGATTTTAAGGTAGACCTAAACGTGGGGACCATAGAACCAGGATATTTGGACCTGACGCTTGTTTGCAATTCTGCAAATATAAATCTCTACCATGATGTACCTGCCTCTGAGTCCGTTACAATAAAAAGAAAACTTATTCCGCTATATATTGGTGCAGCATTCGGAAGTTGCCATTTGTCTTCGATTTATGGCCTTAATTCTAAAGAAAGCGGAAATTTCCAAATAAGTTCAGATGCGGATGTAGAACTGAATTTAGATAATTACACAGTTATGGCTGGAGAAACAATAGTTATCAAAGGCAAATCAAGAATGGCTAACGGAAATAATCTTGGATCAAATCAAAACGCTTTTGTTGAAGTCAAATTAAATGACATCTCTTCAAGTTCTACGATTAAAAATGGAGAGTTTAGTGTGACACTAACAGTTCCTCCTACATTAAGGAAGGGAGACTATAACTTGCAAGTTAAAGTTTATGATACGGACTCGGATAACACGGTCTTAAATCACGGAGAAACTACCATTACTTTACGAGTGAATCAAGTTCCATCTGAACTAGAAATTGCACTAGACAAAAGTTCCATAAAACCCGGAGAAAATGTCTCTATAATTCCATTTTTACATGATAGGGCCGGAGAGCTATACAATCAAGATCTTTTAATAGAAATAATAGATCCAGCAAATAATATCATTTTTCAAGGCGTAACTGCTGCAAATCAAGAATTTATTTTTAAAACAAATACTACATATTCTCCTGGAGAAACAACTATAATTGTACAAAAAAATAATATGACTTCGACTAAATCTATAGATGTTGAAGAATTAAGATTACTTGCAGTGAAAATCCTTAATGGCACTATGACTATTACAAATACAGGTAATGTACCCTATTCCGGAATTGTTGAAATTGGAATCGATAGTGAAAAAGTTCTAAAGGAGATAAATTTAGCAATCGGAGAAAGTAAAGAATATTTAGTTTCCGCACCAAATGGCGAACATCAAGTTTCATTAAAAGATGATCAAAATCAATTTTATAACCGCGGAGTTCAATTAACAGGTAATGCTATCGCCATTAATGAGAAAGTTAGTAATCTATTTGCAAATTATCCAATTATCTGGATATTTATTATCGCAGTAATTTTAGCTTCAGTATATGCAATGTACAGAAAAAATAAGTACGGGAAGGTGTTTTTCTTGCCAGATCATCAAAGAATACCATATAAAGGAATGGAATTTAAAATGAGACATAGAAAAAATGAAGATATAGGGATAGAAATTGCAAGCCCAAAAACTATTAGTGTAGGTTCCATGATGCAAAATAAAAGACAGGAAAATGAAAAGATAAACATAAGAGGAGATATTAGAAATGCTGAACCCTCAAGCGATATTCACGGACAAAAACAACCAGTAGTAGTTGTAGCATTAAAGATAAAGAATGAACTTGTGGGCATTGCTAATGAGAATGTTAAGAAGGCACTGGAATATGCTTATCAAAAAAAGGCCGTAACTTCTAGTTCAGGTAATTCAGTAATTGCTATCCTTAGTCCATTATTAACTAAAACATTCAAGAATGAAGAAATCGCAGTAAAAATAGCTCAAGATATAGAAGGAGTATTAAAAGAACACAATCGAAGATTCAAGGATAAAATAGTTTTTGGAATAGGAATAAACTCAGGTGAATTAATCAATAAAGTAGAAGACAACATGCTTAAATTCACAAGTATAGAAAAGACAATTCCATTAGCAAAAAAAATCGCAGAATTATCCGATGGAGAAGTTTTACTTAGCAGCACAGTACATACACGAACCATGAATACAGTAAAAGCTGAAAAGAATGTGAATACTGGAAACATAGACACATTTAGAATAAAACGAGTAGTAGATAATGAAGAAGCTAAAAAGTTTATAGAAAAATTTAATAGACGAAATTAGTTAGTATTCTTAGATAGTC
>CAYLGX010000004.1:7965-28168 GCA_964383425.1 Candidatus Woesearchaeota archaeon
ATTATTAAAATCAATTTAGAGAAACCTGAACTTGAGCAGGTTTTTGTAGTGCAGTAGTTAAATTCTAAGCTTATCAAATTCTTCTCTTGCCTTTAGATCGTTTAAGGAATAAACTTTAACTAATTTTTCAGCTAGAGTTTTATCTTTCTTATTTTCATAAATACAAGTTGGCCCAGGACTAGTTGGTTTGCACATAATTATATTCCATTTAAGAAGTTTATTTAGTGCAATTAGCTTCATATTTTCTTCATGTCTTCTTCCCAAAATAATTTTACCTTTATTTCTAAAATGTCTGCCTCCGCTAAGGCTGGCTGTTTCTGGAAAGGTTATTTTAGTATTATGTTTAAATAAATCATTTAACTTAGAAGCACAAGTCTTCTCACAAAGTAAACACCCGCCAGAGGGCTGAGGAAAAGTAATATTATATTTTTTTGCAAGTGCAATTTGAATATGCCTCATTCTACCATGAATCCCGAGTAATAAGTCTCTATTGACTAATTTTTTCTTTTCAGCAGGAGTTTCTTCAAAAAGTTTTGCAGAAAGGGGCCGAAGTATTTCTCCCACTAGACCTGATTCTCTTTCAATAATATCCATAGCTTTTTTATGTTGACTCATAGGCCGTTCAGCTAAAACTTCTCCAGTTGCAATAAACTGACATTTAAATTTTTTCATTAGTTTTTTAGCTTCTGAAAAAATAAAAACCCTACAATCAATACAAGGATTTATTCCAGAGCCGCGTCCGTGCCTAGGGTGTTCTAGTAACTGCATATATTTTTTAAAGAGTCTGCCCTTGGTACAGTCTATAATTTTTAATTTTACCCCTTGCATTTGTGCAAAATTAAAATTACAAGAAACATTATTACAGCAACCTTCACCAAATGGAAGTTTAAACATCACTGCAATTATCTCAATACCCTGTTCTTGCAAGAGTTTCACTACGAGTCTTGAATCAAGACCTCCCGAAAATAATACTAGTGCGCGTGTCATAAAATTAGATAAAAAGACATATTTAAAAATCTATCAAACTATTACTAATAAAGAGAGGAGAAGAAAAATAATTCAAAAATCTTACTGAACCGTTCCGGTTTAGCAATACCTGATTTTTGAAATTCTGAAAATCAATAATTTTCAGACTTTTATTTTTTTCCTAAATAAAAAATAAAATGTTTAATAGATTCAGATTCAAAAAGATTTGTAAAGATATCAAATCTATAAAAATTCAGGGGGCGACTAATGTTGCCAAAGCCGCACTTAGAGCTTACTATCTTTATCCTAATCAAATAACCAAAAGAATTTTAATTAATTTAAGGCCCACCGAACCGATGTTAACTCATGTTCTTGAACTAGCAGATAAAAAACCTAAAGAAGAGATAGTCTCGCATTTTCAAGAATCACAAAATAAGATAAACTCTAATGTGAATAAGCTGATAAAAAATAATTCAGTAATATTTACCCACTGCCATTCTACTAACGTAGTTAAGTCATTAATCTATACTAAACAACAAGGCAAGGACATAGAAGTATACAATACTGAAACTAGGCCATTATATCAGGGAAGAAAAACTGCAAAAGAACTTGCGAAGGCAGGTATAAAGGTGACTGAGTTTGTTGATTCTGCAATTAAGATTGCTTTAACTAATTCTCAAAAAAAAGAAGGAAGAACAAGAAAAGTTAACTTTATTTTACTTGGCGCTGATGCCTTGCTAGATGACTCTGTAATAAACAAGGTAGGGTCAGGATTAATCGCCCAAATAGCCCTTAGTGCGAAGATTCCGCTGTATATTGTAGCCGACTCATGGAAATATAGCGCTAAAGCAGTAAAACTTGAACAAAGGGACTTTCATGAAGTATGGAATCCTACTGAAAACAAAATACATATAGAAAATCCTGCTTTTGAGGCAATACCCATAAAATATATTAAAGGTATTATTTCTGAATATGGGATTTTAAGTTACGATAAGTTTCTAAGAAAAGTTAAAAAATAGATTTTTACTTATTAATCTTTGTGTTCGTGCTTGCATTCACAATCTTCGCATGGTTCTTCACATTCACAATTTTCATCACCGCAACCATGTTCTTTATTGTGTTTTGACTCTTTTTGCATGTACTCCATTAATACTCGCATTTGACTTTGAAGTTCTATAATCTTATTTGTAAAATCTTCTTTTCCATGTTCAAGTTTATTAATCTGCAAATCAATAATTGTAACTGTCTCCTGCGGAGTTTTTTTAATAAAAATATCTTTTCCAGTATTAACTAAAAGATTATCTGCCTTAATTTCAGCTTTAATGAAAATACCTTTTCCAAGACTAGCTAGAATTTCTTTTTCTTTAGTATTACTTATTGCTTCAATACTTGCCTTTATGGCAATCATTTCTTGAATTTGCTGATCCATAATTTGTATTTGTTCATCATACTTTGAAGCTTCTTGCTCGATCATTTGCATCTTCATTAAATATTCACTATCCATAAAAATTTGAGATGAAATGCATTTTTATAGCTTTGGGTCGGCTATTTTTGACCTAAAATTTTCTTAATAAACCCGCACATGTTTGAGTTTATTAAATCTAAGTTTAGTAATTAGAACTTGAGTTTAAAATAAAGAGTAGAATTATAATCTGCCTAAAAACAAATACATCTCCTACCTGAATTACTAAAATATAAAAAAATAATCCGAACTGGACCGGATTATTAACTTAGAAAATTATAAAATCTAACTAATCAAGTTTAAACAATTTTCTCATAAAAATACTTGCGATTATTGAAAATGCTATATACCACCAGATCCAGGCACTAGCCAAACTTGTCGTAGCATATACTGCAGATAACCATTTGAATAGAAAGATTACGGGAATAAGTGTGATTAACGAAGTTTTCATTGACTCCTTCATCTGATGCGGAAAGTCCTCCATCATTTGTTTCTGAATCTCCATCATTTTTTGTGGATTTTCCTTATGAAGTTTCATTTCTTCTCTAAGCCGTTTTTGCTTTTCTTTGATACCCTTCATTTTTACATGATCAGTTACAAAGTAACTAATTAAAGTTATAAAAAATGTTAAAATTACTGAAACAATAAAAAGACCAGTTTTAGGATTTGTTGTGATAAATGTTGTTAAAAAAGTTAAATCCATTTGAGTTACATTATTTTTTTAAGGGCCGGATGCATATCCATTGCGTGTTGTTGCGCAATATTCTGATAGAACTGATAGATAATCATAGTTCCAAGTAATAACGCAGTTCCGCCAGTAATGGTTCCCAAAATATCAGAGAATGAGGCAAGAAGTCCTACTGCTAGTCCGCCCATAATTGTTAAAGGCATAATATATCTATTTAAAATAGATTCTAAGATTCTTTCATCTTTTCTAAATCCGGGGATTTGTAGTCCTGATGCCATTATATTTCTTGCTTGACTTCCCGCGTCCATTCCTGCGGTTTTTACCCAAAATACAGAGAATAAAGCAGAGAAGGCCATAAATACTAAAATATGAAATAAAGATTGCCAAATGAACACTGTCCTCATCCCGCCAGTAATTAATGCCTCAACTACATTAGTAGACCCTACCCAGAAAGCAAGACCGGATGTTGCTTGCCCTGCACTAAAATCTCCAAGCCAAGTAGCATGCCCTAGCCAGTTTTGGAATAATCCGCCCATTAATTGTAAATTAGCAATAAAAGCACCAGTTAAGATAACTGGAATATTAGAAGCATAGAAGAAAGCAAGAGGCCATTTTACATTATATCCTCGCATTTTATCGTAAGATAATGGAATTTCAATTTTTAGAGATTGAGCCCAAACTATAACCAAAAATACTAGAGCAGTAGAAAGAATTTTTGCAAGTTCCTTTAATCCACCAGTAACATCGTTAATAACAAATAAATTATTAAACAACGCAGGAACTGCACCATATGGGCCAATAACATTTTCTGGACCAATGAAACCAAATAAACCAGTCACAAGTCTCCAACCTACTCCTGCTGCGATAAATAATGAAACTCCGCTACCAAAACCCCATTTATGACAAACTTCGTCCATAAATAATATTAATAAACCACCGACCGCCAACTGGGCAATAACAAATAATTCAAGGCCGGGCTGAGCCATTATTCCTTTCATTAAAACATAAATTACTGCTTCAAATATAATAAAAAAGAAAACAAGAAGTTTCTGCAGCCCTTGGAAGAATTTTTTTCCTTCAGGATCATTTAAGTTAATATTAATAATTTTACTTCCTACGAGCAACTGGAGGATGATCGAAGCCATAACTATTGGGCCGATTCCTAATGAAATAATGGATCCAAAATCAGTTCCAAGAAGAATAGAAAGATATTCGAAGTTCTTTAAAGCTACAGCGCTAATACCTAGAAGAGAAACATTAGCTAAAATAAAAAATGCAGAAAGAATTAACACAGTCCATTTAAGTTTTACACTAAAACTTAATTTCTTTTCTTGAGGAGGTTTTACCTCAGGAAGGTTATGAAGTATGTCTTTAAATCCCATTTTTTCTCTAATTAGTAAACTAAATGCTGTTTTTAAAGGTTATCTTGAACTAATATCCCTGTTAAACAATCTTTCCTCGACAATATTGTTTTTCCATAAATAAAAAAAAATTTGAATTAAAAATAATTAAATAAATGAAAAATTATAATGCAAATTTAATAAAACTCAAAATCAAATAGAAATTATTACTTAGCAGCTACTTTTTCTTCGTTATCAAAAAATAGTTCTAATTTTCCGCCAGCTTTCTTAACTTTTTCAATTGCTGATTTTGAAGCACATTTTGCCTTTACGCTTACTTTGATAGTTAAATCTCCGTCTCCAAGTATTTTATAACCGTCAAGTTCAATAACATCTTTCTTTCCGAATTTTTTTATTAAACTATCATAGTTTCTTTGAATAAAATCAAGATTCATGAATTTTAATTTTCTTCTTTTAGTACCCTTACTTGTGATTCCTTGTTTTCCAAAATAATCTGTTCCATACAAAGCAAGAATTCTAGTTTTATTATGATCTGCTCGCTTTCCTGTTCCAGCCATACCACAGCCTCCGCCGTGACCTGAACCAAGCCATTTTTTTCTAGAACCGTGACCATGTGTACCCATTCCGTGACCATGCATTCGCGAACTCTTCTTTCTTTTTTTAATGCTCATTATAACATCCTCTCAATTAATTTATTAATATCTTCTTTATTATTACCTAATACTCCTTTCTTTTGTCCGTAGTAAAGTTTAGAATCAATTCCTTTTCTTGGAGGATGCATTTTGAAAAATGATTTTATTTTAAGATCAGATAATTTTTTTCCAGCAATTAATTCTTTTGCAATTTTTTCTGGATTTTCAACTCTAGCTGAAGAATTACCAATTATTCTTCCTCTTTCCTTTAATAATTTAACAAGTACTTCTTCACTGATTGGACCGTAAGCAACAAGATCACGAACATTCTTTAACATGCCCATGCCTTCAGACTTATCATCGATTAAAGTACAAGCATATTTTCTTAAAAGACACATTCTTGCGAAAGTTTCAGCTATCTTGTGGGTTTTACCCAACATTCCAGAGATCCTTATTATTGCTATTAATGCCATTTTATTGTTTTATTGTTTTATTTGTTTGTTTTAAAGCTTCAATACATGCTTGAGCAAGATTCATAGTTGAACGAGTTTGCCCGAATGTTTTACTGTAAACATCTTTTATTCCAGCAAGTCTTAATATTCTCTTACATTCGTCGCCAATTACAAGTCCAGTTCCTTGTGGAGCCGGAAATAATCGAACTACTGCACTTGCACATTTTCCTTCAACGATAAATGGAACCGTATGTTTTTCTTCACATAAACAGTCAAAACTTCCACATCCTCTTGTTACTTTAATTAAATTAAGTTTGGCGGTTCTTAAAGCTTTCACTTTAGATGGTAATGTTTCTTTTGATTTTCCAAATCCAAGACCAACATGCCCATTTTTATCACCCAAAATTACTGCTGTTGTGAAAGATGGATTATTTCCTTCCATAGTTTTTCTTTGAGTTTGTTTCCAAGCTCTTCTTTTTCCTCCGCCGAATTTTCCTTTTGATTGACCAATTAAAAGTAAGTCTGTTTGAGGAGTAATAAGTAAATCAACAATTTGATCTTCAAGTATCTTATGACCAATAACTTCGTCAATATTTTTTATTTTTCCAGCTTTTACTTTTTTTCCAAGTTCAGTTTTAGGTTTCCAATCATCAAGTGCTATTTGTCTTGCTTCTTGATCCATCTCATCCCGTGATTTTCTTCTTTCGAATACTTTTTCAGCTGAATGATGTTCTTGTTCTGCCATTATTTGGACTCCATTATATTTTTCTTTACTTTATCAAAAAAAGATTTAATATTTTCATTTATAATTCTTTCTTCTGAAGGATAAACTTTTTCTCCGCAAGGAACAGCAAAACCACCGTCGTTAATTCCTTTTAATGTAGCGTAAATTCTAGAACCTGGTGTGCTTGTAACTAGGCCAACATCTGCAATTGCAGGTTTGAATCCTTTTACTTTCTTTGCAAATAAAAATCCAGTAAGATAAGCTGCACCTAGTGATTTCAAACTTCCAGCGCTATCTGCAGGCCAAGCGTGTTTTAATAAAACTTTAGAGTTAACAGTAACAATTACTGCGTCTTGTGCTGCGCTACTTTCAATATATTGTATAGTAATATACTTATTTGTTTTTCGTACAACTATTCTTGGTTTATGTCCTTCTAAAAGTCTTAATCTTTTAGAATAGTTTGTTTTTCCTTCTTGTCTTCGTTTTTTTGGTATAAATTTCATGTTTTTATTTGAAACCCATTTGCTCCTTCAAATGTGCTTTATCTTTAAATGCTCTTGCTCTGATTTTTTTTCTTAAATCAAGATATTGAACAGGATTAAGTTTTCCCTGTATTCTTAATTCGGCAATATATTTTCTTAACTTTCTTACCAAGATAATATATTTTCTTTTCTTATTTCCAATAACCCATTTTATTTTTCCAGGGCCTCGCTTGGTTGTTCTTTTTACTTTAAGTTTTCTACCACGAGTTTCTTTTATTGAAATTGCGCCACTAGCATATAAATCTCTTATATCTTGTTTTGTGATTGCTTCTTTAATTTCCGGAAGTCGAGTAATATCGAATAGGATTTTACTTTTTCCAACTCCAAAAACTCTACATGCAAGTTCTTTTCTTTTATTTAAATTATCCATTTTATTTTTTTACTCCTTTCTTTGTTTGTTGTTTTTTAACATTTTTTGTATTTAATATTAATTTAAGGGATACATGAGTTCTTTTAGCTCTTCTTCCGCCACTTTTCCAAGTTCCGCCAGCTTTATTAACTAAACAAAATAAAACATATTTTTCAAGTTCTAGTTCATTATGCATTGCGTTAGCTTTCAATTGTTTTACAAGCCTTATGAATTCATGTGTAGCAGTTATTGGGTATCTTCCAGCCATTATTCCTTTTCCGTGTCTATGGCCCACTTGTCGATTATTCATTTCAACTACTCTTTTGTAAACTACTACTTCTTCAAGCATTTTTAATGCAGTGTCTAAATCTTTTCCCCTAATCATATCGCATATAGCCATACCTTGTTTAGTAGATATATGCAAATCATTACCGCTAGCTGCTGCGCTATTTTTAACTACAGGTTTAACTTGAGTTTTTGTTTCTTGTTTAACTTTTTCAGTAGCTGAAGTTGGGGCTTGTGCTACTTCTGGTTTTATTTCCTTTGCTTCTGTTTTTTGTTGTTTTTGTTCTGCCATTTTATTTATCATCAATAAGATTTTCGTCAAAACCAAGCTTAATAAGTATTGGCTTTACTCGAGATTTATGGTCTCCTTGTAATTCGACAGATCCATTTTTTATGGTCCCGCCGCAAGCCAATTTATGCTTTAGTTCTTTGAGTGTTGCTTCGATGTCGATATTTTGAAATCCTGTTACGGTAGTTACGGTTTTTCCGAACTTTATTTTTTTTGATTCAATTTTTATTTTCTGATCTGCCTTTTCAATTTCTTGACAGACACAGGCTTGAATCGGTAAACCGCATTTAGGACATATCTCCATCGATTATTATTTTTTACCCTCCACTTTATTTGATTTTTGATTATTGAAAGTTAGTAATCTTGCTATTGTTCTTTTTATTTCTCTAGGATTAGATTTTCCTTTTGCTTGATTTTTTACTCGTGATTTTATCAATTCCATTCTTAATTCTCTTATTTTAGCACTTCTTTCTGTGGAAGTAAGTTTACTTGCATCTTTGGAGGTTATAATTGCCATGTTTATTTAGTTGATTTTTTAGATTTTTTTACTTTTTGATCATCTTCTACTTCTAAAGACCGATTAATAAGGTTCTTAAGCTCTTCGGTTATCTCCACTTTATCGTGAATCTTTGCATCCGGCGGAAGTATTGCTACTTTTATTCCAGACATTCCTAGTTTAGTTAAAGCTGAAGATTGAGCTTTGTGAACGACTTTTGCAGAATCGCCTACTTTCTTAAGATAACCTGCTGCGAATCTCCAAGCCTTTGCTCTTTCACTTGGGAGTTTTCCGCTCATGATAATTTCAACACCTAGTGCTCCTGATTTCATAATTTTTGTAAGTTCCTTGTATGCAATTGTCTTGAATTTAAGATTTCCCAATTTTTCAAGTTCAAGAGCAATTCTATCTGCTACTAATTGCGCATCGAAATTTGGATGTCTTATTTCATTAATTTCAACATTTGGATTTTCAAGACCGAATTTTTGTTTAAGGATTCTAGTTAATTGATCTATTCTTTCTCCTCTGGAACCGATAATTAATCCAGGCTTATCTGTAGATACAATAATTTTTTCTCCAACTGGAGTATATTCTACGTTGATTGCACTTACTTTTCCTTTTCCAAGTTGATTCCAAACATACTGTTTCATTGCATGTTCTTTTTTCTTGAATTCTACAAATTTCTTTTCATCCATATTATTTTTTGTCTCCCACTTTGAATTTTTTTATTTTTCTTTCCATTTGTTTAATGAATCTTTCACTATTTAAATTTAAGATTGGCATTTTTTTTGCAATCGCAGCCTTAACAATTTCTAATTTGTTTCTAGCGCCGATTTTTGCTAAAATAATTACATTATCTTTTCCTACGCTTGCGAATTCTTTCATATTTGAAACTAAGATTGGCATTTTTCCATCGATTAATCCTCTTGTGGAATCACAATGCTTATATCCAACTTCTACCATAGGAGTATGGCTTTTCCATTTTTGTCTTGTTTTATTATGCCTTCCAGTAGCTCTTCTATACTTTTGTTTACTCTTTTGCCTTGCTCCAAGACAAGCGTATGCATAGTGTTTTGTTCTTATGAATTTTACCATTTTAATATTCTACTCCCGGTTTTTTTGTTATAAATATTCCATCTTGGAATTTATTTCTATCTCTATTTCTAATACGAGTTACTTTTTCAAGATTAGCTGCTGTTTGTCCTGCTGCAGTCAAATCATATGAACTTATTTTTATTTTCGGAGCTTTAATTTCTACTTCTACATCTCCAAATGAATTTATTGTTCTTGGAGTTTTTTCGCCAAGTACATTTTTAATTGAAAATAATTTTTTAACCTTGTCATATAGTACTGTAATCGGAAAATGAACATTACAAATTTCAAGTTCATATTCAAATCCATTTTCAAGTCCTGCTACCATATTATTTACGTGAGCAAACATAGTTCCTACTTCTCTTCTTTCGGCTTTTCTTCCTCGAATAGCAGTCATTTCAATTTTATCTCCCTCTATTTTTATAATTACTTCTCTAGGCACTCTAACTAATAATTGTTTATTGCCTTTTTTAGCTTTAATCATATTCCCCTCTAAACTAAATTCTATTCCTGAAGGAATTTTAATTACTTCTATGACTTTTTGTTCTTTTTTCTTAGGAGTTAATACTTTTTTAGCCATTAGTAAAAATATGCAATTAAACATCCCCCAAGTTTATTTTCAGTAGCTTCTGTGTGAGTCATAAGACCTTTATTTGTTGAAACAATAAGATAACCAAAATTTCTAGCAGGAAGAAATCTTCTTGAATAAAAATCAATTTTATCTTTTGAAACAGTATATCTGGGTTTGATTGATTTGCAATGATTTAATTCTTTTATTGCAATTTTTATTTTTTTATCATCCTTCTCATAAGCAATATATCCAAAGTCTTTCATCATGTCTAGGACTTTGATAAGTAATTGCGAGGACTTCTCAAGTACGACTGTGTCCTTCTTCGCCCTTTTGGCGTTCATTATTTGATTCAACGAATCTGAAATTATATCTTGTGACATTTTGTTTTTTTAACTATATTTTTTAAATCCTAATTGTAGTGCAAGCTCTCTAAAGCAATGTCTACATAAATTTATATTGTATTGGCTTACTCTTGCTCCAAATCTTCCGCAGTTTTCGCATTTGAAAGCTGCAATTCCGATTTTTCTTTGCTTAGGCTTATTATGCTTAATGAATTTAGCCATTACTGCAGGCTTTCCCTTAAGTTGCTTAAGCTGTTTTTGCCAATCACTTGCTGTCATTTCTTCCTCCTTCTTCGACAGATATTCCTAATTGAGCTAAATATGAAGCGATATCTTCTGGAGTTACATCTTGACTTTTAGGATATTTTCCATTTCTTATTTTTCTTTCTTTTACCCTTTTTCCAGGTCTTTTAAATACTGCGGTAACATCAAATCCGATTACTCCAATATCTCGTTGGTATTCCATATCAGGGATTTCAAGATATTCTTTTATTCCAAATGAAAAATGATTGTGAGCAATTTTCTTTTTTCTAATTTTATTTCCTACTGCTCCAAATAATCTTTTTAATAATTTTGCTGCTGCTTCTCCTCGAAGAGTTACCATACATCCTGTTTTAAGACCTGGCCTTACTCCGAAAGTAGGGATTCTTTTAATAGAAGATACTTCTTTGATTTTTCTTTCAGTCAAAATTTGTAAAAGTTTAATGGATCTATTCAATTTATCCTCAACTCCACCGCAGTTTAAAACTAATTTTTCAAGGTATGGTTTTCTCATTACATTATCCATTTTTGAAGTTTTATCTTTTGCTTCTACTTGTTTTTTTATTTTTGTTGTTGCCATTTTATGCTAGTGCAAATAAAGTGCTGATATTTAATTTGATTTCTCCATTTTTAGTAGAAAGATTACAGATTTTATCTTCTCCAACTTGTTCTATCGATAATATTTTTCCAGTTTCGCCCATATGTTTTCCCTTCACTACAAGTACTTCTTCTCCTTTTTGAAGAATAATTTTTTTAACAAGCTTATTATCTTGATTCAAAATTACGAATTCTCCTGTTTCTAATTTTTCTGAAGTAAGTAAATTTTTTCCACCAGACAAATTAACTTGTAATTTCTTACCAGGTAACATCGTTTTCTTTAAAACCTTATAAAGTTTAGTTTTAGATTCTTTTTCAGAAATTTCATCTAAACTAAATTTCTTTCCCTTAAGATAAACTTTATAGTGTTTATTTATAGCAGGCATAGAGATGCTATCGAAAAGCATTAATGGGTATCCTTTGTCATTAACTAATTTACCATTTATTTGAAGTTGCTTTTCATGAAGAACTTTTAATAATTCTTTTCTAGTTTTTACAAGTCCAAGAACGTCTCGCATAGCAGTCATTAATGGTATGGAATTATATTTATCATGCGTAGCTACAGTCATATATTTAGTTCCAGACCTAGATATCGGCCAGAACTTTGGTATTGTTTTTCGTTTTATGTGCATGTTATTTTTTTTGCTCCGTTTTTATTTGTTTTTTGATTGTTTCTTGTTTTTTAATTGATTCTTCTCTTTTTTTATCATCCATATTTAATTCGGTGATCAATAAATTTGATGCTGTGAATATTGCGTTTATTTTTGTTCCATCTTTCTTCTGAACTTGTATTCCATCTATTGTTAATTTTAATTTGGTAAGATTTACTTCGGCAACTTTTCCAGTTTTTCCGCTAAATTCTCCCCGCATTACTTTGACAGTGTCTCCTTTCTTTAATGGGAATGCACGTCTATTATATTTTGTTCTTAAATCCTTGGACAAATGAGCAGACATTAAACCTTGTCTTATTTTAGTATGAGCTTGAGCTACATACTTCTTTTGTTTTCTTGGTTGTTTACTTCCGGTCCAATGTGATGAAAATTTTCTTATCATGTTTTAAAATACGAATTTAGCTATTTTTGCTACACTTGACCACCTTTCAAGTATTTCTCTTGCGACTGGCCCTTTGATTTGAGTTCCTTTTGGATTTCCCTTCTCATCTTTTAATAAGGCAGCAGCATTATCTTGGAAACAAATTCTCTCTCCAGTCAATCTTTGATAGGGTAATTTTTGTCTTACTAAAACAGCATCGAAAACTTTTCCTTTCATTTCAGGTAATCCTTTTCTTACTGAAACTTTTATCCAATCTCCGACTTTAGCATACATTTGTCTTCCTTTTCTTACTTTTCCTCGTTTTACTCCTACAAGTCTTAAAATTAATGCTCCACCGTTATCTGCAGCAGCTAGTTCTGCTCCAAGATTTACTCCTCTTGTTACTCTTGCCGATAATGCTTTCATTTGGAAGCTCCTTCTTCGGATTTACTTCTGATTTTTTTAACTACTACGAAACTAATTATTTTACTTAATTGTCTACATTGTCTAAGTTCAATATAATCTCCAATTTCAATTGAGCTAGCTAAACAATCTGGAAGTTTTGCATGGATTTTTGTTTTCTTTTTAGCGTATCTTTCGAATTTTCTAATAAATACTGTTCTTTCGAATTCAATGCAAACTCGTTTAGGATGTTTACTAATTACTGTTCCCATAAAGCTTCTGCCCCTAAGACTTAATTCTCCGTGAAAAGGACATTTGATATCAGTACAACTAGTACTTTCTTTTTGTTCTTCTTGTTTTTTTGTTTTAGTTATTGCCATTTTAAATTTTATTTTTTAGTTGCCTTAGCCATACTTGATTTAGTTGCACCAAGACCGGCTGTTCCGTGTTTAACTTTATTTCTAGTTGCAGCAAATTCTCCGACTCTATGTCCAAGCATTTCTGGAACAAGTGTTATTTCTATAAATTCTTTGCCGTTATAAAGATAAATCTTATAATCAATCATCTTTGGGACAATAATTATTTCTCTTATATGGGTTCTTATATGTTTTCTATTAGCAGTACATTCTTTACATTTAGCAATGAATTTATCTATTTTTTCGCTATTTCTTAAAATTGCTCTTCGAGTTCTTGATTTTACCATCTTAGCAAATTCACGAGTTTCTAATAGTTTAAGTTGTTCTATTGTTTGTCCCTTGTATGTAAATTCTTTTGCCATTTTGGTTTATTTTATTTTTTTCTCCCTGTTCTTTTAGGTCTAAGGTGTCCAACTTTTGCTCCAGGAGGTGCATTTCTTTTTGCAATTTTACTCTTGATTCTCTTTCCTCTACCGCTTCCAAATGGATGGTCTACAGCGTTCATCTTTACGGCTGAAGTTCTAGGCCATAATTTGTTTCTAGCTTTCATCATATGGAATTTCTTTCCAGCTTTTACTACAGGTTTAAGTTTTCTTCCTTGCCCAGCAGTAATTCCTATTACGCATCTACAATCTTCACTAAGTTCAATTTCTCTTTTCTTTACAGTCATAACAATTGTTTTTCCTGGAATAGATCTTATAACTCTTAAAAACATTCCGGAAGTTCTAGCCATTTTTCCGCCGTCTTTAGGTCTGATTTCCACATTACAGATATTTGTATCGAATGCTAAATTTTTTAAATAAACTATATCTCCTGGCTTGATATTATCATTATTATCCGGAAGTATGGATATTTCTTGACCTTCATAAACGCCCTGAACTGCAGGAACAAAAAATGTTTTATTATCAGCTAAAATTTTAGCAAGTGGACAAGTATGAGCTGGTGAATTAATTAATGCAATTATTTTTCCTTTAGAGTTTTTTGTAAGATTTGCAGCAGTAGCTATCTTATATCTATAAGCGCTAGGTCTTACTTGATAAGATTTACTTCCTTTTCCTCGTGCTTGTGAAATAATTGATTTTCCCATTCTTAGATTAAATTAAATTTAGTAGCTACATCAATTGCTGGAAATTCTTTTTTCAGCCTTATGTAAACATATTTTTTATTGTCTCGAATTAGAGTATTTATACTTTGTACTTTAACTTTTAATTCTTCTTCAAAAACCTTTTTTATATGTGGTTTTTTTGCAGTTCGGTCTGCAATAAGTACAAGAGTATTTTCTGCTTCAATTAATCTTACTGTTTTTTCTGATGTTTTAAATCCTTGTATTTTTTCCATTTTATTTCTTTACTCCCTTCGCTGTTTCTTCGCTAGATTTATTTCCGTAAATTCTTCCTTCTAAATCTTTGATAGATTTTTCTGTGAATGCAACAAGTCTGCCGTCAACACCAAAGTCTTTTAATTTAAGTTCTTTAGCTTTAATAAGTTCTATTCCTGAAATTTTCATAGTTTCATTATTACCTAAAACTAAAAGCAATCCTGCATTTTGTTTGTATCTTCTTCCTCTTGCTTTTCCTTTTCCGGGTCTTTGAGATTTTGTCTGTATTGCTACGGAGAATAAATCTTCGCCAAGTATAGACTTAAGAGCATTATAGAAATCTTTAGTTTTAGAAGTTAAAACTTTATCATCGAAAACAATTGGGAATTTTGTAGATATTTTCTTATCAGCTAAAGTCGCATATTTTGCACCTACAAATTCATTTGAAGTAGATAATGCTAAACAAGAAAGTAGTCCCAAAATAAATTCTTTTCTGTTATAACCTAAATCTGCTCTGATTAGCTTTGGAGGATGAGCTCTTCTACCGCCCCTTGTTCCCGGAACTACAGCTCCAACCCATGAGAATCGATCTCCCTTATCGGACATTCTTTTTTTAGGGAATCTAGACATACCTTTTCCTCTATCTGTTTTCCACACGTGTCTGTTGTGCTTTACGAAACCAGAAGCAGAAGTTTGATTTCCAGAAAGATAATATGGAGCATAAATTTGTTTGTCATAATATTTTTCTACTTCCATAATTCTTTGAACAATATCTTTTCTTACAAGTCCGCTGAATATAGTTGTATCTACGTCTCTAATTTTGCTTCCACTTATGTCTAAAACATTTATTTTTGTCATTTTATCTTAATTCCATTAATTCGTAATTTCTTTTCAATTGTTGTTTAGTAGGTCTAAGTGTAGATGTTAATAACACTTGTCTTTTATCTGAACCTTGTACGCTTCCTGCTAAAAGTAAGCAATCACCACTGATTTTTCCGTAATTTTTCATTTCTGTACCAACTAGATCTTTTTTTATTGCAATGATTCCCTGATTATAATGAACTCTAGTATGCATCCCCATTCTTCCCGGTCTTGGAACTGTGAACATAACTCCTACTGGGTGCCATGCACCAATACTACCTACTCTTCTTTGTCCTTTTTCAGCCTTATGACTTCGGTAGTGTACTCCAAATCTTTTAACAGTACCTTGGAATCCTTTTCCCATTGTTAATCCTCTAACATCGACTAATCCTTTTGGGAAGACATCTTGAATAGTAATTTCTTTTGCTAAATTTTCTTTAATGAAAGCAATCTTATCTGAAACTTTTCCGCTAAGTCCAATTTCAGCAACATCTGGAGTTTTCTTTAATTCTATTTTTTTAGGTTGAGAATAAATAACTACACGAACGTCGTCAAATTGTTCAGGTGTAACTTTTTCAAGAAGTTCACGAGTTTTAACTGGTTGTTTTGGAAGTTTTAAAACTCTGCCAAGTTCCTTATCTAAATTGTCATTTAAAATATCCTTTACGATTTTTTTAAATTTATAAAATCTTACAGAAAGAATTTTTACAGTAGGAACTTCAAGAAGAGTAACTGGAATAATTTTTCTTTTATTCTTAGTCATAGAATCAGCAGTATTATCTTTAACGAATGCAGATTTCATTCCAGCTTTATATGCAATAAATCCTAGAAATGCAACTTTATCAGAAGGTTTAGAAACAAGAGGTTTCCAGTTTACTTCTGGCAAAAAATCATTAGAGGTTACTCTAGGCCAATAAGCCATACTGCCTTTTCTTGATCCTTGTTTTCGTCCCATATTTTAAATTATTATTGTAATATTAACTTTATTATTAAGAGTGACTAAAAAATACCTTCGTAGTTTTTAACTCCGGATTTCTGAACTTTTCGCGATTGCGAGTGTTCTCAGAAACACTATTGGTTACCAGTAGTATTATTGATTACTGATAAAACTTAGAGAAAATGAGGCTTTATAAAGGTTATGCTAAAAAGTATAAAATTCTTAATTTGAAAATATTATAATAGCGATTTGGGTATATTCTCATATTCAGTCTTAATATCCCTCACCCTAAATTCTCTTTGATAACTATCAATTAAATCTGCAAGATATCTTGAAGTAAAAGAATGATTAATAGTAAAGCCAGTCATTAGAAAGGCCCTAGTCAAACTTGGACGTTCTGTGGGCCTTACGTTTAGGGGCAATTTCCCATAAGCTGAAGAAATAACTCCTACTCTTTTTTTAACTTCTTCAAAATCATCATCCCGTTTTGTAGCGGTCTGCATATGAATGTAAATTCCGCCCGACATGCCTCTTTTATGCGATAAGTTATATGTCTCTCTGCCGAAATCCATCATGAGGCTTAAACCCCTCAAACATCGATCAGGTATCATCGAGTCCCTAATTTTGTCTGCACCAAAATCATTAAAATTAGCATAAGCTACAACCTCTCCATTACAAATTTCAATAATTCCTCTTATTTTCAGCAAATTTTTCTTTAATTGGGTTATTTTCATGTTTTTATGAGCAAATTTATTTTTAAGCCAATAAGCTCCAGAGATTATAACAAAAGCTAGTTTTTTAAATGTTATCTAAGAATGTATAAAATTAAGCTAAAAAATTAGCTTCACTTACTTGTGTTTTTTCATCAACTAAAATTTTTCTTATAACTTTTCCTTTTCTTACTGCTTTTTCTCTTATTTTTGCTGGATCAGTTTCACCTTTTGGTAAAATTATGTCGGTAATAATGAAATTGTGTCTAATTTCTGCTTTTTTGAAAGTTTCTAGATTTAAATCAAATAATAAAGATCTAACTAAATTCTTGTCCGTAGTAATAAGTTTACAGAAATCAGCTTTAATTGGAGCATCTGCGTCTTTTGTTGAAGGTTTACCTGATTTAGGGGCTTTTGGTTTTACTTTAAGTTCAGTATCGCCTAGTGAAAAACTTAGTCCGAAAAATGAACTTGGACTTGCATCAAGCATCTTGATTATATCTTCTCCGGAAATTTCTTTATTTAACTGAAATTGCTTAACTCCTGCAAATTGTTTTATATTAGCGTCAGCTAAAATCTTTGCAAATTCTGGAACTTCTTTTAAATGCCTTGTAGAAACAATAGGGCCACTAACTTTTGCTGTACTCTTTCCAAGCTTCTCTGCGAATATCCTTGCAAATTCATTAGAATACTCGTAAGTTGTCGAGATAGAATATTTACCCTTAGAATTTCTAGCTATAATTAAAGCCTTATCCTTAAAATCTCCTTTTGAAAATTTTTGAAATTGAATATGAACCTGCGGATCATTATCTGCTTTTCCATCAAAAATCTTTTTTACAAAACAATCCATATATTGAATTTGATGATTTCGTTTATAAACATTTCGAATGACCTGTTAGTTACATCGATGTACCCCTCATAAGAAAATTTATAAACAAGTTTGCATGACTATTCTTATGGAAGACAAAGACTTAAAAAAATATTCTATTTTGGGATTAATTATTATACTTGCCACACTTTCTGCGATGGTCATAATTCCCTTACTTACCCCTATAGTACTCGGATTATTTTTAGCATATATATTTTATCCATTTTATAAAAAACTAGAAAAAAGATTTAATTCAAGTTATATTGCTGCTTCAGTGATACTCCTTATTGCCGTAATAATTGTTCTAGTCCCAATTATTTTAATTTTTCCATCACTCGCTAATCAGGTATTTAATGTATATCTCACTTTGAAAAATTTAGATATAGGTACTACTCTTGCTAATTTAATACCTCACCTTGTAGATAACAAGGCACTTTATGGCGAATTAATTGCTACCATGAGTAATTTTAATGCAATTATTTCTGATTGGATTTTGAATTTTTTTAAGTCGACCATAATGAATCTTCCAGAGATATTATTTGCCATAATGATTTTAATGTTTACTTTTTTCTTTGCTTTAATTGAAAGTGAAAATTTTAATCAGTACTTATCTGTAATTTTTCCATTCGGTAAAGAACATGAAAAAAGATTCGCAGATCGATTCAAGCAAGTAACTGATTCCGTAATCTTTGGTCAGTTTATTGTTGGAATTGCCCAGGGAATTATTGCTGGCCTCGGTTATTTTATAATAGGGGTTCCTAACGCCATGTTACTAACAGTTTTAACTATGATTGTAGGAGTACTTCCAGTCCTAGGTCCGGCCATGGTTTGGGTACCAGTCGATCTTTTCTTATTCATCAACGGCCAAAGTGACCTTGGGTTAATGTTATTGATATACGGATTATTTGTATTGACCCCTATAGATACCATTATGAGGCCAATACTCGTATCTGAAAAAGCACAAATGAATTCTGCACTAGCATTAATTAGTATGATTGGTGGAGCTTATGCATTTGGAGCAGTAGGATTCCTAATTGGGCCACTAATAATTTCAGCACTTATCCTAATAATCGAAGTATACAAAGATAAAAAGGGAGAAGATAGTATTTTATTAAAAGAACCGACAACAGAGTAAGATTAAATTATAATCATTTTAGATAATTAAAAAAGAGGGAAAAAATATGCAACTGAAAGTTAAAATTTTAAAGTTTCTAGCAGGCAGGCCGGTAGCCATTCTTAATGAATCTACTGCTCAAAAAATTAATGTCCACGTAGGTGAAAGAGTACTTCTTGGAAGTAAAGGAAATAGTCTGATTACTTTAATTGATACTGCGAAAGGATTACTAGGGCCCCGTGAGATAGCTGTGTCTAATGAGATAGTAGAATATCTAAAATTAAAAGAAAATGATTATGTAGAAGTAAGCTTGGCTGAAAAACCAGAAAGCGTATCATTTATAAAAAAGAAAATAGATAAAAAAGTTTTAACAAAAGAAGAAATTTATGGCATTGTTCGAGACATAGTGGATAATTCCCTAAGTGAAGTAGAGATATCCTTCTTTGTTTCTGCAGTTTATACTGCTGGAATGAATGATCGTGAAATTGAAAATTTAATTATGGCCATGGTCTCTACTGGAAAGCAACTTGAATTTTCAGGCAAAGTAGTGGACAAACATAGTATCGGGGGAATTGCTGCAAATAGAACCACTCCCCTTGTAGTAGCAATTTGTGCTTGTAAAAATTTGATGATGCCCAAAACCTCCTCAAGAGCAATAACCAGCGCAGCTGGAACTGCCGACGTAATTGAAGCAATAGCTGGCGTAGAATTTACTCCCTTGCAAATAAAAGAAATTGTTAATAAGACTCATGGATGTATGGTTTGGGGTGGATCACTGGGCCTAAGCCCTGCTGATGATAAGCTCATACAGGTAGAGCGAGTATTAAACCTAGATCCCGAACCTCAACTACTTGCTTCAGTATTATCTAAAAAAATTTCAGTTGGAAGCAAATATGTGATTATTGATATTCCATTTGGAAAAAGTGCAAAAGTTAGCCACGAAAAAGGATTGAATCTTAAAAAACAATTTGAAAAATTTGGAAAAAAATTCGGATTAAAATTAAAATGCGTTCTTACTGACGGAAAAGAACCTATTGGAAATGGAATAGGGCCACTCTTAGAGATAAAAGATATAATAAAAGTTCTGAACAGAGCAGCAGATAGACCGCTTGATTTAGAGAAAAAATCAGTTTATTTGGCAGGACAAATATTAGAATTATCCGGTGAATGCAAAATAGGACAGGGAGAGGAGATGGCTTATCAAATTCTAGAAAGTGGAAAAGCCAAAGCTAAATTTACAGATATAATAAGGGCGCAAAATGGACAAGTTCCTACACTGGAAGAAATTGAAAAGAAACTAGGTAAACTTAAAGTAAATATTTCTGCCCAAAAAGACGGGAAGATAAGGGAAATAGATAATAAGAAAATAAACATGCTGGCTCATATGGCTGGAAGTCCAATGGACAAGGGATGTGGAATATATATTTACAGACACGT
>CAYLGX010000005.1:0-2095 GCA_964383425.1 Candidatus Woesearchaeota archaeon
AGATAAGTTTGATTCCGAAATAGAGCGGTGGTAAAATGAAATTGTTTATTTTTGGTTCTACAGGAGATTTAGTTAAAAGAAAAGTCCTTCCTGCCTTGCATGAGTTTAAAAATTTGGAAGTATATGCCCTCGGAAGAAAAGAACTAGATCATAAAAAATACGGCGAGGAATATTGCGCTACTTGTACATTGGAGTTTAAATCTAATTTAAAATACCACCAGATTTCTTTTGAAGATAATTTACACCAGCAACTTGATAAAGTCCTAGATAAAAAAGAAATTAATTATTTTTATATTTCGATGCATCCCGAGTTTATACTCGGTATTTTAACAAAACTTAGTGAAATAAAAAAACAAGGATATAAAATTCAAATTTTAATTGAAAAACCATTTGGCTCTAATTTGGAAGAAGCAAAAATGTTAAAAATAATAATTAATAATGAAAAATTAAGTGAAGAAACATATTTAGCAGATCATTATTTATTTAAAAAATATATTCTCGAGCTGAATAAAACGCAATTTAATCATATGAAATTAGTAAGTTTAGAGAAAGTTGCACTTGAGGGGAGAGGGTATTATGATTCGGTCGGAGCTCTTCGCGATATGGTCCAGAGTCATTTTCTTAATATAATATTTAAAATTTTAAAATTTAAACTTAGCGATATAAAAGTTATTGATTTTAAATCAGCTCAATATAAGGACTATCAAAAAGAACTTGGTAAGAAAAGTGAAACTCCTACGTATGTTAAAGTAACATTGAAAATTAAAGATAGGGAAATTATATTAGAAACAGGTAAAAACTTTGAGAAAAAAGAAAGTTATATTGAAATCGACGGTAAAAAGCAAGATCTTGAAGCCGGAAATAATCCATATGTTGCTCTTTTTGATGCTTTTTTTAAACAAGAAAAATTTAAGTTCCCTACAATGGACAATTCTATTTTCGCTTGGGAAGTTATTCATAAAATTGAAGAAAGTAGAAAGAAACTTGAATTTTATTAATTTTTCAAAAGCATAGCTAAGGTTATGAATATTTTTCTAATAAAAAAATTTAATTTTTATCTTTTGAATAGTGTTCTGCGAGCATCGCCGTTAATTATATCTGCCAAGTTATAATTTATGTTTGAAATTATCATTTCCCTTCTGCATTCAATAATTTTCTTACCTGCGTCTAACTTTGTTTTAAAACCACCGTTGCCTTTGCTAGACTTGCCATTACAATAAGTGTAAAGAGAATCATTCACTTCACTTAATCTTTCGATTAAATCTCCATTACCATCTCTAAATCCATCGTAATCACTGCCCAGAATAATCAATCTGTCTCCCCTGCAAGCTAGCATTACCTCGGCCGCTAGTGTGTCGTTATCCTTCCTAAGTTCTTCAAAGTCAATACTGTCATTGTAATTTATTAAACTAATTCTGCCCTTTAGTGCATTTTCAAGTATTAGTTTTTTTATAGAATCACTTTGCACAAGCTCATTCTCAGTCACCAAAATCTGAGCTATATCTCGAGTAAAAATACGTTTGTATAAATTCATTAGGTGAATCTGGCCAATACTAGCATAGCCCTGGAGCTGGCAAGAAGTAAGTTCTTCTTTAGTTCGCATCTCTCCGTCACGAGCCATACCAAGTGCTATTGCCCCAGAAACAACTAGAACATTATTATTTTTATCGCTCTCTATTTCTAGTGCCTTTTTCTTAAGGACTTTATAATTTATCTTTTCATCTTGATCGAATAAACACGCAGAACCTATTTTAATAAATTGGAGTAATTTAGTTTCCATTTCTAAAATACCTCCTTACATCTAGGACTTGAACTAACAAGCCTTCATTAAAAATTACAGAGTTATAACTAGAATTACTTTTACGCTGCTGGAATACAACCAGCATCTAGCGATGCCTTTGCTCCGGCTGTTGATTGTTTGTAAATTTGATTGTTCATAATTAAAATTAGCATACCACGATTATAAACTTTTGCTAAGACTGATTAAAACGCTCTTTAAAAGTTTTAAAATAAGTAATTAGTAGTGGTAACAATATTGGCCCAATAATCTTTATAAAACTAAATTGCCTTGCAACTTAATGAATGAAGAAACTGC
>CAYLGX010000005.1:2195-12359 GCA_964383425.1 Candidatus Woesearchaeota archaeon
ATGCCCGGATCGCATATCGGTATTGCAGCGGATTGCTAATCCGCGCCTCGCAAGGGGCCGCCAGGTTCGATTCCTGGTCCGGGCGTGTAACCTTTTTTATATCAATAACCTTAAAAACCTAAAACCGTACTTTCTATTATTGAGGTGTTCGTAAATGGACACGTTAGTTCTTATACATTTTATGGAAAACAAAGATAGAGATCAACAACTTAAACAAGGATTACAAGATTATTTAACTTGTGAAAAAATATTAAATGAACTATTTACTAAATTCGATTTTTGTCAAAAAAAATGTTTTTCTAAAGATATTGGGCTATATAGAACCCGAATGGACTTCCCTGGCGATCCAATAAAATTTCCAGGATATGTTGGTTGTTGTTCAGAAGATGGATTTCTTATTATCAATGATGTACATGCTGCCGATAGAACCCTATTAGATGACCAAAGAACAAAAATTTATGGGGGGCCTAATGAAGAATCTAGATACTGCGGTTATCACACTGCTGGTGGATGCAGGCTAAATAGCCATAAATCCCCTACTTGTTTGGCATATGTTTGCCCGACTTTTGCTAGTTTCCTAAATAAGAAAAAAGGGATAAATTATCCCAATGGCGAAATAGAAAAATCTCTGGAATTAATCTTAGCTGGAAAAAAATCCACTGCAGAAGTTTTGGAATTTCAAAATCAATTAAAAGATTTAGTTAACAAAGTAAAATAGTTACTTTAAAAATTATAAATCGGGATAATCAGCCCAGTATTAAACATATTATGGCTCTAAAAAACCATTTAAACACTTATATTCTAATTCGATTTATAAAAAAATCTTCTAAGGAAATAAAATTTAAGTCTCTTTAAATTATAAAAGCGATATATTTTAATAGGCGGAAGTTGAAGTAGTATTATGAAAAAAACTAAAATTGTTCTTTGGGACGTCGATACTCAAAATGACATTATTTTAAAATCTAGCAAATTCGCTGTTCCAGGAGCCTATCTTATCGCAAAAAATTTTGGAGAATCTATAAACTATTTTGAAAAAAAAGGAGTATATATTATGGGTTGTGTTGATGCACATGTCGGTAGGGAATCTATTTTCGGGACCAGAGATGAAAACTTACCACTTCATTGTATTAAAGGGACAACTGGGCAGTTAAAAATTAAGGAGACACAAGGAGAGATATTATACGTTTCTGATCAGAAGTATGAGGAATCCGCATTAGATTTAATAATAATGGATATTCGAGCCGGTAAAAGAGTTTATTTTGAGAAGCAAGCTCAGAGTTGTTCAGTAAATCCCAATATAGGTTATATCTTTAAAAAATTGGGCGTCGAAGAGGTTTATCTTATGGGAGTATTAACTAATGTTTGTGTGAAATATGCGGATAAATATTTTAAAAGTCTAGGTCTTAAAACCTCACTTGTTAAAAATGCAATAAAGGGTAATGATTTTCCTGGCGATAAAGAAGAAGATGCAATCCAAGAAATGATTAGAACAGGCACCAAAATTATTTCGTATGGGTAATTTATTTTAGAAATAGCTGCATTTTTCATTATCTACAGAAATCTCTTTCCCTCCTTCCATCTCTACGGCCCCCTCATAGTTATAAAAATTTGTTCATAACACCCTAAAAACGATAACTACCATATAACCCATAAACTTAAAAATTTAAACAATTATAAAAAATAATTAGGCCACCATGAGAATAAAACCCTATATTGGAATAACTGGAATTACCTCTATGGAAGAAGTAGAGTATATCTTATCTATTTTTTCTAAACTAAATCTAGATCTATCTTCCAATACTATCCCCATGCTGGGTTATGTTATAAGCGATACAAAAAGTAACTTAGGACTCGAAAATAACAAACGATACATACAGGTTGAAGAGCTAATTAATTTAATCTTGCCAGTAACGCTAGGTAAGGTACTTAACATGGTACATTATACTCCTAATAAAAAAATATTTGACCTAGATATTTTTAAATTAATTTTTAAGGAAATCTTGGAAAGGAGGATTTGTTTGGCATTTAAAATTAATGCTTCGATATTTAATCCCTTAGATATTATTGCTTTAAAAAAAGATTATCCTCAGCTATCCTTGTGCTTTCAATTGCCGAAGGAAAAATATAGTATGCCTTACTCGGAATTATTCAATTATTTATCTCATTTTGGTAATGCTTTAGATTATCTTTTTCTAGATCCACGAATGGAAAATGCGAGTTCATTATATGGGCAATTATCCAACGATTTTCCAAAAATTATGTTGGGTATGGCGGGAGGTACGGGCCCGGATAAAATGGATTACGTGGTCCCTCCGATTAGAGAGATTCTGAGTAACAAGTCAATATGTATTGATGTTGAGCAAGGATTACGGGATAAAGAAGATAACCTGTTATTGGAAAACATAGAAGTCTACTTAAAAAAAGCCATACAATTGTTAGGTGTTAATTTGCAGGAAATATTTTATTGTGGAAATGACAATTTGGAAATTATTGGAAGTAAAGCATATAATCTTTTTAAATTAAAAGAAATTAAATATAATGTCCCTAATTTTATTATTTTTACGGGAGTTTTATCTTCGGATAAATTAAATAACCTGGCCTTAAAATATCCAGTGGCAGTAAGATCTACTTTTCCTGATGAAGATTCCTTAAAAAATTCACATGCGGGGCAATATAAAAGCGTCCTTAATGTAACTCCGGAGAATTTATGCTCTGCAATTGAAAAATGCAGAGCCTCTTACGGAGAAAAAAGCGATAATTTACCAGTAATTATTCAGGAAATGATACAACCGGATTACTCAGGTGTTTGTTTTTCCATAAATCCCACTACCGGGGAAAGAAATAAAGTTGTAATTGAATTAGTAAATGGCTTATCTGATAAACTTTTAAATGGTGAACTAAGTGGAGAACATTATGATCTGGAATTTGAAGATCAAAAGGTTATTCCCAGCAAGGATTTTGGAGAGTATGGCAATTTAGAAGAAATATCTTTTATTGCTAAAGATTTGGAATCAAAATTCGGTTATCCAATAGATATGGAGTTCGCTGTAAAAAATGGAAAAGTATATCTCCTGCAGGTTAGACCTATAACTGGATCAATTCCTCCGGAGTTTAATCTTGGAGATGTAGGTTCTTTTTTTATTAAACTTATATTGAAATGGAATAATATTCATGTTGGGCGAGACGCCATGTCCCCCCTAGCTTGTTCTTTAGTTTCCCTATGTGATGAAAAAGGTGCAAGAACAAGGCAGATTGTAATTAACGGATATCATTATCTTGGTGATGATCCCCAAGCAATTTATAGTGGGAACATTTCCTCGGAAGGCTGGTATTCTCAAGAAGAAAAAAAGTGGTTAAATTTTCTAAATCAATTAAGAGAGAAAGATTTGGAAAAATTATCTGATCAAGAACTTACTTCTGAGCTAGTAGAACGATTAAATACCTACATTTCTTTTTTTTATATCGCTTTTAATGGATGGAAACCTTTTCCGCAAGAAGTAGCAGGTAAATTAAAAGAAATAATCTCGCAAGTAGGATTAAAGGAAATTTCTAGTTATGAGGATTTAATTCAAATCCTCAGTATTTGTCTTCCTTCGAAGACACGACTAAGAGATGAAGAGATGCTAAGATTAAAGGATAAAGAATATTTTACTTTAAACTTTAAAAAATTTCTATTTGATTACGGTGACCTTTTATTACACAATTTTGATATTAGTAAGCCTACCTTCGGAGAAAATATAACTGATGTTGAGAAATCAATTTCCATTCATGACGAGGGATATGATGGTTTATTTGATGCACAAATGAAACAAAAAGAAAAACTTCTAGGATCGTTTATAGGACTTTCTAAAAATCCAGAGGAAACAAAAAAATTAATCAAAATACTCGAGCTCTGGCAATTAAGAAGAGAGGACGATGATTATTATCTACTTTGTTTTGGAGGTCAACTTAGGAGAATTTGCTTAGAAATTGGAAAGCGAGTAAATATTAATGAAGATATATTTTACCTGAACTTTGATACTTTAAAAACCATATTTAATTTAGAACCTAAAAATATCTTGGAAAAAATTGAAGCTGGCAAGGTTGACTATGCTAGGTGGTCAAAAATGAATCCCCCTAATAAGATAACATATGGGAAACTTGATTATGGCGGGAGCTATAGCTCTCAAGAAAAAGGAACATATTGCGGATTACCTGTCTGCGCAGGATATGTAGAGGGCGCAGCAAGAGTCATATTAAATAATTCTGATCTTTCTAATGTGGACAAGGGAGATATTTTAGTATGCCCCACTTTTATGCCAAGTATGAACTACGTTATTCCAAGATTAAAGGGACTAGTTACTCAATATGGCATAATGAACTCACACGGAGCAATAATAGCTCGTGAATATAATATCCCTTCGGTTTTTAACGTAGAAAATATAACTCAACTAATCCGGGAAGGCCAGAAAATATCCATAGACGGATCAAAGGGAGTGGTCAAGGTTCTTTCTTAAAGCTACCTGAATTAATTCACATTCTTCTGCTGGTTCTTTAGGATTGCAGTTATCAAAAAAACCAATAATATCAAAGTCGGTTTTATTTACTATCTTTTTCATTTCTTTGAGGTTGTATCCCCTTTCCAAATGCTTCTCTATAAAACTCATATTCTTTTTTCCTTTGATTATATTTACGATTATATCTGCTTTTACAAAGGGTTTATTTTTTATATCAAAAACGCAATCAAAACTAAATCTTTTCTTTTTTAAATGAAGTTCTTTTTTCAAATAAGCTTCAGTAGGTTTAAAATCAAATATGAATATTCCACCGGGCTTCAGAGAAGTATATACTCTTTTGAGGAACTTAACAAAATATCTTTTTGATAAAATATAATTTGTACTAAAATCCAAACATATTGCCGCGTCTACCTTGGCCGGGATTTTAAAATTATCAAACGATGCCAGGGTATATTTTATATCTCGGTTTCCTTTCTTACTTCTAGCTATTTTTAACATTTTTTTAGACTGATCTATACCTTGGACCTTAATATTTTTTTTAGCATAAATTATAGAATTATTACCAGTACCGCAGGCAAGATCGACTAGGGTTTTGGGTTTAAGTTTATTCATATTCCAAATTTCTCTTATAAATCTATACCACTTAGTATATTTCTTTTTTTTGACAACATTATCAAATACCAATGAGAACCCATCGTAGGGTTTAACTTTTTTCCTTAATGTTCTATTTGAAACCACATAGACTTATAGATTTTTAATTTAAAATACTTTCTAAAAATATTTTTTTCGTTAGAAAGTATTTTAAACTTTCTAAACTAGTACATTTATGGATGTTCTACAAAAATTGTTTAATTTTACCAAGAATAGCTGGGCCATGAAACTACACTCTACAGAGGGATGGGGCGAACAATCCCCCTGTCCGCTTAGATTTACAGTTAATCCTTATTTAGCTTGCGAGTTTAAATGTGCATACTGTTATGTGTGGGCAGACAAAGAAAAGACCGGGGTTAAAGAGGGTTTTAGAGAGTCATTAAATAAAGATATAAAAAAAGCTAAAGAACTTGGTCTTAATAACTATGTTGTGGAAATATCTGCTAGTACGGATCCATTTCAGTATATTGAAGAAACCGAGGGAGAATCCGCCTATGCCATTCGAGAACTAATTAAGGCCGGTTTTAAAGTGATTATTGTTACAAAAAATCCTTCTTTTCTTCTTTTAGAAAAATATTCTGATATTTTAAAAAGTAAGAATGTTTTCGTAGATGTTACTATCACTTCTTTAAAAGAAGGGACGCCGAAGGGTAATATTCTTAATAATAAGGGGCCTTCTGCAAAAGAAAAAATTAAAGTAGTAAAAGAAATTATAAGCCGAGGTAAGGCAGTAAGGGTAAAAATTGAGCCGGTTATACCTACATTTGGTCCAATTATAGGGCAATCTAGAGAGGACTTGGAGGATCTAGTAAAGGAATTAGCCAATATAGGGGTTAAGATAATAATTGCTAAGACTTTGAGGTTAAATGCATGGATGCCGGAATATATTAAAAAAAATCTTATCGACTTTTATAAGGCGAATGGGCAACTAATTGAAGGTAATTATCTCCTTAACAAAGAAACTAGGAAGAAATTATTACTGCCCATATATGAATCTTGCAAGAAAAATAAAATTCTCTTCTGCAGTTGTGTAGATGCTGATGCCATGGAGGGTGTAAAGGAGATCATTTCTTGTAACCTTCCTAAAGAAACATTAAAAAAGGTAAGGGCGTTGAATAAATTTATGCACGGGTGTCCGAGTTGCTAGGTTCTGACCCGCAAGGTCAGATACGGTGGTTCAAATCCACCCCCGTGCTTTAGATCAAGATGGTAAATAAAATAAATTTGAAAGTATTTAATACTTTAACGCGGAAGATAGAAAAATTTACTCCTGTAAATAAGGATTTTATAAGCATATACAATTGCGGTCCGAGTTTGCATAGGCGACATACACATATAGGAAATTTGAGGTCTTATACATTCGCAGACTTCATAAAACGTTACTTTGTTTACAAAGGTTACAATGTTAAACATGTAATAAAGATAACTGATGTTGAAGATTCATCTATTAAGGAGTGCAAAGATGATAAAAAAGAATTTCAGGAGTATACTGTGGGGTTGTTTAAGGATTTTCAATCTCAGTTAAAACTAATGAACATTTTAGAACCTGTTCTCCTGCCTCGACTTACAGATAATATTCCGGATATTCTGGATGCCATAAAGAAATTATCTACTAAAGGTTTAACTTATGTTTCTAATGGGTCTGTTTATTTTAAAGTTAGTAAATTAAAAAACTACGGGCAACTGGTCAATCCAGATAAAAAACTGAGCTTATTAAAAAATGCTCAAAAACGAATGAAAGATTTTATAATGGATGAGAAAGAAAATATTCATGATTTTTGTCTATGGAAAGCCTATAATCCTAATCTTGATGGTAAGATCTTTTGGGAAAGCGAATATGGTCCAGGTCGTCCTGGATGGCACATAGGTTGTGCGGTAATTTCTCAGAAATATCTTGGAACAACATTAGATATACACGAGGGCGGAATAAGCCATATCTTTCCCCATCATGAAAATGAGATTGCTATAGCTGAAGCGCTATCTGGTAAAAAGTTTGTTAATTACTGGTTGCATCATGACTTTTTGTTTGTGGGGGGAGAAAAGATGTCTAGAAAGGAGAATGCACATTATGAACTACAAGAGATTATAGACAAAAATTATAATCCTTTAATCTTGAGATATGTTTTATTAAGAACACACTACCGGCAGAAATTGGGGTTTACATGGGGCGCTATGGAAGAAGCTAAAGATTTTTTAGTTAAAACTACTCTATTTTTGAATTCTATGGATTTCATAACAAATATTTTAAAAAATGATATTAAAGTGAATAAACTTATTAAAGAATGTGAAAGTGAAGTACTAAAAGCAATAGAGGATGATTTTAATGTAAGCGACGCCCTAAGGGCGTTAGTGGCTTTTACAAAAAATATCAATCAGAATATAAACCAACTTAATCAAGAACAAGGTAAGTCAATCAAGAAATTTATATTGGAGCTGGACTTATTGTTCGGTTATATTTCTCCGTTTTATAATATTTATCATAAAAAATTAGAAGAGATAATAACGAGAAATAATTTAAAAAAATTAATATCTCAAAGATTGATTGCAAGAGAAAATAAAGATTATAACACTTCAGATAAGATAAAAAGAGAAATAGAAAAATTTGGTATAACTCTAAAAGATATCACTGGCAGCTCAGAGTTTATCTGCGAACTATCAAATTACTCTGAAATATTTACAAAACCTACGCAATAATTACTTCCCTGGAGATTTTAAAGAAACCTTTATAAGTGGTATTTGATTAGAAATATCGAGGCGATATAGGGATGAAATTAGGCACATTAAAATCTGAGCTAGACAATTTGTTTGAAATAGATAAATATTCACCCGATCTTCCTTTTAGTAAAGCTTTACCAAGACTATATGCTGAAAAAGGAATAGATCCCTCTTTATTTTTTACTAAGAAATTTTTAAGAAGTTTCCACGGTTTAATGATTGAAAATGGTTCCGAAATTAATAAGGTTTACGGGACTGTTTTTTTAGATCGGGGCGTTATAGACAAAATATTTAAAAAAAATGAAAAAAATGTTCTAATATTCTCACATCACCCTATGGAAGATGAAACTGCCGGGGCAGGTTTTACCGCTTTAGATTTAGATTATTTAGAAAAAATGAAAAAACTTAATATTTCGGTATATGTGCTTCATACTCCTTTTGAAATGAACAAAGAAATATCAGTCACAGGTTCGGTAAATAGCGCGTTAGGTTTAAGAAATGTGAAGTATAGTAAAAATAGAGATTATGATTTTCTTTTACCATACGGGGAACTTGAAGAAGCAGTTGATTTTGAAGAATTTATAGTGGGGCTTAAAAAATTATTTGGGGTTAGAAAGATAAACTCTCTAAAAAAATTAGATTCTGTTAAAAAAATAGCGGTTTTATCCGGGGGGGCGACAGATATTAATTTTATAAGGAGAGCTATGGAATTGAAATGTGATACTTTTTTAACTGGAGAGTATTATAATAAACTTAAAATGCCTTTTGGAGAAGAAGAAAGAAGAATTTTTAAAAAAGAAAGAAAAAATATAAATATAAATCTAATTGAATGTTCTCATTACGCCACCGAAAAATTAGTTTTTCTAAGGGAAATTCCTGATCTTTTTAATAAATTAAGAATTCCCTATGAATTCATTGAGCAAAATGACCCCTGGTATTAAAAAAAAATATGACAAAATAATTTGGATATCCTTAGACACACTTAGGTCCGACTGTATTCTTTTTAACGAAAATAAACTTTATCCTAAAGAATATAAAATAGAAACAAAATTAAAGCGTTCAAAACTAGATGAACTTTGCTCTCGCGGCTGTTTATTTTCAAATGCTATCAGCGTGGCACCCTACACTTCTGCATCTCACGCAGCATACTTTACAGGGCTATGGCCTAAAAATAATGGTTTGTATGATCAGTTCAATAGTAAATTGAATGCCAAGAGTATATTTCAAATGGCTAAGAAAGCAGGATATAAGACTATTTTCAAAACAGATTTTCCTTTTATTTTAGGTAAGTATCTTAATATGATAAGGGGAGTTGATGAGTATATTATCGAAGATAATACATCTGTATTGGCTAAGATTAAAGAAAATAAAAAAGTTTTTTCGTTTATTCATTTCGGTCAAATACATTATCCCTACGGATTTCATAATTTGACATTTGGAAAAGAAGATTATTTAAAAAAGGTAGAGTTATTAGAAAAAAAATATGGAATCGAATCTGAAAAGATTAATTTGGAAGATATGGCTATTGAGACGTTTAGAACAAAAGAAGATTTGAATTTATTATATCGATACAAGAAAATAATTCACTATCTTTATGTTAACAAAAAAGATGATGATTTATTTAATCTTTATTTAGAGGGAATAAATTATTTCCATACGCATCTTTTTAATAAGTTTTTAGAAAATCTTATAGACATAGTGAAGGAAGAAAATTATTTAATTATTATTTCCGCGGACCATGGGGAAGCTTGGAATGAAGGGACTTACGGCCATCATAATTCTTCTGATGAAGGAGTGATTAGGGTGCCCATCTTATTTTTGGCTAAAGATATCAAACCCCGGGTTTATTCCAATAGGATTAGAACTATCGACGTTACTCCTACTTTGAATGAATTATTATTTGGCTCTAAAGAAAAATTTGATGGAATCACTTTGGCTCCTATAATTTATAAAAATAAAACCCAAGCAGATAGATTCGCTTTTTCAGCCGTATGGGTAAATGAGTCCGCGGATGTTCTTAAAAAAGTTAAAAGATTATTAAAAGAGGATAAATTATCTACCCAAGAAGAAATAAGCGTAAGGTATTCTGCTACGATCTATAATCATAATTATAAATATATAGCCAATTATAAAAAGTTTTCAAATAGGGGAGAACATTTAATCGCAAATAATAATGAAAGCTTATTTTTAATAGAAAATCCCACGACATTTAAGCCAATTAACGATATTAAAAATAGCAAGCAATTAAAGGATATGATTGAATTATACAATAATATAGATGTACAAAAAAAGAAAAGTAAAA
>CAYLGX010000005.1:12370-24634 GCA_964383425.1 Candidatus Woesearchaeota archaeon
GGGGTATAAAATCTAAAATGGTTATAACAACAAGAACTATTCTGGATCTGGCACCGGGAACTTTTAACACATTTTACCATAGAAATAAATCCGGAGAAGCTGTTTCTTTTTCTTTAGGAGATTTAAAGAATAATGTTCCCATAGTTAGACTTCATTCTGCTTGCCTCTTCGGGGAAGCATTTCATTCACTTCATTGCGATTGTGCTGAACAACTTCTAAAATCATTGAAACTGATTAAGAAAAAAGGTTCTGGAGTAGTAATTTATGGTTTTCAAGAAGGGAGGGGCATAGGTCTTGAGAAAAAGATTCAAGCTATGGGCATACAAAGAATAGAAAACTTAGATACTGTTGAAGCATTTAAGAAATTGGGATTAAGCCCGGATCTGAGGGAATACGATGCATTAATAGAAGCATTAAATGACCTAAAAATAAATAAGAATATAGCTATTGTTTCCAATAATCCTAATAAGATAAACTCTCTTAAAAAGGCTGGTTATAAGATAGTAGATATTATAAAATTAGATGTAAAATTGAATAAACATATAAAAAATGAACGTTTAACCAAAAAGAACAAAATGGGTTACTATATAGATTAACTATATAGTAGTATCAAATGATAGTTTTATAAATCCCATTTAAGGGTGTATTATATGGCAGACTCACATTTAGAAAGTATTTTAAAGGGCGAAGAAGATAGTCCTATCATGGGAATGAAATTTTACAACACTTTTACTAGGAAGAAAGAAGCATTTAAGCCAGTTACAGAAGGAAGAGTTGGAATGTATATCTGCGGTCCAACGGTTTATGGTAGCCCTCATATGGGACATATTAGGACCACTGTAGCTTATGATGCTCTTAAAGAATTTTTTAAAACCTATAAGGAATTAGATGTGCTTCATGTACATAATATTACTGACGTAGGGCACATCGTAGGAGATGTAGACGATGGCGAAGACAAAATAGAAAAAGCTGCTAAAAGCAGACAGGTGCACCCTATGGAAATCGTGGATACTTATATTAAAGAATACTGGGATGGATATGATGCCTTAAAATGCAGTAGGCCAAATATTGCGCCAAGAGCAACAGGCCACATTATCGAAATGCAAGATTGGTGTAAAGTTCTTCTAGAAAAAGGTTACGCTTACGAGACAGACGGAGATATTTATTTCGATGTTTCTAAATTTAAAAATTACGGTGCCTTATCTGGAAATACTGGAACGGGTTTAATAGAGGGCGCAAGAGTAGAAATTAATCCTAAAAAAAGAAATCCTGCAGATTTTGCCCTTTGGAAAAAGGCAGAATCCGGCCATATCATGCAATGGAATAGCCCTTGGGGAAAAGGTTATCCTGGTTGGCATATAGAATGTTCAGTGATGTCTAATAAATACCTAGGTTCTACTTTTGATATTCATGGTGGAGCTAGAGAGTTATCATTTCCTCATCATGATAATGAGATTGCGCAATCAGAGGCATATACGGGTAAAAAATCAGTTAATTATTGGGTACATACAGGAGTTCTTAATGTAAATGGAGAAAAAATGGGCAAATCCAAGGGTAATTTCATCACAGTTACGGATTTATTAAAAAAATATTCTCCTGAAAAATTAAGATGGTTTATACTCTCAAATCAATATAGTAGCGGAATAGATTTTACAGAAGCAACAGTTAGCTCAACAAGCAAGGGTCTTGAGAGAATAAATAATTTTTTGTTTAGATTAGCACAAGTAAAAAGTTCAGGAACTAATGGGGGAGAAATATCAGGATTACTTAATAAATTAAGAAAGGGATTTGAAGGTTCTCTGGATGATGATTTTAATACCCCTCAAGCAATAGGTGAAATTTATACTTTTATTGGTGAAGCAAACAAATATCTAGACAAAAACGGAATGGGTGAAAGAGAAAAATCCGAAGTGTTGTCTGAATTGAAAAAAATGGATTCTATTTTTAAGGCCTTCCAATTTGAATCTATTGGGGAAGAATCTAATAGCCAAGACAGCGAGATAGCAGAATTAATAAAACAAAGAAATGAATCTCGAGCAAATAAAAATTGGGCAGAAGCAGATAGATTAAGAAAATTACTACAAGAAAAAGGGATAGAAGTTTTGGATCAAAAAGATGGAACTAGTATTATTAAGAAGGCTTAAATCTTATGAATGATCAAAAAAGGATATTAAAAAATTTATTTTTAAAAGAAAAAGGAATACCTCCTCAGCATTTTAATTCTACTAAAAAAAATTTTTTGCTAGTATCAGCTTCAAGTTATTCTAGTATGATGCAAAACATGGGTTTGCAGACAATTTATTATATTTTGACTAAACAAAAAAAAGGAGGAATTGAGAGAAGTTTCACATCTTTCTGCAGGAGAGATAATAAAAAAACGGGAATTTATTCACTTGAGTCTCAAATAGATGTAAAAAATTTCGATGTAATTGGATTTAGTATATCGAATCCAATACAATTAAGGGATTTTTTTGAATGGATGAAGTTAGCAGGTATCCCTATAAAAAAATCAGAGAGATCTAATAAACACCCTCTAATCATAGCGGGCGGGCAGGGTCTTTCAAATCCAGAGCCATACACTCCATTTATAGATTTATTTTTTATGGGAGATAGTCAAAAATCAATTACTGAATTTTGGAATCTATTTATTAGAGTGGGGGATAGGGATAAACTACTTAAAAAAATTAGAAGCATAAAAGGCATATATTATCCTACCGGCTTATGGCGCCATGTGGAATCAGTGGTAGAAAAAAAGATTGTAACAAATATTAGTTCTCGTTTCTATAATAATTGTGCTGCATTAATAATTGACAAAGGATGCAGGTTCGGATGTGATTTTTGTCAATATTACTATAACACTGGAATGAACTATAGGCCTTATGGCCTGGGCAGGTTATTGAAAGGGATAGATTATCTGAGTTCTCAAGGAGTTTCAAAAGTGGATATTTATTCAGCTTCATCTGGAAATCACCATTACATAAAAGAAATATTGGACCATATGGAGAAAAAAAGTATAACTGCAGGATTACTCGATACTAGGTTAGAACAAATGAATGATTATCTAATAAAAAAATTTGCAAGGAGAGGAGGGAGTTTCCCATTAAATTTAGACTCTTCATCAGATCGACTTAGAAAAATTATAAAACGGAGCAATATGACTAATGAACAGTTCATAAAACTTATAAAAAAAGCAAAACAGAAGTATCATATCACAAATTTTTCCGCTTATGTTGTAATAAATTATCCGGGAGAGACACAAAGGGACTTAAATGAGTTAATTAACTTCGCTAAAGAAGCTTTAAAAGAAAAAATTTACTTAAATTTAGTGATTTTTCCATTATTTCCTTCACCAAATACACCGCTCCAATATGCTCAAATGGAATTACCGAATAAAACCAGAACCAAATTATTAAAATTAGCTAGAAAAATCGGGCCGCAATATAAGGGCGACCTTGAAGCAAAAAGAAACTCTTTAATCACTGGCCCTCATGAAATAATTTATACTTCTGAAAATTTTTCTATTAAAACTATTAATTTTATGGATCAATTAATAGAAGGGATTACCTTAAGGGGAGATAGAAAATCTGGAGAAATAATTTATGATTTATGGGAAAATGGTTATTTTTCTGGAAAAATTAATTATGACTTGGCTAAGAGATATTTAGATAAAAAATATCCCACATGGAAAAATTATTTTAACCAATTGGATCCCAAAGATAATCTCCCTTGGGCAATGATTGCGTCCAGAGATATTACTAATTATTGTAAAAAAAGATTTTATAAGATAAATCAACCATAGCAATTTTTCAAAAGATTTTTATACTGGCAGAGAGACACATAACCATAAGCAATCAAAAATGGAATATAAAAAAATAAAAACTATTTCTTTTATTTGTTCAATATTGTTAATATGGCAAATTTCTTATTTTATTTTTCAAATAGAAAATCCATTAATACCCTCGCCGTTACAGATATGTCTGGCTTTAAAAGAGATAATTGTCAGTGGAGAAATATTTCCGCATATTTTCGATAGTTTGAGAAGAGTTATGGTTGGATTTTCATTAGCAGCTCTAGTGGCTATTTCACTAGGAATTTTATGTGGTTATTCAAAAAAAATTGGAGTTTTACTAGAACCTTTAGTAGAAATAATTCGGCCAATTCCACCAATTGCTTGGATACCTTTAGCTATACTTTTATTTGGTTTGGGAGATAGATCTGCTTATTTTATAATTTTTATAGGGGCTTTTTTCCCAATATTCACCAATACTTTTTTTGGTGCCCGCTCTATTCCTCAGATCTATCTGCGTTTAGCTAGGACTGCAGATATTAAGACCTATTCTTACTTAAAGAACATTTTACTTCCATTTTCATTACCTTATATTTTTACAGGTCTCAAAATAGGAGTAGGGATGGCTTGGATGAGTTTAATTGCTGCAGAATTAATTGGAGCCCAATCTGGACTTGGTTATTTTATACAGATAAGCCGACTTTCATTGAGTATGGACAAGATTATGGCTGGGATGATAGTCATAGGAGTTTTAGGGCTATTACTGAACCATATTATTAGATTTATTGAAAAGAAATATTTATTTTGGAGGCCGGAAAATGATCGAATTAACTAACGTCTCTTATTCGTATAATGGCTTACCTAATAAAAAATTAGAAACCATTAAAAATATTTCGCTTAATATAAAAGATGGAGAGTTTGTCTCTATCATGGGTTCTTCGGGTTGCGGTAAAACTACGCTAGTAAATTTACTTGCGGGATATCTTAAGGTAGAACAAGGCAAAATTTGTAATGGCGGAAAAGAAATTACTTTTCCTGGGAAAGATCGTTTTGTTATAAATCAGGAAAATGATTTATTTGACTGGATGAATGTAGAACAAAATGTATTATTTTTTGCTGATAACAAAGATAAAGTTTCGGAATATCTCCAAATGGTGGGTTTAGAAAATTTTAAGAAAAAATATCCCTATCAGCTCTCCGGCGGAATGAAAAAAAGAGTCTCTATTGCACGAGCATTAGCTGCTAATGCTAAAGTAATTATTATGGACGAGCCATTTAATTCTTTAGATTACACTATGAAAGAAAAGTTATATTTGGATCTGGCTAACATCTGGAAAAAGACAAATAAAACAATAATACTAATTAGCCACGATATTGAAGAAGCGATTTATCTCTCTGATCGTATCATTGTTTTGGGAGGTAGGCCAACTACTATAAAAAAGATATATAATGTGCCCTTTAGCTATCCTCGAAGTCCGATTTTAAAAGATAGCATAAAGTTTATTAATATCGAAAAGCGAATAAAAGAAGAGTTAGCTCATTTATAGTCCATATTAACATGTTAAAAACAACAACTCAAAAAATAATTACACTAATTATTGTTCTTTTAGCGATAGTAAGTATATTTTTAATTTTTAATTCAAAAGAAGAAAATAAGGAACTTACTACATTAAGGATCGGCTGGCAAACACCATGGGCCACTCAAGGACAATTAACCCAAATATTAAAACATACTTCAATCTTGAGGGATAATGGATTACAAGGAGATTTCAAGGGATTTAGTTCAGGACCTCCTTTAAATGAGGCAGCTTTAGCTAAGGAAGTAGATGTCCTCTTTACTGCAGATCAGCCAGCTGCTACCTTAATATCCAAAAGTAATGATTGGGTAATAATTGGACGTTTAATGTATAATCGAGTTTCACTTTATGTTCCTCCGAACTCAAGTATAAAAAATATTTCTGATTTGAAAGGAAAAACTGTAGCTATGCCTTTCGGCGCAGCAGCTCAAAGAATGGTGTTAAGAGTTGAAAAAGAAGCAGGATTAGACCCTGCAAAAGATGTAAAAAATATTAATTTAGGGATCTATGAACAAAGCGATCTTGTTAAAAGTTCTCGTGCAGGAAAATGGGGCGAAGTTGATGCCATGGCAGGTTTTGATCCAACTCCAGCCATCTTCGAAGAAAAAGGATTAATTCGTTATTTACACACAGAGAATGTTGTTTCTTTAATAGTAATGTCTAAAGAGTTTATAGCTAAAAATCCAAATGCTCCTGAAAATTTCTTGGATTCTATGAAAGAAGCTTATATATTTTATAGATTAAATGCATCTGCCGCGGATAATTGGTTTATCGAAGAATCAAAGTTAAATGTCTCTATAAATGCATTGAAGACTTCTGCTGCCGTAGAGCCAAATTTACAAATTAGTTCTAATGATGATATTCGTTTAGGATTCATTGCATCTGATTATTTGATAATGCAGCAAGCTGCGGATTTCTTATATGAAAATAAGATGATGGCCTCTAAAGTTAATATGACTGAACACGTAGACCTGAGTTATTTAAAATGAAAAATAAAAGAAATTTATTATTAATCTCTCTAGATTGCCTTAGGGCTGATGTAGGTTACAGCGGACAATTTCCCAATATAGAACGACTTCGAAAACAAGGAGTTTCTTTTATTAATACAATTTCATCTGCTCCCTTAACTCCCATAAGCCATGCTACTGTCCTTACAGGCTTACAACCGTATAATCACGGGATAAGGCACTTGTTTAAAGAAAAGTTAAACAAAAATTGTATTACTCTGCAAGAAATATTTAAGAAGAGCGGATATAACACTGCGGCCATAGTTTCTTGCCCGGGTATGAATAAGTGGTATGGTTTTGGAAAAGGATTTGAATTATATGACGATGAAATACCCAAATTACCTGATGGAACTGATGCCCTAAAAACGATTGATGTAAAATTAAGAGGTTGTGCATTAAAAAGGGCGAACGTTGTAACTGAAAAAGCCATAAAATATTTAAATAAAGTGGATAAGAATGAAAATTTTTTTCTTTTCGTACATTATTTTGACGCACATTGGCCTTATACTGCTCCAGAAAAATACGGAGGGAAAAATTGTTACGAAGAAGAAGTTGCATTTTCAGATCATTATTTAGGTATGTTATTTGATGAAATAAAAAGACTAGGTTTAGAAGAATGTACAGATATAGTCTGTTTTTCAGATCATGGTGAGGACTTGGGGGGATTATATCCAAATGATCATGCCGGAAAGAAATTAGGGCATCCTGAAGAGGAAGGGCACGGTTGTTTGCTTTTCGAAGTTACTCAAAAAGTATTGTTTATTGTTAAATCTAACAATCTGCTAAAGAATTCGAAAATAGATGCCCAGGTAAGGCTGGTAGATATTTTTCCAACAGTTTTAGATTTATTTAATTTAAAAAATCCAGGAAAAGTTGACGGAACTTCACTTTTACCTCTTTTACAAGGAAAACAAATGGACCCTCTTCCAGCTTACTCTGAAACTTTCTACCCTGAAGAATTAGCTAATAAGGATAAGACCTTTAGTAACATTTCTAGTAAAAAATCTATAATAATTGCGAACCGCCATAAGGTTATATTCAATGTGAAGAAAAATAATTTTGAAATTTATGATCTAGAAAAAGATAAGAACGAGAAAGAACCTACTGTTTTTGGATAAGGAGATTATCTTTAAATAAGAATATGCTTTTAATTTATAAAATTAATCGAATAACCGAACTGTACCTCGGGAGACATACGGAGGTCGGACGCAGTATCTTTTAGAAGTTATTGTAATAACCCTAGATAATCAGCCCCATCTTTCTTAACTGAGACCTAATTGCGCCGGGGTCTCTGGCTAAAACTAATGCAATTTCGTCAATTGGCTTCTTTTGAGAATACAACTTTTTTAATTTGAGTTCATCTCGACTTGACCAAGATTGGGGGGCAATTAAAAAATCTTCCTTTGTTTTTTCTATTTGGGCCCGGTAGTCCACAATTGGATGTATTTTTGAATTGGAATTAGAATTGGCCCTTATCTCTTCGGTTAAATGTTCACTAAGATGATTCTTTATTTCTTCAATGAAAACATCTCCGTAATCTTTTAATTTTTGTAAGCCAACTCCTTTAATTCCTAAAAATTCTTTTTTATTACTAGGTAGTTTGCTTGTCATTTCCCTTAGGGAAACGTCTCCAAAGATAACAAAGGGCGGAACTTGTTTCTCGCTCGCAAGTCTCTTTCGCAAGTCCCTAAGTTTTTCAAATAGATCTTTATCAGTAATGGTTTTTTCTTGTGGATTATGCCATTTGGGTTTTCTGTATTCTTTTTCTTCTTCAACATCTTCTATTTCTTCATATTCATCTTTTTCTTCTTTTGTTCCAGGTATTTCTAAGCAGATATCACAAGCTTTGCAATTGTCCATTGGAAAAATTTCATTAAAGTAGGCTAGAAGGTATTTTCTTCTGCAAGTTTTAGACTCACAATATTCTGTTACTTTGACTAACTTATTCCTAGTCCCCACTCGGACATTCATATCTGATATTTGATCAATGAAAAATTCATGTTTTCTTTTATCCCCATGTGAATAAAATAATATACAATCACTGGTAAGTCCATCTCTTCCAGCTCTGCCTATTTCTTGATAATAACCCTCTAAGGTTTTTGGAAAGGTATGATGGATCACAAGTCTTACATCGGGCTTGTCTATGCCCATACCAAAAGCAATAGTGGCTACAATAATATTTACCTGGTCTTTAATAAATAATTCTTGATTATGTTTTCGTACTTCTGGGCTGAGCCCAGCGTGATATGCGCGAGCACTAAGTCCAGATTTTTTTAAATAAGCAGCAATACTTTCACAGTCCTTACGAGAAAAACAATAAATAATTACTGATTCATTTTTATAATTTTTAAGAATTTTAACAATTTGATTAACACTATTCTTTTTTTCCATTACCCTTAAATTAAGATTTTCTCTGTTAAAACTTGAGAAAAATATTTTAGCTGTGCTAAGGGATAATTGTGAAATTATGTCATCCTTTACTTTAGGCGTAGCTGTTGCAGTTAAAGCAATGATTGGGACAAGTGGAAAGATAGTTTTAAGAAATTTTAAATTTCGATAGTCTGGGCGAAAATCATGGCCCCATTCAGAGATACAGTGAGCTTCATCAATAGCAATTAAGCTTAAGTCGATAGTTTTTAAAAATTTCTTAAAATCTCCCAAGGCAAATCTTTCAGGAGCCACATAAAGGAGCTTTATTTCTTTTTGTTGAATTCTTGTTTGAATCTCTTCAATTTCTGCATTTGAGAGTGTAGAGTTAATATATTCTGCAGATATTCCGTTGGCCTTTAGATTATCTACCTGGTCTTTCATAAGTGAGATAAGTGGGGAAATAACAATAGTGAGCCCGTCAAACTTCAATGCGGGAAGTTGATAACAAATAGATTTTCCACCCCCTGTTGGCATGAGGACAAAAGTATCTTTTTTAGCAAGTACATTATTTATTATTTCTTCTTGCATTGGCCTAAAATTGTCATATCCAAAATATTTTTTTAATAAAGTCTTCATATGTTTTTGAATAGGTCCTCGTTTAAAAAACCTAGTTCAGATTAATGAATTAGGATGCCAAGTGACAATCTCTGCAGAAAAATGCCCTAGACACATCAACCTATATACTGCAGTATATACTTATTTATCGAGAAAACCTTTTTTTACCATTTTGAGGTTTTCTAGATGCTCCAAAATTTAACTAAAATAAAAGAATTTATGGACATAAATAAAAAATGGTTTTTAATTATATAATAGATTAGTTAATTCTATAGTTATTTTAACCATACATACTCTTTTTTATCTGAGATCTATATTTTTACTCATTATTTGCCCAAGGTAACATTTAAATAAAAGGTTTAATCATAGATAAGATGAAAAAAGGACTCATCCTTGCTTTCGTTAAAGCTATGCTTCTAGGGAGTAAATTATAATGGATTATGGTAGAATAAAGGAATTTATTGATTGTGACATTGCAGAGTTTAGAAATTGGTTATTTGAATACTCCTGCCGGTATCTCAAGGCAACAAAGCGGCCCTTAACTGGCGAAGAGATAATTAATCGAATGGATGCCAAATATCTGGAAATAGAGCAGCATTGCATGGAAATAACAGAGGATTGTAATGGAATTGAAGCAAAAATAGATTTTCCAATGAGCGAACTTAATAAATCAGTCAGTCAGGACATTAAAAAGAAAGAGAAGTTGCTAAAAAAATAAAGTTAAACTTCTAAGGTTTATACATTAAATACTTACAAATCTTCTCAGTAATTGCGGCCGGCATAAAACTTAATATTTTATACATTTTTTTAAGTGCCAAAGTCATGCATATTGCTGCAATTCCTAAAAATATGACTAACCAAAAATGAAAAGAGTCCATGGATATTTGCTCATAATCTAACATGAGAGTCATAATTAGAACTAGGAGAACCATAAATATGGCCATTCCTGCCCAAGCATACGCTTTTTTCATAGATCCCACACATTTCCTTATTAAAAAAATAATATACCCCAGATTGAGCAGGGTTAAAACTATTGCGCCCAGAGTAATAACTGTTTTATAATCTAAAGAAATACTTATTTGTGCCTCCATTGTTTCCCCTTTTGATAATATCCGGGAACATTTGAACTTTATAAATACTGCCGGAGGGCCCTAACTAGGGAGTTGGTTTAATTTGAATTAATGATGCCTAGGAGTTTTAACCTATATACTGTAGTATATACTTCTTTATAAATTAATTTTGGTTTTTAATTATATAATAAATCAGTTAATTCTTGCTATATTTTAAACAAATTACCCGTTCTCCTTCGCAGATTTGTAAAAACCATGGTTTATAAATTCTGAAAAGCACTTAAATTATGCTATTTGAGAGCCTAGCAAGTTTTGCATCAGGAAACTTAATCTTATTCTTTATTATATCTGCCGCAGCTACTGCCCTTTGGGGCGATGCCACCCTGATTGCATTTATTGTTTTTTCAATGGCTTTTGGTCTTCCATTGTGGCTTACTTTTTTAGCGTGTTATATTGGAACACTAATGGGAGATACTATCTGGTTTTTTATTGGCCAGAGAGTAAGAAAACATACGGAGAAAGTACCTAGATGGGAAAAAGGATTTGCTAAAATTGCATATTACTTTGATAAGCTTTTTGGAAAAAATGTGATCCTTACCCTTTCAGTTGTAAAAATGTTATATGGGACACGGGTAATAACTATATTTTACCTTGCTAAAGAAAAAATAAGTTTTAGAAAATTTATGATTTCAAACCTAATAGCTACCGCAGTTTGGTTGGCAGTAATTGGTGCATTTGCCGTACTTATCGGACTAGGATTCGAATATGCCAGAAACGTACTTGAAAATTTACAATTAGCTATCGCACTAGTAATTATACTAATTATAGGTTTTGATTTAGTCCAACGCCTAGTTAACAAAAGATTAGACAAAAATATCAAATCTTCTAAAAAATAGACTGTACAAATTGTTATAAATCGATATTTTCTGAAATTTACATGGGAACAGAACAAACTACCGCACAATTAGAATCTAGATTAATAAGTGCATTTGATCATCTAGGGACTCCTCCTGAACATAAAATTATTACTTGTTCTTTTGTAAGAAGTTTAAAAGAGTTACATCTTCCCACCTACGAACATTCTATTAGAGTGGGCCTTAAGAGCATAGAAGTTGCAGAATACACGGGCATAGTTAAGCCTAGCGATCTATTTTATCCAGGATTATTACATGACCTAGGTAAAAAAAATATTAGAAAAGAACTACTTGAAAAAGAAACAAATTGGACTAGGCAAGATACTGAAGAGTTAAAACCTCATGCAGAAATGGGAGCACGAATCATCGCAGACCTTTATGAATTTTCTTCTTGGGTTATACGTAATTCCCATAAACTAAGCCGTGAGGGAATAGGAAAACTTGAAAGAAATCCACAATTTTCAGAAAGAAGTAATCTTTTAGTTTTTGAATGTGCGAGATTACTGGATATTATTGATTTTCACGATGCTGCCACTTATAGAAAAAATTCAAGAAACACAGAAGTAGCTAGGCATTTATCTCCGGATGAAGTAAAACAATGCCTCCTTAGGGAAAATACAGACAGAACTTATTTTATAGAGCATTTGTATAAAGCGGGAATCTTCTAATATTGAAATTACTAATTAAAAATAACTTTTTTAGCCTTATTCTTTTTATGATTTTTATAGTACCAAAATCCACCAGCACCAATAATCAACAGTATAACAATAATTGTACTAGTATTGCTTTTTTGGATTCCTAGTTCAGCGGGAGTACCAATATGAAGAACAGGGCTTACTTCCCGCGTATAATCTCGATTTAGAGCATCTTTGTAAGTTAAAACAAAGTTGATTGGAACTTCATCCAAACTATCATCTACCTTTA
>CAYLGX010000006.1:0-3179 GCA_964383425.1 Candidatus Woesearchaeota archaeon
GTCATATCAAAATCAAAAAATACTGCTTTTATCATAAAATTAAAACTCCGTTAAAATTTTCTTCATTTTTATTGCGTCACCAGTAGGATCGGGAGATTCGTTTATTATTGTACAGTCAATTTTATATTTTTTTAAAAGAGTAAACAGTTCTTTAATTTCTTTTTCAGTTGTTAAAAGATGACGTCGTTCTCCTTTAGCAGTATATTCAATTCCTGAAAAATGCGCATGAAAATGTTCTTTTATTGTTGAAACTTGTTTTACCATAGTTTCGAAATCCATTTTACCAGCATATCTTGCTTTAAGATGGGCAAAATCAACGCAAATTCCACAACCTGTTTCTTTTTTTAATTTTAATAACTCATCCAGATCCCCAAATTGGCTTGCTTTTCCAGTAGTTTCTGGCGCAAGCTGCGGCGTGTATCCTTTTTCTTTTGCTTCTTTCATTATTCGCATAATTTGTTCTTTAACGTTCAAATAAGAATCTTCTTTTGAAATTTTTTGATAAAAACCTGGATGAAAAACAACATACTCTGCACCCAAATAAGTCCCAATTTCCATGGCCTTTAAAATTCTTGCTCTCGAAGCCCCTATTTTAGCTGAGTCCTCTGAGTTTAAATTAATAAAATAAGAAGCGTGTATGCTCAATCTTAATCCTAGTCGAGTATTCAATTCTTTAATTTTCTCTGCTTGTTCTTTTTTCATCCAAACCGAGTAAGTAAATTCAATCTCGACTCCGTCAAGTCCTTTTTTCTTAAGATCTTCAAAATTAGCTAGTTCTGCTCCCCCAGTTCCAGCTGGGCCAATTAGTAATTTAAATGCCATTTTCCGAAAGTCTCCATTCAATTTTTATTTGGTCATAGCAATCTTTGCAAATATGAAACTTTTTTACATCATGCCCTTTGGGCGGACTAAACAGTATTGCTCCGAAATCAGAAAGTTCCTTTTTACATTTGTCACAAATAGGTTTTATTGCCATTGTACTTCTTTTATGAGATTATATCGAAGGTTATATTAATAAATTAATGGTTTTCTGTCTTTGTGCTCTGAAACATAATCTACTCCTTTTCTAAAAAGATAGTGCGCCATTTCATCAGCCAAATTAACAACAGGATATCTTTGATCAAACTTAGCCCCATAATTAATCTTAATTCTTTTTTCATCCATCCTAGTTCGCGAAACTACTCTTTCCATCATAAAATCTAACTCGGACCTTGTACGTTCCCCGTCTAGATAGAAATTTAAATTTTCTACCTCTTGCCAATCAATCTCTCCCTCTAGTAGACTCGAACTAATTACGCCAACTCGCTGATTTTTAGTAATTTTAGATTTATCTAAATCAGTAAATAAAAGAAAACAATATGCCCTATTTCTCAACCTATTAAAAATATTTTTATGAGATCTTATTTTTGGCAATATCGAATTAGATTGCACGGTATCTCCCGCATATAATGAAAAAACAGCAGTATGAATTTCTAGTACGCCGCCATTATTAGATTCGTCCATTCCTATAGATACCTCATAAACCATTACTAAGACACCAAGATAAGGTTTTTATAGTCTTTTATTTATTAGTTACTATAACAAAAATGGCAGTAAAACAAAAAGGAGAAGTATATAGGTGCAGCGTTTGCGGAAATATTGTTGAAGTACTTTACGTTGGCGGCGGAGAACTTGTATGCTGCGGTAAACCTATGATCTTGCAACTAGCTAATGCTGATGATAAGGCTTCTAAAGAAAAACATGTTCCGATAATTAAGGGTAAAAAAGTTAGTGTGGGTTCAATTCCTCATCCGATGGAAGAAAAACATTATATTATGTGGATTGAAGCAGAATCTGAAGAGGGCGAAGTTGAACGTGTATTCTTAAAACCGAACGATCAACCTGAAGCAGAATTTGATTTCAAGGTAAAATCTGCAAAAGCTTATTGCAACTTGCATGGCCTTTGGAAAAGTGCTTAAAATATGAATTATCTAATAAAGGGTTTTTTTCTAGGTATATTTTTTATCTTAGCATTTACATTAATTTTAGCACCTATGCTTGAGGGATTAATAGAGCAGTCCACGGGAGTAAAATGCAGTTATAGTTGTTCCATAAATAGGCTAATTGAGGGATACAAAAGTCCCTTATTCCTCATTCTCTTCGGAGCATTCTGGTTTTTAGGCAGTAAAATTTATCATCTCTCTTATTTAATTCAAAAGAAGGACGAGCTTTTCAGAATGCCCCTTGGTAAAAAACAAAAAGAATTTAAGTGGCCTTGGGAACATAAACTTGAATTAGTTGAAGATAGAGAATAATTTAAAAACTCGAAAAAATGAATAATAATATGGCACATAAAAGCATAAAGGGAACACAGACAGAGCAGAATATTCTAAAAGCATTTGCCGGAGAAAGTCAGGCTAGAAATAGATATACTTATTTTGCAAGCGTGGCTAAAAAAGAAGGATTTGAACAAATATCTGCAATTTTCCTTGAAACTGCTGAAAATGAAAAAGAACATGCTAAAGTTTTCTTTAAATTTCTTGAAGGAGGCGTTGTTGAAATAACTGCTACCTACCCCGCAGGATCCATATCTACTACTCAGCAAAATTTATTTGAAGCAGCCGAGGGAGAAAAACTGGAGTGGTCCAGCATTTATCCTGATTTCGAAAAAGTTGCTAGAGATGAAGGTTTTCTAGATGTTGCAATGGCCTTTAAGGAAATTTCTGAAGTAGAACAACATCATGAGGGCAGATATAGAAAATTACTTGCTAATATTAAACATAAAGAAGTTTTTAAAAAAGATAAAAAAGTAAAATGGGTTTGTAGAAATTGCGGTTATGTTCATGAAGGCGAGGAAGCACCAGATCATTGTCCTGCTTGCAAGCATCCGCAATCTTATTACGAAATTTTAAAAGAAAACTATTAAGTTCTAAGTATAAAATTTTAAATTGAAGTTAAATTTAAAAACTAAAGTAATAATTAAAGAATATGCAAAAAACATATAAATTTATAATAATTGCAGCCATAATTCTTCTTATTCTTAGCGGAACATATTTTGCCTTAAAAAAACAATCATCTAATCCAGTAGTAGTAATGGAAACTTCTAAGGGAAATATTGAAATTGAATTAAATCCCGACAAATCACCTATTACCGTTGCAAACTTTTTAAGATATGTTAATGAAGGATTTTATGACGGCAC
>CAYLGX010000006.1:3279-22538 GCA_964383425.1 Candidatus Woesearchaeota archaeon
GGTTATGCAGTTTTTGGAAAAGTTATTTCTGGATTGGAAGTAGTAAAAGCAATTGAAGTAACAAATACTGCTACTAAATCCGGAAATGAAAATTGGCCTGTTGAAAATATAGTTATAAATAAAGTTTACTTAAAAAAATAAGAAAGGTATAAACTAAAAGTTTAATAATACTCATTTCAAATTATATTCATATAAAAATGACAAACAATACAGACGCCAAAGTTTTACTTGAAACTAGCATGGGCAATATTACCTTAAAGCTTTACGCAGATATGCCAATTACTGCTGGAAATTTTGAAAAACTAGTTAAACAAGGATATTATGATGGAGTAATTTTCCATAGAATTATTGAACAATTTATGATTCAAGGAGGAGATCCAACTGGCACAGGAATGGGCGGACCTGGATATTCTATTAAAGATGAATTTACTCATAAAGGCGGAAATAACAACAAAAAGGGGACTATCTCTATGGCAAATTCTGGGCCAAATACGGGCGGAAGTCAATTCTTTATTAACTTAGTAAATAATAACTTTTTAGATCCAAAACATCCAGCTTTTGGAGAAGTCATTGATGGAATGGATGTTGTAGTGGCTATGGGCAAAGTATATACTAATTCCCAAGACAAACCTCTAAAACAAGTGAAGATTATAAAAGCTACAATAATTTAATAAAAAAATTATTTTTTTCTAAATCGCTCATATAACTCTCTAAGTGTACATTGATTTACAGATACCATCTCTTCCAAATGCTCTGTTGTAAAAAAGTCGTAAATCTGATTTGCGCAAGTATCTGCCATTTTTAAGATCTTAGGACAAAATAGTTTTTTATCTTTTGGCTGTCTGGCCATTTCACTTCTTCTTTTAATAACATTATTTACTACGACCTCCTCAAAATAATGGCCTAAATATTCCCTTATGTAATCCTTATGTTCTTTTGGAACAATACCGTCTATACAAATCCATACTTTTTTAGGAGTTTCTTTAAGTGTAGGAACATAATCTAAAATAAGCCTTGGAACCGCTAAAGGAAGGATGGGCTGCATAGCATTAAAACATTGTTCAGTGAGCAAAGCGAAACGAAAATTTCTAATTTGGGGCTCTTCTGCCAACCAGTAATGGAGCCCTTCCTTATCTCTGCCCTTAGGAAATGATTGATAAACAGAATCGCTATGCGCGAAAGAAAAAGTAGTAGCTAAAATTCTAGCCCTTCTTGTGTCATGATTGTTAGAATCATCAGCACCGACATAAAGAGTTCTTCTTTCTAAAGATAATTCTTCATCTTTGTCCATGTAAAGGTTCTATAAAAAGCATTTAAATAGATTATTGCGAATAATAATAGACTTGTTTAAAAAGATAAAAATAATACAATTTAAATGAAAAAAGCAAGAAAAGAACAGGATATAATTTTAGAAGAAATTTTTCTAGCGGTTTCAGAAGATCTAACAAATAAACAAGCTAGAGGAGTAATTTGTGATGCTCTTTGCGGCATTGTAAAAGATAGTATCACCGAGGCTAAGACTTACGAAGCTACTGGTCGAGTCCTAGACACAACTATCGGCGTAGTCTTGGGATTGAATCATCATGAAGCCATAATCGAACTAAGAAAAAGAGCTTACCATAAAAATTTTGATTGTGATTACTCTTTACAATGCCAATACTTTCCCAGATCTGCCCACCTATGCTATACTAAATCATATACTCGATGTCCGGGTTATAGAAATCCTACTGTGCCCATACTTTCTAGCCCTATCGGAAAAACATTCCATTCGAGCTAAAATTAGATAGCTAAGTAAAAGTCAGGTTATTAATTACGGGCCCTTTTTATTCAATTCACCATTACTAATGCGAGTATAATCCTGGGTAGTAGACAAATGCGCATGGCCTAAAATTACTTGAATTTTTTTTATATCCTCTCCTTCTTCCAACTTATGCCTTACGAAAGAGCATCTCAAACTATGCGGGCTAATATCTTTACCTATTCCTGCTGCAAGGGCAGAACTAGCTATAATTTTTTGAATATTGCGTGTAGATAATTTGCCTTTTGGGCCGGTAAATAAAAAATCTTGATTTTTAATTTTCTGATATTCTATTTGTTTATTTAAATCTTCTAATAAAAAGGAAGGTAATATTAATTTTCTTTCCTTCTTGCCCAGCCCCAGCCTAATCTTCCCCCCAAGTTCGTCAAAATCCAGATCATCAACCCTAAGGTTAACTAACTCGCAAACCTTCAGCCCGCAACCGTGGATTAAACTTATCATTAACCTACTTTTTTTATTTACTGTGGACTTGAATAACTGCTCGGCCTCTTGCCCAGTAAGAATTGCTTGTATTTTTCTTATTTTTTTTGGTCGCGCTATTTGAGAAGTAATATCCTTTTGAAGAACCCGTAAGTAGGCATATTTTAATGCCGAAAGAACTAAAGTTATTCTCGAACTAGCATGATTGTTCAAGCTTTGATTTAAATAACTCTGTACATCTTCACAAGTTACTTGTTCCGGTTCTTTTTTTAAAAATTCTAATAATTTATTGTTAGCTTCTAAATAATTTCTAATAGTGTAATCCGACTTTTTAGAATTCTGAAGTTCATCTTTTATTTTAATCAAAAAGTCTGCCGGATTCATTTCAACTTCTTTCCAAACTTAAGGGTTTCTTTAATTGTTTTTTTCATGAACTCAGTTGCAAGTACCGGATATTTCCCAATAGCAGTTTCTTCAGATAACATTAGCGCATCAGAACCATCAAGTACCGCATTAGCTACATCACTTACTTCTGCTCGCTCTGGAATTTTTGAAGAAACCATTGAAAGTAACATTTCAGTGGCGGTAATTACCATTTTTTTAGAGAGGTTGCACTTCAAGATTATTTCTTTTTGAAAAAGAGGTAATCTTTCGAGTTCTACGTTTTTTCCTAAATCTCCCCTGGCCACCATTATTCCATCACTAACCTTAATTAAATTACTTAGATTAGTTATTCCTTTCAAAGTTTCTATTTTAGAGATTATTTTTATCTTCTTATCAAGCCTGGCTTTTATTCTAGTTATAGTACTTGCAGATTCTGCAAAAGAGATTGCAACAAAATCTACATTTTGAGAATTAATCCAATTAAGGTAGAGTTCATCTTTTATATCTATTAAAATTTTTACTTTAAGTCCTTTTAATATTTTAATTTGATTTTCAAATTCTTTCTTACTACCGTATTTGGTATTTAATCTAGAGATAGTCATACCTGCCTTTTTAAGATTTTTCAGAATACTACTTGAGCGGGAAGCCGGACCAATAGTTGCAATAATATCAATTCTCTTTTTCATATACTCGATTGTGCGAACTTCTTTAAATACGTTGCTAAAAACTATAGAAATAAAAACTATTTTTATTCTTCTTCACAATCAGATTCTTTAATTAAATGAATAGATTCATAGGCTTTTTTTCTTTTCTTAGAACATTTATCGCAATATTGCTTAGGATACCTACTATTAAATGTGGATTTTACTTCGAATTCCTTTTTACAATCCTTGCATGTTTTTATTTTCATAATACTCTAAACTAAACTGCATTTTTAAAGCTAAGTGATAATCTAAATGATTAAAAAGCCGTTTTATTTAGGAAAAAGAGCAAATGAGGACCAATTTTCATTCATTATTAGCTGCTGGAATTCTTAGCCTTAGTTCCATTGTTTATTCACAAGAATCCACTAATTCCCTGCCTTACGGCCCAACCCATCATCCGGTTGAGCTGGTAATCCAGGAACAACCTGCAACTGTGGTCACGGAAGTAATCGAAAAAAAGGAGATAAAAGAAAGAGATATAGTCAATTTTATTTCAAGAATTGATGAAGAAAAAATAGATTCTAGAGACAAATATGCAAATCAACCATTTTTTCAAAGTTGGACATCTGCACTTGAAGAGGAAATAGAAAAAGACCCTCTATTCTATGCTTGGGAGGAATATGATGAGCGAGACATAGTTGCTAAAAATCAAATGCTTAATGCTACATGGAATGTTTTAGTTGGAAAATACCCAAAAGTTTTTGGGAGACTAGAAAAAACAGGAGTTTATTTGAAAAGGATTACTACTCTCCAAACTCCCAAAGTGGGAAGGTACAGGCTAAAAATAAACGGCGAGCTCGATGAAGACAATTATCCTAGAATAAAATTTAAAATAAAATCAGATACTGAAAATTTTTTTAATAATATGTATGCTAAAGTTGGAAAAGAAAATACTAAAATCGGAAAAACTTGGAGCCTGACTGAAAGCGGCCGAAATGCTTATTTGGACTTCGAACTAGAACTAGGTTACAACGAGGAAATATGTACTAGCCTCACATTAAAATTTCCATTTTGGTTCGGACAAGAAAAAGATTATAAAAAACCAAGCCATAAAATTTATAATGATAATAGATTTATGAATAAATAAGATTACTTCTCGCTAAGTTCCTTCTGGTTAAGCCACATAAAATATGCTGCAGGGGCAATGAAGATCCAATCAACGATGAACATTAAAGCCAAACAAACTAATGCAGTAAGAGAATAAAATATTACTTTCTTGTTGATTTGATCTTTTGCTTTTCGCATAGCTATTCAAGTTTGCTTGAGTTTATATAATCTAACACCCAAATGGTTAAAAAAGCAATTAATGAAATAAAATTATGACTGATGTAAAACCTGACTTAAAGAAACTTGAAGATGCTGCAAAAAAAATAGCAGACGGATTGGTGGAGCTAGCAGAATCATTCCCTAGCCACAGATTTAGAAGCGACCTCCTCTTACCGGAAATTGATAATTACTGGCTAAATGCAGTAGTTAATTCCAATATGGCCAATTATGAAGAAGTACCTAAGATAATCGGGGCTCAATTAAGAGCTGCACGAAGCAAAATCCGCGTACTTACCTATGGTCGAGATTACTCGCATTAGTAGAATTTATCGACGTAAAGTTGTTAAATAAAATATTTAAAAAAATGTATAACCTATTAATTTTCAATTTTTTTTATGCACAAAGATAAGCCAAGTTATTTTTTTAAAAGCATGAAAAATAGATACGCTATTCGACTAACCGAATAAGTAAATTAGTCCAGGTTTTAAACGATTTTTCTAAACTTTGAGAATTCATCTAAAAATTACCAAGTCTCACATTGATGTTAAACCCTGCCCTAAACGAACTTAAAAATAAGCTAAAACTCTCTTATTGTTCATTTTTACAATCTTTACCTGCCCTTACCTACAGCATTATTGCACTAAGGGGCTAAGTATTCTTTCACCATAAAATTCTAACTCCAACTGCCTGCGTGCGAACCTCCTCATTTTAAAAGACTAAAGGGCAAGTCTCACTTTACTATCTAAAAACAGCTAAAAAAGACCTAAAAAACACTGATTTTGGACTATTTTTGTTTAATTTTCATGAAAAACTACCAGAAGTTAGGTAAATCTGCACTCGCCTATCTCATTCTACCTAAAACTCACTGAATTTTAAAAAATTTCAGTACAAAATACCCTAAACAGGGGAAAAAGAGCTCAAAAGCTAACTCTCACTTTACCATCAAAAAAAAGCTCAAAAAAACCATAAAAACACTCAAAACTGCACTAGAACCCCTGGTTTTTACTAGTTTTTCTTTAAAACTCTCATTTTTTCTCAAAAATCATGAAAAAGTGAGAATTACCGCCAACTCCTGCCCCCACTTTTTTTTCATTTTTTAAAAATTTTAAAATTTTTATTGAACTTAGGTACAAAGTGCAATAGCTAAAAATTCGTAATTTTTTAATTAAAATTTGATCAAAAAAGGATCCAAAAAAATCTGCAAAAAATCTTTGAATTTAGGTACCTAAATTCGACGAAATATTTAGAAGTTAGTTTAAAAAGCTTTCTATTTATAAAAAAATTATTTAAAAAATATAAAAATTTATAAAAATAAAAATAATTTTCATACAAAGGCTCACTTTATCGATATTAAAAAATATTTTAGAAAAATAAAAATATTCATAAAATATTAAAAAAATTATGAAAAATTTCTAAATTTTATAAATATTTGAGTAAGGGGATACGAAGATAATTTTAAAGTTAAAAAACTACTAATTTTTTGGCTAAAAAAGGTGTAAAAAATATTAAATTTTTGAGTAAGAAAAATTGACTAAATTTTGATGACTTTTTTTGGTAAATTTTTAAAAATATTTTTTAAAATATCAAAAATTAAAAAACAAAATTGTGAAAAAGCAGGAGTTATTCGGTTTTGGAATGCCCTTAAATTTAATTTCGACCCATTCTCAGCCAAAAAAACGAGCTTTACACGAGTCCTTGGTTTAAAAAATAAAAAAAATCGACTGGCGATAGGTAAAAATCGATTTTTCCGAGAAAACGGCTTATTTTGACCTCATTTTTGCAAGTTTTTCCTGCACTTTATCGAATATATCCTGCTCAATTAAGGGCTGATGAGTTCCCTCTGATTCTTGCAAACCGAATTTGATTTTTCCAAGATAAGTTTTGTTACAAAGGAGTTTAATCAGACCAGAAGTAGTCATGGAATTTTTTTGAGCAAGCTGTGTGAGGCTCGTATCCAAATCAATAAAAGTTTTAAAAATATTTCTAACTTTGTCCATGTTTTCGTGGTCAATTATCAGCTGTTTATGGAACATTTTGTAGCCTAGTGGAGCACGTGTAATGAACCCTCCTTCTTTGGCCTTTCTTTCCATGCCGAACTTGGTCCTATCTCCGATAATATTTCGTTCAAATTCCGCAAAGGCGGAAATGATGTGAAACATGAGTTTTCCTGATGCACTTGTTGTCTCAATTTTATCTTGTAAAGACACAAAATCTATACCCCATTCCTTAAGCTGGTCTATGGTCAAAATGAGGTCCTTCAAACTTCTTGAAAATCGATCGAGTTTGTAGATAAAAATCGCTGAAAATTTCTTATCTTTTGCGTCTTGTAGCATCTGTTGCATTTCAGGCCGATTCATGTCTTTTGCAGACTTCCCTTCATCTCGATAAATCCTAAAAAGATCGTAGCCGATTGCCTTTGCATAGTTCTGCAAAGTATCTTGTTGCGCGTCCAAACTGAACCCATGTTGGGCCTGATCTTGCGTAGAAACTCGCACATAAATCGCTGCAAGAGGGCGAGCTAAATTGGGCATGTTTGAACTTTGGTTAGCTTTGTGCATTTTTCCCCCTTTTTCGTCGATATTTTTGTATACTTAGGGCATAAAAACTCCAGTATACGGATACTTAGGGCACCCTAAGTATATAAACTTTGTGCAAAAATCCCAAAAATTTGATGAAAGAACTATTTTGTGCGAACGATTATAATTTTTAAGAAAAAATTAGTGGTGCTGACAAGAATATCTCGGAATTATGCCCGAACTTGAACTTGAATCTCTACTTTTTGGCAAAGAATCTAAAACTAAGATTGCTTCCTCAATTTGAGAAGGGGTTGGAAAGTTAGAAGAAATAGGCGAAAAATTTAACCTACAATCTGGAAGGATCACTGGCAAATAATCATTTTCGCAAAAATTAGGATCACGAAATCCCTCTCCGACATGATAATCAGGACAACTTTGATTACAAAAACGTACTAAAAGTGAAGTCATTTTTTTGTTAACTGAACTAAGTTTTTAAAGATTTATCTTTTGAAAAATTAATGATCTAAATTAATCGAAATTGAATGAATTAATTTGTCAAGCGAGGGAGGCATGGATAGATAGTTTCTAAAAGAACTTTCAACAGATTTTGGCTTTGGAGATTTACATATTTTGCACTTAGGTGGCCTTCGTACAATTCCCTCCAAAAGTTGATATTCTTGACGAGTGTAACCTAAATCATCAAAAAATGGAATTTGCAATTCTTCAAAATGATAAATGCATCTTTGATTAGGCGTTAATGGTCTTAATTTGGGAGTAAAATCACAATAACTTGCACCATCTTCTTGATGATAACTTGAACAATCATAATTGCATTTTTTAAAATTTTTTTCTATCGCCATTTGGAAGTTCGAATGTCATGAATTTAACCGGAGGGAGGCCTATATTTTAAAAGATCTACAGTCTGCTCATCCATGCGAAGCGATTGCCCTAATTTTTTCAAAAGTTCTGAAACTGACTCATAAGCTTGGCTATGTTTTTTGACTGATTTTAATGCGGGTTTTGAATCGGAAATAGGAAATAATAATTTTTCTTCAGTAGATAAAACTTCGGACTCAGATTCAAGAAAATTTTTATCTGCGTAGCTTGATTGCGGAGAAAGACCCAAATCGGGCCGGCCCACAGACTCATAGTTTGTTTGATTGTTCATATTTTTTAAAAGTTAGATAGATTTTAAAGTTTTTGTATAAAAACAAAAAAATAGACTTGATGAGAATTATTTTGCTAAAAAACCTTAAATTGAAAAAGTTCGCACAAACCTACTTAAAAAGTGGAGTTAAAATCCCAAAATCTAATGAAAATTAATACCCCGCTTCCCTCGGAATTAAAAAAAATAGCCCCTACCTGGAACTAATCTGGGAATAAAAAGTATTAGACTTAAAAAAAAACTATGAAAATCCCCGCCAAAAGGGGGCCCTTAAAAAACTGGACTAACCTAAAAATGCTTTAAAAAAATGAATAAAAAAGAGTAAAATTTTGCCGGAAAAAAGAGAGATAAAAGTATAGCTTTTTTAACCTCCTTTTAAAAAAAATAATAGTTCAAATTTGCACTTAGGTTAACTTAGTTAACAGGTCAATTTTTATAAAAAATGAAACTAAAATTAAGAAAAAATTAACTAAAAAAGTATTAAAAAACTTAGCTAATTTTGATTTAAAAAATTTTGTTTTTTGATAGTTCAAATAAAATTAAAAAATGAGTCTGAAAATGTGTTGGAATTGCTGTTTAGACATTTTATCGACGATAAAATTGGCTGTTTAAATGCTGTTTGTTGGTGTTTAAACGGTTGTTTGCCAAATATTTTTTGCTGTTTAAACGAGTGTTCAAAATCCAGAAACATTTATAAAGACGATAATCTCCTATATAATTATGTTTAATTGGTTATTTAAAAAAGAGGAAAAACACGTATTAGATGAACATAAGCAAGCTGTTCAAACAGCCCTAAACAAGGTTAAGCAAGATATGGATCATGTAGGTAAATGGCTTAAACACCTAAATGAAACAGATTCTGGTTTAAAAAAAGATGTGGAAGATATAAAGGACGATTTGACCTCAATAAAAAATGATATGAATGAATTAAAAGAAATGCTTAAGCAACCTGAAGAAAAAATTTACGCACCTATTTTCAAACAGCCGCAAACAGTCCGAGTTAAACAAACAGCCGATTATGGCGTTCAAACAGCTGTTCAAAATAATGTTCAAGCAGCTTTTTTTGATAGACTTTCTATTTCTGAAAAAGCTTTAATTGGTATCCTGCTAAGTTCGGATATGAAACTAAGCTATGAGGACCTAGCAGTAATGACTGGAAAAGATCCAACTACAGTAAGAGGTCAAGTCAACACTATCAGGCAAAAAGCAGAAGGATTAATTGAAGAACATGTGGAAAAGAATGGAAAAAAGAGACTATTTGTACCTGAAAAAATCAAAGGAATCCTATTAAAAAGAGTAAAAAGTAAGAGAAAAAAGGAAAAAACCATAGAGCTAGAATAGGCTAAAACTTAGTCCAATTGACCATAAATCAAGGAAAAGTGAGACTTTCCTTCGCCTTTTTGTGAGAAAAAGGTTCGCACAAACCTCAAAAATACCTTAAATGGTGGAAAAGTGAGAGTTGAGAAATGAGGTTTTTTAATGGTTTTTGATAAAAAAAGGAGAGTTTTGAATAGACAAGTACAGGTCAATTACAGTTTAAGATAAAAGTAAGCAAAGATAAGGGATTTGGATCAAAATTAACAAAAAAGAGTTAATTTTGGCGGAAAAGTGAGATCAAAGAAACCTCTATCGATTAAAGCTGATTGAAATAAAGAAAAATTGAATCGATTAGAGAAAATTACGCCAAAAAGAGAGACAACAAACAAAAAGGACTAATAGGGCTTAAAAATATAAAAATTAAGTACTTTAGCCATTAATAAGAGTATCGTAATCAATAGTAATTCGTTACAACGAATAAAGTAAATAAATAGTTAAAAAGTACAAAATGAGGATTTAAGGGCCTTATATACTTAAATCTGAGTATTTAGAGCTCCCTGAGCTTAACTAATGTAGCCAAAGAAGCTATTTTCTTAAGATTATTTGAAATCTTAAGACATATTTTCTTGTTATTAACTTTGTTTTTATCGACGGGAATGCCTTTAGTTATTAATTTTTGAATATAATCCCTTATGGAAGACTCTGAAAGCCCCAGCTTGGTGGCTATCTGCTTGTATTCTACCCCTTCCGGGTATGCTTCCTCTAGCTGAAAAACTGTAGAGAAAACTAGCATTTCTTGATTAGTAATACCCTTAAATTTAAGCCTTATCTCTTTTTTTATGCCATCTAAAGAATCTAGTATATTTGAAGCTTCTTCTATCTGATCTTTAACAGATTTAACTTCTGCCTTAACGAGATTTTCCGAAGAGGACGAGGAAGATTTCAGCTTATTTAAAACTTCTCTAACCGTATAGCCTTGTGAGGGATTAACTGTCTGTTGGTTTGTCTGTTTGTCTGTTGGAACCCCTTCATTTCCTATGGAAGTAATCAAAATTGGTGACTTTAACCCCCCTATTTCCACTGGAACTGTTGGATTATCTGCGGGTATACTTGACAATGCCGGTTTTTGAAGTTCTTCTGTCTGAGAATGTGCGGGAAATGATGGTTTTTGAGGCATTTCTTGACAATTTGAATAGTTTTGAAGATGCTTAAGTGTTAATAATTCAATTTTAAAACTGTTTAGTGCATCAGTTATTTGATAAAATTGTTGTTTTAATGAAATAATTTCCGTTTTTAAATTAGATAATTCGTTTCCGAGATAAAAAATATCATTTTTTACTCTTTCGAAAGAAGATTTTATAACTCGCTCGTCATATTCGTAATGCTCCCCTTTCACTTCCTCTTTATTCCAAAACATTAGATTAGCGACCTAGCTAATTATTTAAAGTTATATCTATTGGAAAGATATATTTTACGATATCCTAAAGAAATTTTAAAAATAAAAGAAGTATAAATGATTAAAATAATTCAATTAATTATTTGTTTTAATTTGATACGCACTGTAAGCCTGCGGAGACAGTTGCCACCTAAGTCTTCTAATAAACATTTTACCGTCTTCATTTTTCTTTATATGTACGATTAGATTTTTTTCTGCAAGTTCGAATAAAATATTTTTTATAAATTCTTCGTCCCTGGCTATTTCTTTAGCTATTTCTGCAGTAAAAAGTTGTTTAGGAAAACTATGATATAATAAAGAAAGTATTTGTTCTGCTATTTTATCTCTTTTTTCTTTTGAAAGCTTCATGTTTACCTCTACTTAAAATTTTAATACCGAATAACTATTTAAAGCTAATGTAAATTTAAATAGAGGACTGTATTTTATAAATAAAATGCCGGAAAAAACATTTAGGGAACTTGGTATCGCCACATATGAACCTAGGGAAAAGATAGAAATTAGGAAAGAACACGCACTTCCAGTTTTAAACCACCTTACTGTACGGCTTTTACATATAGGGGGCGTTCTTGCATTTATCCCTACTTTGATTTTCAGTACTGCAAAGGGCTTCTTTGTAGCCAAGAAAAAAATACGAGAAGTTCAAATGAAATATGAACCTGTCCTAGACCTTAGAAAAAATCAAAAAAGAAGGCTGAATTTAAGATAGATATTAGGCAAAAGTTATTAAATCGATTTATTTCTATTTACAGACACTAATCTAACTAAATTCAAATAAAAAACTTACGAAACCTACAGTTGTTGCAAGATAGTTTTTTACAGTCCAAAAATAAAATTTTCTGACTGTTTATTTTGTTTAGAATAGATAGCCCTAATAAATATGACTAAAGTATCTATTGCAAAAGAAAGAAAGAAAGAAGACCTAATTAGAATTATGCATCCTCTAATTAAAGAATGGTTTTTTTCAAAATTTAAGGATTTTTCACTACCTCAGCTGTATGGGGTAATGAATGTTTGGGAAAGAAAAAATACTCTAATCTCGGCACCAACTGGTGGAACTAAAACCTTAACTGCTTTTCTTTCGATTCTTAATTATCTTGTGGATTTGGCTTCGAAAGAATCACTTGAAAATAAAATTTATGCGGTTTATCTTTCACCATTAAAAGCCCTGTCTAATGATATTGCTAAAAACTTGCTTGAACCCCTTGAGGAAATTCAAGAGTTAGCAAAGAAACAAGGAATAAAACTTCAGGAAATAAGAGTAGCCTTACGCACCGGTGATACTTCGGTAAAAGAAAGGGCTAAAATGGCTAAAAAAGCACCTCATATTTTTATTACAACCCCTGAGTCTTTAGCGATTGTACTAACTACACCTAAGTTCATAGAATATCTCAAAGCGGTAGAATTTTGTATTATTGACGAAATTCATGCAATGGACAATAAAAGAGGGACTTATATGAGTTTAACTCTTGAAAGATTAAATGAAGTAAGTGTGATTTGGCCAGTTAAAATTGGACTTAGTGCTACTATTGAACCACTAGAAGAAGTTGCAAAATTTCTTGTTGGAAATGATTTCGATAGAGAAGTGGAAATTGCCAATATTCAATTCACCAAAACCCTGGATATTTCCGTGCTTACTCCAGTCACTAACTTAATTGAAGACAATGCTTTGACTAGCGATATGTATGATTTATTAAATAAACTAATAAGAGAACATAAAACCACATTAATTTTTACCAACACTAGAAGTGCTACTGAAAGAGTGGTTGATCGTCTTAAGGAAAAATTTCCTACGGAGTACGGCGATGATATAGCAGCACACCACTCCAGCCTGAGTAAAATACATAGATTTGATATTGAAGAAAGACTGCGAGATGGAAAATTAAAAGTAGTTGTTTGCTCAACTTCACTTGAACTCGGAATAGATATAGGTTTTATTGATTTAGTCATTATGCTAAGTTCTCCAAAATCAAGTTCACGAGCAATGCAAAGGATAGGGAGAGCGGGACATAAAATGCATGAAACAATTAAAGGAAGATTTATTGTTTTAGATAGAGACGATCTAGTCGAATGTGCAGTAATACAAAAAGAAATTCATGAAAAGAAGTTTGACAAAGTTAGATTTCCTAAAAATTGCTTAGATGTACTATCTCAACAGATATTTGGAATGGCCATAACAAAGGTTTGGAAAAGTGAAGAATTATTCAAAATAATAAGGAAAAGCTATTGCTACTCTGATTTAACTCGTGAAGATTTTACTTCGGTAATAAGTTATCTTTCGGGAGAGTATGGTGGCGATTTAGAAAAAACATATGTTTATGCTAAAATTTGGTATGATCCTCTAACTAGGGAGATTGGCAAAAGGGGCAAACTCGCCAGAGTATTATATATGACTAATATTGGCACTATCCCTGAGGAAAGTTTTGTTGAGGTCAAACTAGCTCCCGCAGGAGAACACATAGGATACATTGATGAGGGATTTCTTGAAAGAATGAAAAAGGGTGATGTTTTTGTTCTAGGCGGAGCCAGATATTTATACCTTTACACTAGAGGGATGAATCTTTATGTGAAAAGTTCAGTCAATAGAACTCCTACGATTCCTTCATGGTTTAGTGAAATGTTGCCTTTGTCTTTTGATACTGCTGGAGAAGTAAATCGATTAAGATTTTTAGTAAAAGAAAAGCTAGAAAAAGGAGAAAGAAAAATTGAAATCTGCGAATTTCTTAAGAAGCATCTCTATGTTGACGAAATTATTGCAAACTCAATTTATACTTACTATTATGAACAGTTCAAAGTTTCTGAAATACCTTGCTCGAATACTATCACTATAGAAAAATATAAAGGTGAAAAAAATTATCTTTTATTTAACTCTATGTACGGGCGGAGAGTCAATGATGCATTATCTCGGGCATTAGCTTACCTAATGGGAGCTAGTGAAAACCGAGATATAGAAATAGGAATAAGTGATAATGGTTTTTATTTCGCAGGAGAAAAAATGCCCATAGAAAAGGCGCTTAATGAATTAAATGAAAATAATTTAAGGCAAATATTAGAAGAAGCAATTAATCATACTGATGTTCTTGCAAGAAGGTTTAGACATTGTGCTTCAAGAGCCCTAATGATCTTAAGAAATTATAAGGGGCAAGCCAAAAGTGTAGGTAAACAGCAACTTCGTAGTCATTTTATTCTTGCTTCAGTTAAAAAGATAAGTAAGGACTTTCCTATCCTAAAGGAAGCTAAGCGTGAAGTTCTTGAAGATTTAATGGATATTGAGAATACCAAAAAAGTTCTTAGAGCCATAAAGGATAACCAAATTAAAATTAAAATAATTGAATCAGTACTGCCTAGTCCATTTACACTTAATCTAATCCTCCAGGGCCACAGCGATTTAATCCGAATTGAAGATAAACAAGAATTTTTGAAGAGAATGCACCAGTTACATATGAAACGAGTTAAAGATTAGTCTTGTAGATCTAAAGAAAAATAACTTCTTGAAATTAGACTCAATGAGATTTTTATTGGCTCGGCAAACCAAATTCACATCTGGACCTAGCAGATTGTTTAGAATATCTAGGCATCGAGCATTCGTAACCATGTTCGGAAATTTTAGAATTTCTGCAATATACTATAAAAAAATTAGAGGTACTGCAATCAGAACAGGTTTCGGGAGAGCAAACTCTCGCGGAGGTATAAGATTTTTGTAGAGCAATAGATGGAGTTACTCTCGCATGCCGGTGCCTATTTTGCCAAGAGCCGTCGCTTGATTTAACGCATTCGTAAGTTGGCCTTTCAAGGGGGGAAATTTGCGGAGCTTGCGATTTTAATAAGTTGAAAAGGCCCATCACCTTCTCTTCAAATTCTCCTTCAAGAGGAATCAGCGATTTTGCTAGGTCTTGCGTCAGTACCCTATATTGCTTTTTGAAATCTCCAGAGTAAATATATTCCAGCCTATTAAAAACACTACGAACCTTGTATACATGACCTCTGTCCGAAAGGTAGTTAATCGGAGCTACTAAATTTCCATTTAAATCTGAAAGAGTAACTGGTTGTTGGACCATAAGAATTTTATTCTGATTTAGTTTTTAAGGATTTATGAGTGGCAGTATATCTTTCACCCTAATTAAACCTATAAATGCATAAAAAATATTAAATTATGTTAATTAATTTGATTAAATTAGAGGATATACTCGTAAAACAGCAGAAGCTAGATATGAGTCAACGCGGAATGCAACCCTCACTTACATATGGATGTTTTAAAAGTTTAGAAGTTAAAAGAACAGAAGAGCATTGCGAAGGTTGTAAGAATTATGAAATAACATGTAAAATCTATCTAGCCTCTTGCGAAATAAAGGAAGTACTTTTTAAAAGAGAGTAGTTCTCTATCGATAGCAAGCTTATTTTCAAGGTCGAATATATATTATCTAAAAGAAATATCTTTTTATACTCACCACGGTCACAAACATTATGGGAATATTTGGTAGAATAAAAGAGGCTTTTTCTGGAAAAAAGTTAGAGGAAGAAAAGGATTACTTACAGTTAGCTCAACAATTAGAAACTGCTGGCAATTTTGCTGAGGCAATAAAGGAATACAACCAATTAATTGAAACAATTTATACTGGAAAAGAATACTATAAGTATAAGCATATAACAAAAAAAATTGTAGAACTTTATATTAAACTGCAAGATTTTGCAATGGTTGCTGAACTTTGGCCAAAACAATACAGTCAAGAAGAATATGGTTTGAAAGAAAAATATCACTTAGCAGTTTTCCTTGAAAAAGCTGGAAAAATGGATCTTGCTCTGAAGATATATAGCGAAGAGGATTTCCTACAAAAACAAAAAGTAGAATTCTTACTAAGACAAAGAAAAGTAGAAGAAGCTAATAAAGAATGCTCAAGATTAATTATGTCCCATAAAGCTAGTGATGAAGGTATTGCAGATTTATGGTTTTTGAAAGCAAAAATTCTAATGAGTTTAAGAAGACTTGAAGAAGCGGAAAGTTATTTAATAAAAGTCATAGAAAAAAGACCTAATGATATGGAAGCTAAAAAATTAAAAGGCTTCTGTTCCAGATACACTCGAGCTTAATTCTAAATTAAGATTATATAGTTCCAAGATCAATTAAGTCTAAAAAGCAATTTTTGTTAAAAATATAATGGAATATGCAATCTTACATCACACGTATCTAGAAGATAATCGGCACGAATATATGCTTAAAACTGAGCAAGATAGATTCGAAATAGAAGATTTTGTTAATGAATTAAAAAATAATATTTGTGGAGTACGATTCTCCCTAGACCAGAGGGGACAAACTTGGTTAAAAGTGGGAATACATCTTGGAGAAAATAGACATCCACATCCCCTATATCTTCATTTTCAAAAAACTAGAAATTTAAAAAAATGTATTTTAAGAGTAGACTCAGAATTTAGTGATGGCGAATGGTTTGAAAGATTAGTTAAAAATATCAGTTTAAAAGAACAACATATATTCGATTAAAAATTGTTAATGCTAAGGTTTAAAAAGGGCCAAATTATAATAAATTATCTATAAGAATAAGGTTCTTACGGAATTTAATAATTTAGAATCGAAAACGACTTCTATAATTAGCTTAAAACAAAACAAATATGCGAAATAATAACTTCAGAAGACCCATTGCCGGTCCAAGCAAGACACGAACTTGTTCATGCGGAGCTAGCTCTAAACTTATTAAGAGAAGAAATTACCCTCACGGAAAAAAAGCAAAGGCTAAAAATACAATGGTCTACAAATGCAAATCCTGCGGTAAAGAATTATCATTAAATAATACACGGGAGGATAAAATATGAGCGGATATAGCGATGGCGGATTCAGAGGAAACCGAGACAATAGTTTCGGCCCAAGAGAAATGCATAAAGCAACTTGTTCTGAATGTAAGAAGGAATGTGAAGTTCCATTCAAGCCAACAGAAGGAAAGCCAGTTTATTGCAGAGATTGTTATCAAAAGCATAAACCAGCAAGATTCTAAGGAACTTTCTAATTTATTAGGAAAAACTTAGATTTTACAATTTTATTTTATTATTTTTTTATATACGAAGGCGTGATGAGGCGAAGAAAGGTGACACAGAAAAAATCAGATATCAAAAAGGTTATCTGCGGGATAATGTCCCAATTTATTTTTTCTGCATTAAAAATACCCAATTGAAAAACAATTCGTAAGAATTGAAATTTAATTAATACACAAAATGAAAACATTCAAAGAACTAGGACTCGATGAGAATTTTTTAAAGATACTGGAAGGCATGAAATTTGCAGAAGCCACTGAAATTCAAGAAAAAGTTATCCCTCTGGCCCTAGCTGGAAAAGACATTATTGGAAAAAGTGCTACAGGGTCTGGAAAAACACTTGCTTTTGGAGCCTCAATTATAGAAAAAGTTCTACCTGGAGCTGGAATTCAGGCACTTATATTGACACCTACAAGAGAATTATGTGAACAAGTAAGAAAATCATTACGAGAATTTTCACGATATAAAGACCTATATGTAATCTCAGTTTATGGCGGCGTAGGAATTAATCCACAGATAGATCAACTAGAAGAAGCAGATATAGTAGTAGGGACTCCTGGCAGAATACTGGACCATATGTCTCGAAATACAATTGATTTTAGCCAAGTAAAGTATTTAGTTCTAGATGAAGCAGATAGAATGCTTGATATGGGTTTTAGAGATGATGTTATTCAGATAGTTAGCGAATGTCCTAGACAAAGACAGACATTTCTATTTTCTGCAACAATTTCTCATGATATTCGAAGACTTGCAGACAAATATTTAGTTAATCCTATAGAGATCAGTGTTGAAAGTTATGTGGATGCTAGCAAACTTCATCAGGGATACTATGATATTCAACAAAATGAAAAATTTTCTTTACTTGTTCATTTACTTAAAGATGAACATTCAAAATTAGTAATGGTTTTTTGTGCCACTAAACGAAATGCAGATTTCATTGGACATAGTTTAACTAGACATGGATTTGATGCATTACCTTTACATGGAGATTTAAGCCAACATCAAAGAGACAAGGCTATCGAACAATTTCATAAAAGTGAAAAATTTGTTCTAGTTTGTACAGATGTTGCTGCAAGAGGGTTAGACATAAAAAATGTTTCCCATGTATACAATTATGATGCTCCGAAAACTAGTGAAGAATATATTCATCGAGTTGGAAGAACAGCTAGAGCAGGTAAAAATGGAAAAGCGATAACACTGCTTTGCGAAAGAGATTATGATAATTTTAGAATGATTTTAAAAGATAAATCTCTCAAAATAGAAAAACTAGAAACGCCTGAATTTGAAAAGATAATGGTAAAATTTAGTGGAGATCGACCTGATCGAGGAGGATTTGGTGGAAGATCTGGCGGAAGGGGCGGAGGATATAGGGGAAATAGAGATCATGGAAGAAGTTCAAATGAAGGCCGGGGACACTCGCGAGGCGAAAGGGGCTCTGAATACCAAGGACGTGGTGGAAGAAATCAAAGAAGCAGTGAAGAAGGACATTCATCCGATAGAAGAAGATTTGGAAGCAGTAGAGATGCCTCTTCAGAAGGTAGAAGTTACGGTAGAAGATTTAGATAAATTATTCTAATTTAATATTTATATTTTCCAACTCTTTATCTAAATAACCTCTTAATTTTGTTAAGTCACTACTTGACTGATTTTTTCTTTTTTCAAGTTTAATTTTTTCGCCATTTATTTCAGCAAGCCTAGACTCTATGGCATTAATTTCTTTTTTATATTCGGCTGTTTGATCTAAAGGCAAACCGATACTTGCCAAATGCCCCATTTTTTTGAGAATATTATCTATTTTTTCCAAAATTTCTTTTTTATTTTCTGTAACTAACATCGAAATAGACTCACCCTTGTCCTTTTCAAACGCAGATTCAATATTTTCAGCGTATTCTTTAATTATTTGCATATTTTTTGAACTGGAATGATGAATTTTAGCCATTTGTTTTAGATTCAGTAAGTCCTTTAAATTTGAAAGTGCACGTTTAATTTCGTGTTGTTCTATTTCTAATGCTTGTTTTTTTCGGATGTACTCTTCGTATTCTTTACTCTCCTTAATCTGGCTTATTTTATTTTGGAGTAACTCTATTTGCTTGTGAAAATTACTTTTATTTTTTTCAAGGCTGGCTATTTCCTCATCTAATTTATTTTCAATTTGTTTTGTTGTTTTAATTTC
>CAYLGX010000007.1:0-2350 GCA_964383425.1 Candidatus Woesearchaeota archaeon
GTTTTTTCCTGCAAAGAAATAATTCACAAAACCTTGCACGCCTTACTGTCTGTTACTTAATGATTTAGAAACGCTGATACCATCTCCTCTTTTTTTAGAATTTATTAACCTGTATAACTTGTTTGTGTGGAATTTGGATCTTTTTGCTCAGTTAATTTTGGAAGTTGAAAATGTGGTGGAAGACCTAATTCGTCTTCTAATTGGATAGCCCTAATATTACATTTATTCATGATAAAGTTAAATAATGGAAGTTTCATAGGATTATCAAATTTTTTCTTTTTCCAATTGTCTATAATCTGCTTAGATTCATCATCTTCATCAAGAACAATTACTGAACCGTCTAATTCTATTTTCCCTAAATTAGGTTTATATTGTATATTAAAAGAAAAATCAAACTTTATTGTGTTTTTACCTGAGATAGAAACATCTTGTTTTTTTATGTCTACCATGCTTAATCCTGAAGAAAGTTCGATTTTGCCTTTAGCTTCACTATTTTTTTCAGCAATTACCTTATTTATTGAAAAACCTATTATTTTCATAAATTTAACTATCAAGAGTGGTTTTTAAATATTGTTGTGATTAATATCTGAGTTTTACCTTAGAATCAATTTCTATAAAACAGCGAGTAGTATAATATGAATGAAAAACTAAACCTTTTCTACCTATATTAAAACCATATGGCAAATTATCACTCCGAGGTCCAGCCAATATGCCTATTTCCTTAACAGGGCTAGAAACAATTTGACCTAATTTTAAAGAATCATTAATTAAATTTAGTTTACCTACAAGTTTAAGGCGATAATCATCAAAAACAGCTTGATTTTTTTGGGTTAATCTTCTAATGGAAGCCGTATTTACGGAAGAAGTTCGCCCTAGTTCAAACATGCCTATAAATGGCCCAAAAAGCGTAGTAAACTGATTTTCTAAATAATCCAAGGTATAATGTTCATTATTAGCAATAATTCTCTTAAAGTCTGCAAAACTAGGTTTTAATACATTAAGCAATACTCTTTCTAACATAAATTAATTGAATATACATGATTTAAAAGTATTTAGTATATAAAAAATAGGTTTAAATTTAAAGAATTATAATAGGTCTTCTTCAGAAATAACTACAAAATCGCCAATAGCAATTATAGAATTATAGGGTATCAAAGTTTCATTATCGGAAGTCTTTTCTAAATTAATAGATCTAGTGTAAGGTGTAGGTTCTCTAACTACTAAATGAATTAATTCACCAGTTCTTGTTTCAAAAGCGATATCTTGGACGAATCCAAGTCTCTTACCTTCTTTTGTAACGATTAACTTACCTAGTAAATCTTTTAACGACTTTTTTTCTATTGCCATAAATTTAATTGCGATGAGTTATTTATAAACATTTCTATATTAAAAAAACATAATAAATAATGAGCTTAAAGCTAAACATTGAACTTTAATCTCTCTTTTTTTGATTACACCCCCACCCCCTGGTTTCACATGGAAATATTTATATATCCTCTATGAAGTCTTTTTTTTGTTTTTTTTTCATTTATAAATATATATATTATATATTATATATATTATATTATATTATATTAAAGTATATTGATTAAGATTAAAAATTTTAAATTAAATTTATTTTAAATGATAGTTCCAATAGATATGAAGGGGTGGGGGTCTCCAAAGGAAAAATAGGTGTACTTTCTTACCAATGATTACATTAATTTAAAAAGTAGAAGATTATTTTATCGTTGAGTTAAATATATACTCTTATTTAGTTCCATAGGAAGAGATGGTTATAATAAAAACTATATTATAAAGAATAGGGGTATTTATAAAAACTTTAAACTAAAAATAATTATATTATAATAATATAAAAATGGGAAGTTCGCTTGATAAAATTTTTGATTCAGTAAGTGCTAGAAGTTTATTTAAGAAAAAAGAAGTTTTGCAATCTAATCATGCTCCTTCTGAAATTGAATTCAGAGAAAAACAAATTGGACAAGTTGCTTCTATACTAGCCCCCGTACTTTTAGGTCAAAAAACAAGTAATCTCTTTATTTACGGACTTACAGGAACAGGTAAAACTTTAGTGACTCAACATATAAAAGATGAATTACTTAAAAGAGCTAAACCTGAACATCCTATTGCGGTGGAGTATATTAATTGTAAATTAAAAAAAGTAGCAGATACAGAATATAGATTATTGGCTGAATTAATTGAAAAATTAGGAGGTACGGTTCCAGCTACAGGACTTCCTACTGATCAAGTATATACTCGATTTATAAAACTTTTAGAAGATTCCAATAAAAAATTATTCATTTTAATTCTTGATGAAATTGATCAACTTGTTAAAAAAATATCTGACCAA
>CAYLGX010000007.1:2360-20725 GCA_964383425.1 Candidatus Woesearchaeota archaeon
ATTTTTATATAATCTAACTCGTCTTAATTCTCAACTTCCCAAGACTCAAATTATACTTGTAGGCATAAGTAATGATGTTAGATTTTTAGATTCCCTTGATCCTCGTGTTAAAAGTTCACTTGGTCAAGAAGAGATTGTATTTCCCCCATATAACGCGATTCAATTGCAAGGTATTCTCAAGAAGAGAGCAGAAGAAGCATTTAAAGATGGAATTGTAGAATCTGCTGCTATCTCTAAATGTGCTGCTTTTGCTGCAAGAGAACATGGAGATGCTCGGCGTGCTCTTGATTTGCTTAGAGTTGCAGGAGAGATTGCAGAAAGAGCAGGCGAATCTAAAATAACTACTAAAAATATCGATGATGCTAATGACAAAATTGAACGTGATAAAATTTTAGATATTGTGGAAACTCAGCCTAAGCAGCATCAGTTAGTTCTTCAAGCAATTATTGATTTGGAAGAAGGAAAAAAAGGAAATCCTGCCAAACAAAAAGATTTATTTAATGGTGAAGAGAAAAAAATATTTACTGGAGATGTTTACAATGTTTATCAAGAATTATGTAAATCAATTGATCTTGAAATTTTAACTCAAAGAAGAACAGGAGATATGATTGCTGAGTTTGATATGTTGGGGTTAATTAATGCCACTGTTGTCAGTAATGGACGATATGGCCGGACTAAAGAAATTAAGTTATCAATACCTGCCGCAATATTAGTAAAAACTAAGGAAATTCTTCGGAATTCACTTGGATTTTAAGTCTGGAATCTAATCACTTCACTAAAACTAAACCGATTAGAGGGCTTGAAAAATGGAAATAAACAAAGAAGAAATAATAAGATATTTTGCAAAGAAAGGATTTCTCTTAGACGGAGAAGTCGCAGATTTATTTAGACTTTTAGATGATAATGGTGCGGCTGAGCAGATTCTTAATCAAGTAGTGGCTATGACTAAAAGCAGAGTTATTACGCGTAAGGTTTTAAATTTTAATAAAACCGAACTTAATTCTTTATTTTTTAATTTTCCTAAGGAAAAAGCTCAAATCTTTGAAAATTTTTTAAATTTAAATTTAGGGTTAATTCCTACCAAAATTGAAAAGATTGAGCCTAAAAAAATAGAAATTTCTAATTTTAGTATACCTAAGGTTAAAATTTTATCTTCAAATATAATTCCGGATAAAAAAATTGAAGTTAGGGATTTCGTTATGCATTTTAGAAATAGATTTAATTTTATGAAAGAATTATTAAAAGATCGAAAAGAGTTATCTAATTTGGTTTCTATTAATAAAATTGGTAGTAATCGTAGTTTTTCTTTGCTTGCAATGATTTCTTCTAAACGAGTCACTAAAAATAAAAATATAATATTTGAACTTGAAGATTTAACTGGTAGAATTAATGCGTTAGTCGGCCTAGATAAAGAAGATATTTTTAAAAAAGCCAAGGAAGTAATTTGTGATGATGTTGTGGGTTTAAAATGCTCCGGTGGAAAAGATTTTGTATATATTAATGATATATTCTTTCCGGATGCTTATCTTACTGAAAAAAGAAAGTCGGAAGAAGAAGTATACTGTTTATTTGTTTCCGATATGCATGTAGGTTCAAGTCTATTTTTAGAAAAGAATTTTGAAAGATTTATAGACTGGATTAATGGCAAAGATGCAGATGAGTTTCAAAAAGAAAAGCTTTCTAAAATAAAATACATGTTTGCTGTAGGAGATAATGTGGATGGAGTAGGAGTTTATCCTGGTCAAGAAGCTTTACTTAAAATAAAAGATATTAAGGCCCAGTATAAAAAATTAGCAGAATATATGGATCGAATTCCTAAACATATTAGTATAATTATGTGTCCTGGGCAGCACGATGCTTCTCGTGTTCCTGAACCTCAACCCTCTATCGATGAAGAATACGCAGAAGAACTTACTAAAATACCTAATCTTTATTTATTAAGTAATCCGGCTATGGTAGAGATTGATGCTACTGATAGAAAAAAAGGTCTTAAGGTTTTAATGTACCACGGTGCAAGTATGCATGGATGGATAGAAGAAATAGAGGAATTGCGGCAGGGGAAGGCTCACATGAATCCTCCAAAGGTGGTTAAATATATGTTAAAGCATAGACATCTATCTCCTATGCATTCTTCTAATGTTTACATTCCTTCTGACAAAGAAGATTGCCTTACTATAAAAGAAATTCCAGATGTTGTAGTTACGGGCGACTTACATAGAACGGATCTGGACGTATATAACAATATTTTAATTATCTCTTGTTCTTGTTGGCAGTCCATTACTCCCTTTGAAGAAAAAGTTGGAAATCAACCAGACCCTTGTAAAATTCCTATGTTAAACTTAAAGACTCGGGAAATAAAGTTACTTGATTTTTCTGATGCAGAGGAACCTAAGGAAGAAAAAACTTGTGAACAAATAAAAGATCAAGTAGTTTGCGAGGTAAAAAAATGAAAAATCTATCTTCCTTTCAGGTTCCAAAACTGCAGATTTTTCATACTCAGAAATTATCTAAATTTCTGATTTTTTATTTTTTAAGTAAATCAAAAGCTTTGGTAAAAAAATAAAAATGGAGCGAGATTATTTCCAAGAGTTAGAAAATGAGGTGCGTGCTTGTTATGTTATTGCAGAAGAGGCTAGAAAAAAAGGACTAGATCCTCAAGAAAAAGTAGAAATTCCAATTGCTTTGACCATGGCTGAAAAGGTAGTTGGGCTCATTAGTGTTATTTATCCACAAATAAACGATCCTCGCATTACTCAAAGAATTTTAGATTTAGAAAAAGAATATGGGCAACTAGATGCGGCGGTTTCATTTAAAATTGCTGAAGAAATTGCGCAAGAAAAGTTTTGTAAATTTGATAATCAATTACAAGCAATTGAAGCTGCAATTAGAGTAGGTTTTGCATATAATACTTTGGGAGTAGTTTCTTCCCCTATCGAGGGATTTACTGAACTTAAGCTCCAAAAAACAATAGACGGTAAAGATTATTTCGTTCCTTTTTTTTCTGGACCAATTAGAAGTGCTGGAACTACTGCTAGTTGTATGGCTCTTATTCTGATCGATTATCTGAGAGAATTTTTCGGATATGCAAAATATGACCCTAACGAAAAAGAAGTAAAAAGACTTGTTACTGAAACTTTTGATTATCATGAAAGGGTAAATAATTTACAATACTGTCCTACTGAAGAAGAGGCCACTTTCTTAGCAAAGAATTTACCTATTCAGATTTCCGGAGAGCCCTCTGAGCAGAGAGAAATAAGTAATTTTAAGGATCTTCCTAGGATGAATACCAATTGTATCAGGGGGGGAGTTTGTTTGATTTTTGCGGAGGGTCTTGCTCAAAAAGCTCAAAAGGGTTTAAGAATTTTAAAAGGATTGCAAGCGAAAGGGTTTGTGTTATCTGATTGGAAATTTTTAGAAGATTATGTAACTCTTCATAAAAAAAGAGAAAAAGGGAGTAGTGATACTTCTCCAACTTATATTAAGGATTTAGTCGCAGGCAGGCCTGTTTTTGGTCATCCTTCTAGGAGCGGGGCATTTAGATTTAGATATGGTCGAAGTAGAGTTGCCGGATTTTCTGCAACTTCAATTCATCCAGCTACAATGGGAATTTCTAACGGATTTTTGTCTACTGGAAATCAATTAAAAATAGAAAAACCTACCAAGGGATGTATTGTTACTAGTTGTGATGTTATTGATGGCCCAATTGTAAAGTTGAAAACAGGGTCAGTTTTAAAAATGACTAGTCTTGAAGAGGCCAAAAAGATATATCCTTTTGTGGAGGAAATTATTTATTTCGGAGACATTTTATTCCCACTAGGGGACGTCATTAATAGAAATTATGAACTAATCAAGCCCGGTTATGTTGAAGAATGGTGGGGTCTTGCTTTAAAGAAAGTTTTAACTAACCCTGAATTAATTTTACCTGAAAAAGAAGAATATGAAAAATTAGATCCCTACAATGTTTCGTTTGAGAAAGCAATAGACATATCAGAAAAATTAAAATTTCCGCTTAATCCTTCCTTTATTTTTTTCTGGACTCAGATAACTAAAGAGCAATTTTTTGAACTATTATATTATTTAAGCAATTCTACTTACTCCGAAGGGAAATTAGTGTTGCCTTATTTAGATTCAAATAGAGAAAAATTTGCAAAGGCTAAACGAGCTATGGAATTAATTGGATTAGAACACGAAGTTACTATTGAAAACTTAGTAGTAGGATCTAAAAATGCTCAAATGCTTTTAGCTAATCTAGGGATTAATCCTTTGGCTTTTCCCACTTCAATTCATAAACTCGAAAAAGAATTTTTAGATTTAATAAAAAAAGCAGAATCTGAGGACTTAAATGGGAAAACTGTTCTGGAGATCATTAATCTTAATTCCAAATTTATGATTAAAGATAAAGCGGGAACTTTTATAGGGTCCAGAATGGGTAGGCCTGAAAAAGCAAAACTTCGTCGGCTTATTGGAAATCCGAGTGTTCTTTTTCCTGTCGGCGAAGAGGGAGGGAGATTTAAAAGTGTTAATGAGGCATATAAAATTGGTTCGGTTAAAAGTGATTTTCCAATTTATTATTGTGGCAAATGTTTGAAGGATACAATTTACCATATGTGCGAAACATGTAAGGAAAAAACCACGCCTATGTATTATTGTAAGGAATGTCATCAGACTTTTGAAGACAAAGTTTGTCCGGTTCATAAACTGGGGCAAAGATATAAGTCTACTAAAATAGATATGAAAAATTATTTTGAAAAAGCAAGAGAACTTTTAGGATATGAACGGCAAGAGGTTCCTGTTTTAATTAAGGGAGTTAAGGGAACTATGAACGCAAATCATATACCTGAAAATTTAGCCAAAGGAATACTTCGGGCTAAATATGGGCTAGCCGTAAATAAAGATGGGACAATTAGATACGATGGAACTGAAGCCCCTATTACTCATTTTAAACCAAAGGAAATTGGCACAAGTGTTCTCAAACTTAGGGAGATGGGATATGAAACAGATTGTTATGGTGCGCCTCTAGAAAATGATAATCAAATTGTTGAACTTAAGGCTCATGATGGTATTTTGCCTTCTTGCCCAGATACTCTTGATGAAAAAGCAGACGATGTTTTTATTAAGTTGACTCAATTTATGGATGAGCTTCTTGTAAAATTTTATAAAATGAAACCATTTTACAATGTAAAAAAGAAGGAAGATTTAATTGGTCATTTGATTGCTTATATTTCGCCTCATAATTGCGCTTGTGTTGCCGGTAGAATAGTTGGATTTTCTAAAACCCAAGCATTATTTGCTTCTCCTTATGTTCACGCTGCGTGTAGGCGAGATTGTGATGGTGATGAACTTGCAGTCATGCTCTTACTGGATACTTTAATTAATTTTTCAAGACAATATTTACCGGCTCACAGAGGAGGGACTCAAGATGCTCCTTTAGTTTTAAATGCAAGGATTAGGGCAGGGGAAGTTGATGATCAAATTTTGGATTTGGAACTAGGATATAATTACCCTCTAGAACTATATGAACTTGCAGAGCAAGGAGGGCACCATTCTTCAGAAATAAAAATTGATAATGTAAAAGTTAGACTTGCTAAAGGTATAGATCCTTTTACTCATACAGGATTTACACATGACACTAATGATTTTAATAATACTGTAACTAACTCTTGTTATAAAACAATTCCCAATATGGCTGAAAAAGTTAGAGCCCAGATGGATTTAGTTGAAAAACTTCGTGCAGTAGATAACAGCGATGTGGCTAGATTGATTATAGATCGGCATTTTATGCGAGATTTAAGAGGTAATTTAAGGAAATTTTCAGAGCAACAATTTAGATGTGTTGGTTGCAATGTTAAATACAGGCGTCCTCCTCTGTCTGGGAAATGTGAAAAATGCGGAGGGAAAATTATATTTACTATTTCCTACGGTAGTATTGTTAAATATCTTGAGCCTGCGCTTGAACTTGCTAAGAAATACGATGTCCCCCCTTATATTAAACAAAATTTAGATTTGACTAAAAAATACATAGAAAGTATTTTTGGAAAAGAGACTGAGAAACAAGCGGGATTAAATACATTCGGTTTTTAATATTTTTTTGGATTTAAATTCTATTTCTTTCACTATAGTCGTGTTTAAAAATTACAGGTTTCTTTTTATTACATGGACGACGGTATTGGCGAAGAATGCGGGATTTGGGGAGTTTATCTTAAAGATACACATTGTGACCGAGGTAGATTGCCCGAACTTCTTTATTTAGCAGGAAATCAATTACAACATAGGGGTCAACTTAGTGCAGGTATAGCTGTTTTTGATCCTCTAGAGGGGATTGCTAGGAAACTTAGGCTTAGAAAAGAGGTAGGTCTAGTAAATGATCTTTATTTAACTAATGATGAAGATGAAAATAAACATTTTTTAAAGGATATGCATGGTCTGGCCGGCATAGGTCACGTAAGATATTCTACTTCTGGTACTTCAAAGGGAAGTTCTGAAAATAGAGATCAGGCCCAACCTTTTTTGAGGCAACATGCAAGAGGCACTAAAAAATTTGCAATTTCTTTTAATGGCAACCTAGCCAATTATGATGAGCTCAAAAAGGGAATATTAAGTGAAGGATATGATTTAGAGACTGATGTAGATACTGAAATAATTATGGATTTTATTTCTAATTCATTACATTATCTTTCAAAAAGAGATCCTGAAGGAAATTATCTTAAACCTAATCTGTTTGAAGTTTATGAGAATGTAATGAAAAAGCTAGACGGGGCATATAATGTTTTAACTTTATCGGGTGATGGAGATTTAGTTTGTTTTAGGGATCCGCAAGGATTTAGGCCTTTAGTTTATGGTGAAAATAAAGATATGATTGCTTTTGCTTCTGAGAGTGTTGCACTAAGAATCTTGGGAATTAAAGAATTTAAAGATGTTCCTGCAGGAAGTTGTTTAGTGTGCCGCGAAGGGAAACTTGAAGAAAAAGTATTATTTGATGGAAGAAAAGCGGCTTGTCATTTTGAAAAAGTCTATTTTTCAAGGCCTGATTCTAAAATAAATGGGCAATCTGTTTATTCTTCAAGATTTAGTTTGGGGCAAAAACTTGCAGTTACTGATCCGTTAAAGGAGTTTATTCTAACTCATAAGGATGAGTTTGTTGTAGTTCCAGTTCCAGCTACAGCTATTCCCGCAGCTATTGCTTATGCGGAAACTTTGGGATTAAGATATAGGGAAGCATTATACAAAAACGGATCTCTTAGAGGTTTTATTAATAAAGCAAAAACGCGAGATAGGGTTATGTTTGGAAAATATGGAATTATAGAAGAGTTACTTGAGGGAAAAAAAGTTATTGTACTTGATGATAGTCTTGTGAGGGGAGAAACTAGTAAGAGAAATATTGGCTTATTGCGAGACGCTGGTGCTCGTGAAATACATTTTAGGTCTACTGAACCTCCTATAAAATATCCTTGTTTTTATGGAATTGATTTTCCGACTGGTGAAGAATTAATTGCAAATAAGGCTGATCAGTCAAATCCTCAAAAATTTGAAGAGCAAATTGCAAAGCTTATTGGGGCGGATTCAGTCCATTTCCAATCTGAAGAAGGGCTTATTGCTTCTTGTGGTGAGAGAGATTCATTGTGTCTTGCCTGTTTGAATGGAGATTATCCTACTGAAGGTGGAAAAAAGTGTGCGCAGGCTTCCTTTAAGAAATAGTTTTATTCAATATATTTTTAAACTTAGACCTCTCTAGATTATTATGAAAACAACATCCAGCAAGTTGATTCATTTTCCTTCACTAATCTCCGAAAAAGAGTTATTTTTTAGAAAAGCTAAACTTTCAGACGCTCAAGAACTTTCGGAAATAAGAAAGGGCGTTTTTGGAAAAATTCCTGGAGAAAATTACAATAAAAAATTAATTGAAGTTTTAACTCAAGCCTATTCTCCAGAAAATATCGCTAAAAAAATTAAAAAATATCCTACCTTTTGCCTGGTTAGAGAGAGGGAGATAATAGGGTCTGTTTCTTTACAAGGTTCTGAAGTAAAAGGAGTGTTTGTAAAGTTCTCTTGCACTCGAAAAGGAATAGGCACAAAATTAATGGACTTTATTGAAGTTTACGCAAGAAAAAATGGAATAAAAAAAGTACATCTTTGGTCTGCGGAAAAAGCAAAAGGGTTTTATGAAAAATTAGGCTATAAATTATTAAGAAAGGAAAAATATAATTATCATGGTGCAAGAAATGTAAACTTTGTCATGGAGAAAAAATTATGAAAAAAGAGATTGCTCTGAGGTGTATTTTTGGAATTTCTATTGCAGGTTTATTATTTTCAGGTTATTTAAGTTATGGAGAAGTTTTCCAAAAAGTTTGTTCTGCTTCCGCACTAGGTCTTGGAACTTGTAGCTCGGTAGTTGGAGTTCCTGCTTGTGTTTATGGATTTTTTATGTATCTACTTATAGCTGTTATTTCAGTGTTAGGATTAGGAAGTAAGAATTAGATCTTTTATTTTCTTTCAACATTACCACATTTTAAACAAGTAAATAAAGTAACACTTTTTTCATTACCTAAAATTTCTCCTAGATCTTTTGCATCTGAAAGGTTATGGCCACATTTTTTACAAGAAAAATTAAATCCTTCGCCTTTGTTAATCTCGGAAATACCAAAGCCTATTTTAGTTTCAGAGATACTTTCTTCTCTTTGAATATTTATGCCCGAAGTCCTCATAAAACCGCAAGAACATTTACCTATTTGTTTACCTTTCCATTCTGCAAGTTCTAAAATTTTCTTACATAATGGGCAGAATTCTAGCATATTCAGAAATTATTTTTTATTAACCTGATTAGCAATAGTTTTTCCTTCTTCTTTCTTTTCACCATAAGCTGCATTATGCAATTCATGAATTTGCTTATCTTCTCTAAATTTTTTAAGAATATTATTAATCTCTTTTGCTACTCCTGTTTTGAGATCCATAGGGTGTAATTTTTTTTCAATAAAGTCTTTTTCCGCTTCTTCATAAGTAGCATATTCTATATTGCCCCCAAATTTCTCTGGTCGCTCGATTAAGAATTTTTCTCCATTCTGTGATTTTAAGACAAAAATTAAATATTTTAAAAGGGCCATAATGCCATTGTCAGGGTCTCCTTCTACACATTCCGCCTTGTTTATTTTGCTTTTAACTTTTTCCTCATCATCCAATAAATCAAGTTTACTATTTTCTATGCTAGAGCTCATCTTTACTCCAATTAATCCTCGGATCATAGGGTTCATTAATTCTATTCTTTTTTTATAGCCTATTTTAGGTAAATATTCTCTGGCATAAACCATAATTTTTCTTTGATCAACTCCTCCAAATTGAGCGTCAACTTGTAAATATTCTTCATCTAATGCTTGCATTAAAGGATAAATGACTCCTGAAAGTTTGGGATTATCTCCTAATTTTACTACTTCGGCAGCAGCATGTTTAGCTTCGGCAATGGTAGTCATAGTTGTTAATTTTAGCATATCATGAAAATATTCTGGTTTTAACTGAAATGTGCTTCCCTTTACAAATTCTAATTTACTTATATCTACTTTAATGGTTTTTAACAAAAGAATTATTGCATTTTGATAATATGTTGTTCTTTTTTCTAGTATTTCCCAAGAAACTCCATCTAGGGCCGCATGTAAATCTGCATTAAGAATTTTAACTCTAAGTCCTGCCCTTAAAAAATCTGCAATCTTCATCATAGGGAAAAAATAAGCAATAGAAATACTTCCGGTAGGCATAGTTCCCCAATACACTGAAACTTCTGTTTCGCTTTCTAATTTTTTGAGTAATTCTTCTTCTCCAATAATTTCTTGGAGATTTCGCTTAATTAAAGCTAATTTTTCTTCAGGACTCATTTCTTTAGAACTTGCGTTAGATTCTGCCTTTACCTTAACTGCTTTTTGAGCCATATCTTTTGAATACAGTAATCCTTAATAAACCTTATGAACAAATAAGATAATGGACGCTAAAGTGAGCCTTATGCTGATTTTGTCTCTTACCGGAATAATATGCCTTTTATTTCTGTCCCAGATTATTGAACCTCAATTAACCACTATTGCCAAGGCCACAGCACAAAATCATAGTTTTTTTTCTTCAAATCAAGAAATAAGGATTATTGTGAATATTATTTCTATTAATCAGATAAAAAACTCAACCACTTTTTTTAAACTAAACGATTCTAGTGGAATTATTAGTGGTATAATTTTTAATGCAGATTCTCAAATTTTAAAATTAAATAAGTCTCTTTCTTACGAGGTTACTGGTAAAACTACTGAATATGAAAATAAAACTGAGATTATTATCTCTAAAATAAATCCTCTTTTGGATATGAAGTATAGAAAATGATTGAATTAATTTTAGCATTATTGATGGGAGTTATAATTGGGACAATTACAGGCGTAATTCCTAGTTTTCATACTAATTTACTTTCAGCTATTTTATTGACGCTTTCAGGATTTTTTTTAACTCTAACTACTCCCTTGGCACTGGCAATTTTTATCGTCGCTCTTTCAACAACCCACCTTTTTATTAATTTTATTCCAAGCATACTCCTGGGAGCACCAAATGAGGATAATACTGCTCTTTCCGTACTTCCAGGTCACGAATTACTAATCAAAGGTCAAGGATATAGCGCTATTATTTATTCATTATATGGTTGTTTAATAGGTTTAATTCTTACGTTGGTTTTTTCTCCTTTGTTTTATTTTTTCCTCCCAACGATCTACTCCTACGCACAGAGAATAATGCCCTTTATTCTTATTTTAACCACTTGTTTTCTTATTTACTTTGAAAAAACAAATAAAATATGGGCAATTATAATTTTTACTTTATCTGGATTTTTAGGATTAGCTACTCTCACCCTCCCATTAACAGAACCGCTCCTTCCCCTATTTACTGGCCTTTTTGGCATATCTTCATTAATTAGCTCACTTGGGATGAAACAAAAGATTCCCGAACAAAAAATTAAAAGTTTAAAACAAATAAATCAAACACTTACAAAAAAGTCTATGCTTAAAACAATTTTTGCTTCATCTATCTCTAGTCCTTTATGTAGTTTTCTTCCGGGCCTAGGTTCGGGACAGGCTGCCGTGATTGGCGCAGAAGTTACAGGTGATCTAAATCGGAAGGAATTTCTTATTTTACTAGGAGCAATTTCCACAATAGTTACTAGTTTATCCTTTATTACTTATTTTTCCATTCAAAAGGCTAGGACAGGAGTAGCTGTAGCTATAGGAAAACTTTTGATTCTTAGTTTAACTGACATATATTATATTACAGGGGCAATAATTCTTTCTGGAGTACTTGCCTTTTTTATTTCTATGTTTCTTGCTAAAATATTTTCTAGAATAATTTCTAAAATAAATTATCCGCTCGTTTCTTGTTTACTCATCTTATTTTTGGTAAATCTGAATATTTTCTTTTCGGGAATTATGGGTCTTTTTGTTCTTTTAGTTTCAACATGCCTTGGTTTACTTTGTATTTATAGCGGGGTGAGAAGAACGCACTTGATGGGCTGTTTAATAATTCCCGCTATAATTTTACTATTGTGACTTATAGTTATTTTTTAGATTCAATTAATGCGCGAGAACAATAGTAATTAGCCATTGTTGCATGAAAATTAGCTTTTAAAATGTCTGTATAATTTGTAATATTTCCTAAAAATCCTTCGCCTCTTTCTTCAAATGCTTTTCGAATTGATTCAGCAAAATCTTTTCCTTGAGGCGCTAGTCCTCTGTAACATTTATCTGCTTCTTTTGCATGTTCTTCTGCTTTTTCTAAAAATTCGTCAATACTCGTCATAATAATATTACACTCATTCAGTTTAAAAGTATTTAGATTATCTCGTAGCAAATTCTACTATGTCATGATCTTTAAGTTCATGTTTCATTCCTACTTCTTGTCCACCAAATTTGCTACTTGGGCCCCAAATTCTTATTTTTTTTATTACTTCTAGTTTTCCTCTAAATATGATCCGAGCTATTTCGCTCACTATTGTGTGGGGCTTGAGAATTACAGGGTCAGGGTCTGCAGGTTTTCCCGGTTGTTTAGTATAAACTCTTATTTTATCAAAGCTTTTGAATATCTTTTCTTTTAGGTCCTCTATACCTTCTCCGGTTTTGCAGGAAGTAAGTACAAAGTTATATTTTTTAGTTTTTAAGGTCTGTTCAATTTTTCTTTTTGTGTTATCGTCAGAAAGGTCTATTTTATTATAAACTATTATTCTTTTTCCATTAAATTTATCAAGAACTTTTTCTACATCAGGTATTTCAGTTATTTTTTCTACCACTATTAGCGCGGTATCTGAAATATTGATTATTCCAGTATCAAAAGAATCTGCGCCTATTGCAGGAATATCTATAACTTGAATTGGGCAAGTATTGGAATAAAGTATGCCTGGCTCGGGAACTTGGGTAGTAAAGCAATAGCTTTCAATTTTAGGCTCAGCATTAGTTAATGCTTTTAACAAAGAAGATTTTCCAGAATTGGTTAGGCCAACAAGGGCGGCTTGCATATCTCCCTTTTTTATACTTATTTTTGTACCTAATGATTTTTTTCTTTTTCTTTCTGTAACTACTTTATCTTTTAATTTTTTTATTTTAGTTTTAAGTTCCCCTCTATATTTTTGACTTGATTTGTGATCGGGGGAATACCTTAACATTTCTTCTAGTGCTATTACTTTCTCATCATCTGTTTGTGCAGCGTTGAGCTTTTTTTCAGCATTTGCAAATTCATATCCTGCATTAAGTGGCATGATTTTATTAGGAATATGGCATTTTTAAGAGTTTTGAATTTATGAAAATATTTATATAGTGGCAGAGGAATCATTTCATATGAAAAAGGGAGTGTTATTAGGCGTACTATTTATTTTACTTATTAGTTTAAGTTTTGTTTCAGCAAATTGGTTTAGTGATTTTCTAGGAAAGTTTAGTGGAAATACTAATGCTATTACCGGTCAAATTACTTATGGCGGTAATCATCATTGTAATTCCGTTTTTGCTAATACCTATGAACTTGATATTGGTCAAACTCCCTGCTCTTCTTATTCTTCTGTTGCGGCCGGATGTATTGCAGTTTCTGGAATAGGGTATTACAATGTAGTTGGTTGTGTAGATAATAGCGGGAAAAATTTCCTTTGTTATACTTCTGCTTGTACACTTCCTCCGCCTCCTTGCACTGATTCTTCCTGGACTCCTTCTGCTGCAGATACTTGTTCTAATCAAACAGTAAAGCAAACAAGTAATTGTGGAAGAACGAGAGTCGTTAACGGAACTAAAAATTGTAGTGTTGTCGTACCAGTAACTTGTACTGATTCTGATGGCGGATTGAATTATACTGTAAAGGGGACTACTAGTGGTTACTATTCTTGGGAGGGAAAATTCGGTAGCAATTCAGACATGTGCGGTACACTTTACTCTAATGGATATTTTGATGATGCTGAAACGGGTAATGCGGTCGGAGAGTTATATTGTTTAGATTCTACAAATGTTAATTACACTTATTATCTTTGTTCAAATGGTTGTTCTAATGGTGCTTGTCTTCTTGAACCTGCAATTGTTTATACTTCTTCCTGCGATAATTCTTCTTGTATTATTTATGAAGGTCAAAATGTTGACCCTGTTCATTATTCTACTACTCTAGGTTATGTTTCTTCTGATACGGCTATATTTACAATAGAGGGCGAAAAAACTAATGCGCTGTATGTTGGAAATTCTTATATGCTCGGAAATTTTGAAATAAGGATTACGGCTATTTCTTTTTCCACTAAAGATTCTGTTCCTTCGAAGGTTGCATTTACTTACCGATTAATTCCCTCAACATGTACTGATTCTGATGGCGGACTGAATTACGAAGTTAAGGGAACTATAAGCGGAGTTTACGATGGATATAATTACTCTACTCCAGATATGTGTGGTTCTAAATATTATCAAAGAAATTTTGTATTTGAGAATTTTTGTAATGATACTTTTGGAGGACTTGTTTCTTATGAATGCCCTAATGGTTGTTTTGAGGGCGCTTGTTTAAGTGATACTTCTCAAGTTTGTCCTTACTTAATTGATTCTATAAAAAATCCAGTTTCTACTGAAGAACGAAGAGTGTCTTATAATGAATCCTATAGGGGTTCTGCTACTGTAAACGACGTGCCTGAAGGTTATACTAACTATGCTACTTATATTTATTGGAATTCGCCTAATAAAGAACAAGATCAAATAGATTATTATGGTGTCCAATATGACCTGCGAGTTTTTGATAATAAAGGAATAAATCTTAGCGAATATGCTACTTGGCATAATAATGATTTTGCTTGCAAAGCTACTTCTTACTGGGCAAACAATAAAGAGAATGTTTATTACATTTGTAATTGGAATGTTTTTAATAATCAACAGGATCTCGCTAATGACTACCAAGATAATAATCGACAAATATTTTGGTATAATGATAATGTTCTTGTTGAAATGTACTTATATTGGGGTAATGAATTGACTGATGCTCAAGTTCAACAATTATCTCAACAAAGAATAAATGAGTTATTAAATAATTTGCAAAATAATAATTACAAATATGTTGATTGGAGTAATTTTGAAGTAAGCTATCCTGCTTCTGATGAGGTAGGTCAATCACTTTCTGATTGTAGTTCTGATTTGGTTTTTGATAACAGCGTTAGTCAAAGAAGCTGGGAATGTAAAACTGAACCTATAATTTGCCCTGAGCACGGTTATCAAACAAAAATTTGTAAGGCTTACAATTCTCAAACTGGAAAGTATGATACTCAAGAAAATCGGATTGAATGCTCTCCGGGAATATGTTCTGGATGTTATGTCCCTAAATGGTTTGATAGTAATCCTGGTCAGAATAAATGTATTCCTTACGGATTTAGATTTGAGCAGCAAACTGGTTGGAGTTTAGAAGAAGTATTTGTAAATAATAGTGATTCCGAGAAATTATCTGTTAGAGAAGCGCTAAATTATGGGAATGATCTTAATTTGACTGTTTATGAAAACAATACTGCTTTACTGAGTTTAGAAGTATCACAGGGAGTTTGGGCTGATATTTATTTAGAACAAGGAAAAGATTATGATTGGAAAGCCTTAACCGGGGGCATGGGAGGAGATAATTTGAATTATACTCTTCATGTAGACTCTATTTTTTATAGCTATTCAGATTATATTGAAAGCGGTATTTCAGTTTCGTTCATAATTACCGGCTATATGAATCAACAACTTCCGCAAACAATTAATGCTTATTGTGATATTGACGGATATGTTAATATGCAGAAGACAAAATCTGGCGGAGAATGGGCTAAGTGCCAGAATAATTATGAATGCGAAAGTAATCTTTGTTCCTCAGGGGAATGTATTGATTTACAAGCTATAACTAAACAAGCAGCTGGTTTTGCTGGAGTTTGGGCTAAGTTTACTTGTAAATTTGCTGATTTCTTTGGAATCGATACTTATGAATCTTGTATTACTGAAAAATTCGGAACACTTGTACAATAAAATTTCAATATGGCTGATAAGCTTTCAATTAAAATAAAAAATATTTCTGTTTTTTCTTTTGCTTATAATTTTGCATTATTAGGATTATTTTTCGGACTGGTGTTTGGGATTTTTTCGGTCTGGATTATTAAAAGTCTTCTAAAGTTAACTTCATCTTCTTCATCTGCCATTACCTCCTCTAGTTTTGATCTAGTTCCATTTTTAGTAATTTTAATATCGGCTCCCCTTATCTTTGCTGTTCTACATTTTATTATGGGTTTAGTTTTAGGTCTTTTTGTTAATTTAGTTTTTAAAATAAGCGGAGGACTTAAGGTCAATATAGAAGAGGATCAAATTTTGTCTAAATCTTCTGCTACTGCCCCATTAAAAGTCGAATATCCTCCTTTAGTTAGTTCTTCTTAATTTTGACTTTATTGGGCCAAGCTTTAATAATACGAATTACTATTTTACAACATGAAAGTCGGCGTACTATTCTCAGGCGGAAAGGATTCAACTTATGCAGCTTTGCTTGCCAAACAGCAAGGTTACAATTTAGGTTGCCTCATTAGCCTCAAATCATTAAATGAAGAAAGTTATATGTTCCATACTCCTGCTATCGAATTTGTAGAAAAGCAGGCCAAGGCAATGGATTTGCCCCTAATCTTGCAAGAAACTAAGGGGGAGAAAGAAGATGAACTGGTAGACCTAGAGCATGCTATTAAGAAAGCAGTTAAAAGGCACGACATAGCAGGAATAGTTACTGGTGCTGTGGCTTCGGTGTATCAGGCTTCTCGAATACAAACAATTTGTAACAATTTAGGTATAGAATGTTTTAATCCTATTTGGCAAAAAGATCAATTTGAACTTCTTGAAGAGCTGGTTAAACATAGATTTGAAATTATTCTTACGGGCGTTTTTGCATATCCTCTTGATAAGAAGTGGATAGGGCGAACCATTGATAAAAATTTTATTGAAAAGATGAGAGATTTGAATTCAAAATATGGAATTAATCCTGCTGGCGAGGGAGGGGAATTTGAAAGCTTTGTGTTAAATTGTCCTCTTTTTAAGAAACCTCTAAAAATTGAAGAAATAAATTTATCTGGAGAAGGTAATGCTTGGCGAGCCAGAATTAAACTTGCTAAATGAAATCTCAGAAAAAAGAGTTGATTATTGTAATACCTGGCGCCAAATATATTAGGTCTAGTCTTCCCTTTATTCAAAAGACAATTTTATTTTTCTATCATCTAACTAACACGCGAGACCCTGTATATTCTAATTATGCCCTTACTTGGAAAAATAAACTTTATAAAAAAAATAGACAAGTAACATGGCTACATTGGGGGCGCGGAATCTCAGCTATTTCCACTTGGTTTGCTGTTCGTAAACTTAAAAAAATAATTAATAAATATAAAAATACTCATACTATTTCTATTGTGGGAATAAGTCTTGGCGGAGAAATAGCACTCGAAACTCTCAAGTTTTTTCCTGATTCTACTTTTGATAAGATTATTTTGCTCGCATCTATTAATGGTCATGCCAAAATAAAAAATAATACGGTTAGGATTTTTAATTTATATTCTCTTAACGATACTTTTGCAAAGATCTCAACAAAAGTTTGGGCCCCAGTCCATGGAAGTATGATTCTTAATGGAAAAAATGTAACTAACGTAGAGATAGACGGAATGAGTCATGATCAATTTTGTTCAGATGCTTTAATTAGGGAAGGTAGATTTACTGGAAAATCTATATTTGAGGTAGTAAACTCCTATCTTTATAAAAAATCTTAAATTAAGATATTTTTTATTTAATGACCATGGCGGAAAATCAAAGACCTGAACCTTACAAGCAAGATGGACTTCAACTTAAGATAACGTCTTTTGAATTACAGATTGAAGAAAAATTGGGGAAAGATCTTTTAAAATTAATTCAGGATTATGGTTTTAGGCAAGCAAATGCGCAAGCCAGGGCATTCGGGCTTGATAAGATAGAAGACGAACTTGAAAAAGAGGTAGCTTTTAGTCGTTTAAAGAGATTTAAAACTGAATACGCTTTAATGGAGGTTGTAGACTGGATAGAATATTTACATTCTAAAGGGTATAATCTTGAGCAGATTAGAACGTACTTTACTCCGGATCGACTTGCAGAGGTGGTTTGTTTTGAATGAGCGACAATGAAAAACTAAATTTTACTGTTGAATCTCTTGCGATAGGTTTTTCTACTATCTTTTTCTTTTAAAATGGAGGACTAAATATAATAAAAATTTTAAAATGATACTTTTAATTAATATCTGCAAGGAAAAGTTACATTATTCTGAATTTGTTAAACCTATTGAAGATATTTTGAAACAAAATAAAATTAGTTTTTTTGTTAAAAGTTATAATCGAGTTAATTCAGAAGATATTGCTAATTGTGAAAAGGCTATTATTTGTGGAACTTCTCTAAGAGACAATGACTTTTCTAGCAAAGAAAATATGAGATTTTGGAGATGGATTTTAGATTTTGATAAACCTCTGCTAGGTATTTGTGGTGGAATGCAGGTTATTGGTTTAGTATTTGGCGGTAGAATAAAAAAAGAAACAGAAATTGGATTTTATGTAGAAAATTTTAATAAAGAATTTTTGGGAGTTGATCATGAACAGGAAGTTTATCATTTACATAATAATTTTGTAGATTTTGCATTTGTGCCTGAATTTGAACCTTATACTAGCACCACTAATTCGGTTATTCAAGCAGTCAAACATAAAGAAAGAGCAATGTACGCAGTTTTGTTTCATCCGGAAGTTCGCCAGAAGATAATAATTCAGAAGTTTGCTGAACTATAACTTTATTAAAAATAAAAATTCGCGGCTATTTAAAAAATAAAAATAATTTATTCTTAATTATTTA
>CAYLGX010000008.1:0-18776 GCA_964383425.1 Candidatus Woesearchaeota archaeon
TCTTCATTTGAAGAAGTGGAATTATTGAAATTTGGATTTTCTCTTAAAAGTTGTTCTGCTTGCACTCTCGCCTTTTTTAATTCTTCTTTAGAAATAATTCTTACATGGTCTCGTTTATCTTCGTCCATACTAGGCTCCTGGTTGTACTTCCCACATAGCGGAAGGTCCTACTAGCTTATTCAATAATGATCCTAGGAATTCTCTTTTGGAACTATACTCCGCAGGGTTTGGCATAAACGGAGCATATTTATCAATAATTGTCATATAGAGCTGGGCACTTTTTATTAATTCGTCTTCTGCGCGTACTCTTACTACCGGATTTTTATCTTGGCAATGTGCATTATAATAATCAAAGTCCCAATCAAATATTTTTCCCGTAGATTGAAGTATACTTGGCGAAAGAACTCTGGTAGCAATATCGTAAAATTCTTTTACTTTTAATTTTTTTTCAAGACTTTTATCTGATTGTTCTGCCATTTTTAATCCTTCCAGATTTGGTCGAATAAGAATACTAATGAATTACTAAAAAATGGAGAATTAAGCCAGATAGCTACTTCGTCCTCAGATGGAGTTCCGTCTGAAAGTAAAAACATAACTTGTTCCTGATCTACAATAAAGAATTTAGCATTAACATTAATTTGTTTGATTTTTTCTTTAAGTTTAATACTTAATTTTTTAATTTCTCCTTCATTTCCAGATAAAGCGATTTTTACTTTTACTCCGTGTTTTTTTAATTTTTCAATTAAAGCTGTAAATACTCTAAGTTTGTCTGAAAAGTCTCTGAGCGGAAGACAAATTATTACTTCTTTCTTTGCATTTTCTGCAATTTCTTTAACATGTCCGTAGATAGTATTTCTTCCCTTGATAGAACCAGTTAAATCTTCATTTTTGATTGGTTCAAGGCCAGTATTATATATATTTTCAATTTCAGTGTATTCTTGGCTATTTTTAAGATTAGAAAGTAAGTTCACTTTATCATCTGCCTCTCTGATAGTATTTGTTTTAAGTTTTTCAAGAATAATATTTGGTCTTACTGCGATATATTTTGCAGGTTTTCCAATTTTAGATATAGCAAATCCCTGTTTTTCAAGTGATTCTAAAACATCATATGTTCTTGATCTCGGGACTCCGGATATTTCAGCAATTTCTCCAGCTGATGCGATTCCTTTTCCTAGAAGGGCCATCCATACTTTGGTCTCGTAGATATTTAGTCCAAAATAGTCTTTTACTTTCTTAACAAGTTCAGGTTTGATGATCATTTTACTACTTCGTATAGATGACACCCTTTATAAATCTTTCTTTTTTGTTGTATCTCTAAAGTAGGTACAAAACAAAGATTTATATATACCTGGGTCGAGAATGCATTAATGGAACCAGAAAATAATTTCGGACTTACAAAAGTTAAACCCTATTATGAATCCAGGTTAGGAAAGCCACTTGTGATACATTTTGGTGGATCTTCCTCTAAATCAGGTATAGTTCAAAAAATAGAAGATGAATTTCTTTTCCTTAGTCCCTATTTCGGTAATGATTATTCTACAGGAAAACCTGTTGCAGTCTTAAGAGAAGGTCTTGCTACTAGAATACGTTTAGATACTATAGTTGCTACTGATGAAGTTACGGCCGAAGAACTTGAGGGTTTTTGCAAATATACTAACCAAGAGTATGCGGATAAAGAAGCAGAAAAAATTTCTAAAAAAATTTAAATTAGCTAAGTAGCCGAGCAGTTAACATTCCGAGGAGTATTCCAGTTGTTAGATAGGGCATAGCAGGATAAGCTTTTTTCTTTTTAGCTACTACAAATAGATAGATCAAAGCGAGTGTTGAAAAACCCACTATAATTAATCCGCTTGTCCAGCTAGCGAATGTTTTCATTGCAACTCCGGCAGCGATTGTTGAGAAAGTAATATCTCCTCCGCCCAAAATTGCCAAGTTAACTTTTAGATTATTTTTCTTAATAACGCGATCTGGAATTCTTTTTTCTTTGTATTTTAATTTTAAGAGTTTTATTTTGTCTTTAATTTTTTTTGACGCATAGGGTATAAAGAATCCAGAAAACACGCCGATGCTTTCTATTTGATATTTTGCCATTTTTTGCATTATTCCACTTTTCCATACTGCCCACATATCATAAATTGAGATTAATATCAAAATAATTATTAAAAATGGAAGATTTAGTATAGAGATGAATACTGCAGATATTCCTGGATAAATTAAAAGCTCAGTGGCATTATGGATTATTACATTTTTTCTATAAACTTTTATATATGCTAAGAAAATTCCCAGCATTAGTGCAAGGCTTCCCGGAAAAAGGAAATAATAATTGTGAGTAGACACATTAATGGTGATTCCTATTGTGAGGGCAACTACTACAAAAAACCAGGCTCGAATAAACCAGACTGAGTTTAACCTCATTAAAACTACGATTAATAGAATTGCTAAAATAAATGAGAAAATAAGGCTTATAAAAAATTGTTGATATACTCCCTGTTGCTCTTGTGCTGGCGTAGGTTGTTGGTCGAATCCATAAGGGATTTTTATTCCGCCTTCATTGTTTAAATAGAAATCAGCAACGTAAAGGCCAATTAAATTGGCGATGATGAACATTGCAACAAGCACTATTGTTACTTTTAGATTATGTTTCATACAATTGGTAAGAGGCAAACATTTTTAAATGTTCATAATTGCATTTTATTAATTTAATAACAAATTTATAATTGATATGACGATTAACGATATTGAACACATGGTTTATTCTGGCCCAATTACAGTGGGGCTCGATGATAATGATCTTAATGCTATTATGCGAGATTTAAAGGGACTTGTAATTGATATTGTGGAACCTCGCGCCGGTACGATTCGTGAAGCTTCATATTTTCATTCTCGTGTTGCCCTAAAGGCTCAATATTCTTCCAGCAAAGTTTCTATTAAATTATTTGGGGAAGTCGGAGATATAGCTCAAGTTAAATCAGAATTTCTCGCATCTTATAAAAAATTATTCAAACAAGATCTAGTCGTTATTTAAAAAATTATTTTCTAATTAAAATTTTGAGAATTATCTTAGTCTAAGTGTTTCTAAGTTTCTTGGCGTATTTGATTCGCAATGATTAAGTTTGTATAATGTTGAAGCAAGATCTAAACATTTACTAGCTTCGCCATGATTTACAACTACTCTTTTTGGCCTTGGATTGCATCGATTTATAAAATTTAATAATTCGTTTCTTCCGGAGTGCGCAGTTAATCCCACGTGTGATTGTACTTCTAGATTTATTTTAACATCTTCAGAAAGTCCGTCTTTTACTATTCTAGTTTCTTTTAATCCTTCTTGAACTTGTCTTCCAAGTGAGCCGCTTCCTTGATAACATACGAATATAATTGCGTTGTTTGCATTACTTGCAAATTCTCTAAAATACTCTACTGATGCTCCTCCATTTAACATACCGCTAGTTGCAAGAACAATACAAGGTCCTCCTTCAACAACTGCTTTTCTTTCTTGAGGGGAACCAACTCTTTGGAAAACATCTGAAACAAATGGATTTTCTCCTGCAAAAATTTCTTGTCTGATTGTGGAATTTAGGAATTCAGGGTAAGCAGTATGGATTGCATTGATATCCCAGATCATTCCATCAATATAGATAGGAACTTTTGGAAGCATATCTTTTTTCATAGCATCGTCTAAAATTAACATTGTTTCTTGAGCTCTTCCAAGTCCAAGTTCGGGAATTAATACCTTTCCTTTTCGCTCTACTACTTTTCTTACCGAATCAATAAGGTTTCTTTCTGCGTCTTCTCTCATTGGAAGAATGTCATCTTTGCTTCCATAAGTAGATTCAATAATTACTGTTTCAAGCCGGGGGAATAAAGTTACAGCTGGATTTAAGAGCCTGGTTTTTCCAAATTTTTGATCTGCAGTATAAAGTAAATTATGCAGACCATTTCCAATATTAATATGAACCATTGCAGACCCTAGGGCATGACCTGCATTATACATTGTAATTCTTAGGTCTGGAGCAATGTCTGTGACTTCATTAAAATTTAAACAGATAGTATGTTTTACCATTTCTTTTATATCGCTTGAAGAGAATAGTGGTTTTTCTGCTTGTTTGTAAGCTACTCCAATAAAATCAAGCGCTAGTAGTGCTGCAATGTCCCTTGTCGGCATAGTCATGTACACTGGGCCTTTATATCCCATTTTGAATAGGTAAGGGATTAGTCCTGAGTGATCAAGATGTGCGTGACTTAAAATAATTGCATCAACTTCTTCTATTTTAAATTCAGGTACTGTTAAGTACGGAAATCTATCTTCAACACGAGTTGCAGCAGGATCTACTCCGCAGTCAAGTAATACTTTAGATTTCGGTGTCGATAATAATATACAACTTCTTCCTACTTGTCTTCCTGCACCTAAAAATGTTATTCTAACCCATTCTTCAATTTTTTCAGGGTTCCATTCTTCGTAAATCTTTTTTCCGGTGTCATTTAAGAATTTTTTTCTATAGTTATTATTTTCGTATAATACTGCCCTAATGTTTTCAGTTATTTTACTATCAATTGCGGGTGAGCGTTGAACTTGAGGTATCCAAAATGTTTTTTCTTTAATTTCTCGCAAAAGGCTTCCGTCTTTTCCGATTACTAGTCCTGGTTTTTTTGCTTCGATTACTAAAACGCTTCTTTGTTGATCAAATAAAACCTGTGTTATTTCTGCTTCAACTGGAATAATTTCTCTTATAATCTTTTCAGTTTTTTCTGGAGTTTCAAGAAGTTTTTGTTCGGCCCTTAGTTCTATTCTCTTTTTAATTTTATTAACCATTTCTTTTATTTGGGGTTCGCCCTCTAAGAAAAAATTTGGAGAATCAGTGTATAATACAATATTTGCGCCCTCAAAGTTCGAACTACCTATGACGCTTTTTGGCAATTCCCTTTGTATATCTTTTAGTATGTCCATAAATTTTTTATTTTTCGTGTTTCATTTTTAGAAAGGTAATATCTCACTAAATTCTCTATCTAAAATTATACCTTACTATTACTTTAATTCTGATATAAGTTCTTTTCCTAGAACTTTCTTTATTCCGTCTTTTGTTATTGTTAAAACATCTATTCCGTTTCCAGAACCAACGTCTCTTTGTGTTGAAGATTTTAGTGCTTCAATAGCAAGCTCTACTCCTTGAGCAAGGGTTAAATCTTTTTTCCATTGTCTTTCAAGTAATCCTAATATGAACGGCATACCGCTTGAAAAGTTAGCATCAAAGTCTTCTACTTTAGCAATACTTCCTGCAGGTTCTATTGTATAAAGTTCAACTGTGCCATCTTCATTAAATCCTGCAATTAATGTTCCAGCAATAAACGGGATCATTGTAGGTTGTCTTATATTTCTGTAGGCCATACTCCCAAATAAATTTGCAGCTTCTTTAACAGTAGGTCTTTGTTTGCTTCTAAGTTCTTTTAATCTAAGTTCAGCTACCACTACTTTTTGAATCATGTCAATATCTGAAGCCATACCTGTTCCAGAAACAACAAGATAATCATTAATTTTTGTTGCTTTTTCAGTATTTTTAGACATAACTAGATTTCCTGCTGTAGCTCTTCTATCTGCGGCCATTACTATGCCGTCTTTGCATACTAATCCTAGAATAGATGTTCCAGATTTCAATACATTTTTGCTTAATTCTTCATTCATCTTTTGTAAATTATTCTTATTTAAAGTTAATATATCCCTTCAAGAATCTATAGTACTCCTAACTTTACAGGATTTATAAATCTTTTTATTAAGATTTTTTACTTATCTATCTGAGTTATCCCATTAACTTTCTTAAATTTGATTATATTTTCAACAAAACCCTCTATTTTTTGTTCATGGCTTACAAGGATTAATTGTTTAACATGAAGTTGATTAAGAACATCTCGCATTTTATCTAGTTGAGACTCTGAGAATCCATCTGTTGGTTCATCTAGGATTACAAGGTCGCGTGTTTTAATCTTACTTAAAAGTGAGTTAATTACTTGGTTTAGGGCCAGTCTATAAGCTAAAGCTACAGCCGTTCTTTCTCCGCCAGACAAATATGCATAGTCTAGTTCGCAATCATTTTGTGTAATTATTGGGGAAAATGATTCATCAAGCCTTACTGTTATTGCGTCCGAAACTAAGGTAGAAAACCAATTTGAAAAAAGACTTGAAAATTCTTCTCGAAGTTTTAACATAACATTTTTTTCTGTGAATAAAACTAGTTCGAGGAAATGATTATTTAACCAAAATTCTATCTCTTTCATGTAGTTCAATCTAAGTGTCTGTTCTTCTATTTTTTTTATTTCTTCATTTAATTGTCTTATTTGCATTTCTAAAAATCCTATTTCTTTATTCATTTCTGCTTTTTTTATTAATATTGAATTTTCTTTTATAGTAACTTCTCGCAGTTCTTTGTTTTTTTGGTCATATGCTAGATCGTAGGCTTTGAAATCTTGAATTATATTGTTTAGACTGTCTATCTGTTTGGTAATCATGTCTATATCGGAATTTGCAGCTAATTTTTGTTTTTCTAAATTTATAATCCTTTCTTGTTTTTCTTTAATTGACTCTAGTTTAACTTTTAATATTTCCAAGTCAGAAAGACTTTGTCTAAACTGTTCTATTTGTTTGCGAGTAAGTTCGATTTGATTTCTTAGTTCCACACTTAATTTTTTATCTCCTTCATTTTTCGATTCTATTTCTTTTAGTTCAGATTCAGCTTTTACTACAATATTTCTCTTATGTTCTTCATTAACTAACTGAAGGCAGGTAGTGCACTTGTCTAGGCTGGATATCTTATCTTTTAATTTTCTTAAATCTTTAATTCTTGATTCTGAATTTTGCATATTAGTCATAATACCGATGTATTGTTCGTTATTGCTTTTGAGAATTTCTTCTTGGGCGTTAATTCTAACTTTTAATAAATGGATATCTTCCTCCCTGAACGCAATATTATTTGCCACCTTTATTTGTTGTTTGAGGATATTTATTTCTCTCTCATAATTACTTTGATAATCTCTTTTTGTTGAAAGCATTACTTCAGATTTTGCTTTTTCTTTTTCAAAATTAGTTTTTTCTTTCATTTTTAATGCTACTTCTTCCATCTCTTTTTGCTTTGCTTCTTTTAGTACTGAAATATTAAATTTTTCTATTTCTACTGCTTTTATTTTTTCATTCTCAAGGATTATTTGATCATTTTTTTCTTTTAGAGAAATTCTTTTTTGTTCAATATTTCCCATTTCTGCTTCTTTAATTCTTATTTCTTGTCTTAACTTGGTTGTTAAAATGTCTACATTTCCTTCAATTCTTTTATATTTGTCAATTCCGAATACATGTCGCAAAGTATTAAGTCTAGTATCATTTGATTCTTGAATAATCTGTTTCATTTCTTCTTGAGGAGTATATACTGTGAATTTGTAAAGATCATTAGTTTTTTTTGCAAATTCGGGAGGGTAATTTAGAACTTCGAGTATTTTATTTTTGACTTCAGTAACACTCCCTTCAAATCTCTCATTGTTTATGGTAATCGAACAATCACTTTGACTTATGGACTTACTTGATTTTTTTAATCCTCGCTCTATTATTACTGTGGAATCATCTACTTCAAATTCTAATTTTACAAAAGCTTCTTCTTGATTATTCCTTAGCAATGAAGATCCTTTTTGAGAGGGTTGAAGTCCAAATAATGCAAATTCTATTGCAAGAAGGACAGATGTTTTTCCAGAACCAATATCCCCGCTTAGTAAAATAGAACCTTTTGGAAATTCGATTTCTCCATCTTGATAACTTCTAATATTCTGTATTTTAATTTTCTTTATGATCATTTAGAATGGAAGCGCCTCTTCTTCTTGATTTTTTTTACTAACTACTTGCATTAGAACTTCTCTTATGCTTTCTTCGGATCGGTCAATGCGATAAAATATTTCATCACTTGCGAATCTTAATGGTCCTTTTTTGTCGCTTTTCATCAACCCGATTATTCTGTCAATATTTGCATTTCTCGGAAGTTTTGTTGGGAGTTTGTTAGCTTTTAATGCTTTCATTATTTTATTCGTTTTATCTTCTCCTACGCAGAGAAGTATGGATTCGTACGCCATTCCAATAGATATTGCTTGCCCATGTGGAAGATTGTATTCTAGTTCAAGTGCATGGCCGAGTGTATGCCCAAAGTTTAATGCGTGTCTTTTATTTTCATCTCTTTCATCTATATCTACAAAATATTTTTTTATCTTTACGCATCTTCCAATTATTTCTTCAAGGTCGTTATCATTCATACGTATTTTGGTTTGCATTCTTTCTAGAAGAGCAGGGTCTTTTATAGCCCCATATTTTATTATTTCAGCTACTCCATTATAAAATTCTTTTTCTGGAAGTGTTTTTAATAAAGTTGGATCGAGGTGTACATATTGACTTTGATAGAATGTTCCCAGATAATTTTTTCTCTTCCCCATGTTAATTCCATTTTTTCCGCCAATGCTGCTGTCCACCATGGCAAGTAAGGTGCTCGGAATATGCGTTAATAAAACTCCTCTTTTTAATGTCGCAGCAACAAATCCAGTTAAATCTCCAACTACTCCTCCCCCAAACGCAGTAATTTCTTGTGCTTCTTTTAATTTCATTGCTAGTCGTTTGTATTGCTCAAATGATTTGCTTTTTTCTCCTGCAGGTATTACTACTACTTTTTTATTTTTTAGTAAATGTGCGTATATTTTGGCAACATTTGAATCTGTAACAATGTAGTCTGCATTATCCAATGCATCTTTTGCAGATCCCGGCCTTATCTCCGAGTAATAGTCGTTCTCTCCTAGGAATAATTCTGGAAGTGTCATTTTAATTCCAGCCCTAAAATTTTATTTAAATCTCCTAGGAGTCTTGATTCAAAAATTGCGGATTTTTCATCTTCTTGTTTTGGAAGTTCAAGTGAATGCATTAGCGGAACTATTAAGTTGTTAAATTTATCAGGATTAGTTAGTTGATATCCGCTGATAAGTTCTTCTTCAATTTTATTTACTTCTGTACTTGAAACTTTTATTTCAATTTCTTGGTCTTTATTGTTAAGTTTATTTGTATTTTTAAGAAAACTATAGCATCCTTTTTCAAGTATGTAATTTTGAATTCGTTCGTAGTCTATGTCTGCATTAGTTCCCTGCGTTAGTGTTCCGTAAACTCTGAGAAGTACTATTTTGTCCGTGATATTATGTTTTTCAAATTGGGATATTATTTGCTGTGTTCCGGTTAGCGCATTGGTAACTTCTATGTTAAATGAAACAACTTCTTTTAGAATAATTTCTTTTTTCTTAGGTTCTACAAATCCGCCTACATCTACAATATAAAATCTGCCGTAAGAAAGATCTTGTAGTTCTTGAAAACTATTAGGGTATATTGGGCCTGAATATATCACATATTTATCTTTTAATTTTTCTTCAAAATTAATATGCAGGTGTGCTAGGGCATAATAGTCTGCTCTTGGAAGTGAATGCATTGATAATGATTCTATTGGTAAATCTCCGACTGCTTCTTTTAGAGAGGTATGGAGCATCAATATTCTGAAATTTTGATTATCTGGCGGTAAAATTACTTTTTTCCAGTCTGCTATTTCCAGTCCTGATTTTTTTCCAGGGTACCCATAGATTTCAGTACCTTTATATTTTAATGGTTCGAGATATATTGCTTCTGGAGTTTCTCGATATGGGCAGATTTCGCAAAATCCTCCCTTTTCAAGAACATCAAGAAAAGTTTTACCGGAAACACTATAATCATGAGATCCTGCTATTAAAAATACCTTTATGTTTTCTTCTTTTAATCTTCTAAATTGGCCGAATGTCCTTTTTAGAATTTCAATTGGCGGGTAAGCTGAATCAAATAAGTCCCCTGCAATGAGTACAAAATCTAGTCTTTCAGCAATACACATGTCTATTGCCTTTTCAAAACTTTTAAAATTCAATTCTTGGAGTTCTGGCTGTCTCCAACTTCCTAAATGACAGTCCCCCAGGTGTGCAAATTTCATTCTTTTTTACCCTTCCTTTAGGGAATTTAAGACTTATTTAAATATAATTGTGGTTAAAACTAGATTAACTAAACCTTTCTTAAAATTAAAATGGCCAGATATAAAAACTCTGATAGTTCCATATTTTTATGTTAATTGATGTTCATTGCCATTTGGATCACTATATGTACAAGAAAGATCTAAAAGAAGTTCTAGCTAGGGCGGGGAAGCTCGGAATTAAGACAATTACCGCTGGAATAGATAATAATACTAATAAAATATGTTTGGATATTGCGAATACTTATGACAACGTTTTTGTTTCACTAGGATTTTATCCTGCTGATTCACTGGACCGGGAAGGTTATTATGAGGAAAATCCTGATGCCAAAATAACTAGTGTCGAAGAAGAGATTGAATTTATAAAACAACAAAAAGATAATAAAAAATTTATTGCAATCGGCGAAGTAGGTCTTGATTTATTTACTGGAAAAGACATTGAAAAGCAGAAACAGGATTTTAAAAAATTAATTGATTTAGCTATTGAACTAGGCAAACCGATTGTCATTCATTCTAGGAACGCTGAACTTGAAGCCCTATCTGTTCTTTCTGAATATGAGGGGAAAATAAAAGCTGAAAAATTTATCTTGCATTGTTTTTCTGGAAAAAAAGTCCTTATTCGTGAAGCAATAAGGCGAGGTTATAGTTTTTCTATTCCTACTAATATTGTTCGAAGTTCTAGTTTTAAACAATTAGTTAAAATTTGTCCTATTGAACAAATATTTACTGAAACTGATGGGCCTTATTTATCTCCTTTTAAGAATGAAGATAAAAGTTTTAATAGAAATGAACCGGCAAATATTGTAGAATCTATAAAAGTTATTGCTGAAGTTAAACAGATTAGTGAAAAAGAAGTTGAAGCTGCAATTGGTGCTAATTTTGAGCGAGTTTTTGGTGTGAAATTAAACTAATTAAAAATCAACTCCTCATGCTCGTTGATTTTACTGGATTATTTCAGTGATTATTCTAGTTTTTAAAAATAAGGGTAAATTAAGTTAGAATTGAATTTAAATTATTGGAGATGTCGATACTTAAATTTTTTATTGGATTTTTATTATTAAACTTATTTTGATAATCTCGGCGAAGCCAGATTATGTTCTTCATATCTTTATAATTAACTTTATAACTCTACTTTACTAAATCTATTTATGGAAGAAAGGGTTCAAAAAATAATTGCGGCAGCAGGTATCTGTTCTAGAAGGAAAGCTGAAAACTTAATTGAATCTGGGAGAGTGTTAGTTAATGGTAGAAAAGTAAAACTTGGAGATAAAGCAGATGCCAATAGAGATAAAATTGAAGTTTCTGGAAAATCAATTCAAGTTCGCGAAAAAGTTTATTATGTTTTAAATAAACCGAAAGCTTATTTATCTGAAAATAAGCCTGATGAGGATAAAGAAACAATTTATAGTTTGGCTAGTGTAAATTCTATTGGTCAGAGGGTTATGCATGTAGGCCGACTTGATTTTATGTCTGAGGGTCTTCTAATTCTAACTAACGACGGAGATTTTGCAAATAAAATTATTCATCCAAAATATGAGTTAAATAAGACTTATTTTGTTCGAGCAGAACCGGATTTTACAGATGACGATTTAAGGCAACTTGAGGAAGGAGTTGTAGTTGAAGGAGTCGAAATGGAGTGCCAAGTTGAAAAATTGAGAAAAAATGAAATTGAATTAGTTATTCATGAAGGTAGAAATAGAATTGTTAGAAGGGTTATAGAAGCACTAGGAAAGAAAGTTTTTAGGCTAGTTAGAACAAGGATTGGTAATTTAGAACTTGGTGATCTTAAGCCTGGCGAAGTTAGACCTCTTACCGATGAAGAGATAATGGATTTAAGTGGAATGAGACGATAGCTAAGCGACTATATTCTTAATTATAGAAAATATTAAAAACCAAATTTGGACATGTTAGTTATGGAAATGGACTCTTTTGAAACATTATATTCTGAGTTAGTTGCTGCTGAAAGAGCAAATGAAGATATTCATTCTAAATTTGAAGATTTGCAAGAAGAAATACAGCTAATGTACGCGGAAGAGTATGAATTAGTTCCAGGGTTTATTATGCCTAATTTAAATTCAATTCTCCCAAGGGTAGATGTTAAGCGATCTCAAAAGAACATACTTGAGAAATATGAGTCAAATTATGTTCTAGCCCATGCTATTAAGGGTATAACTACTGTGGAAAATGCTTTGAAAGGTTTGTCTGAAAATCATACTGGCTTTAGTAGGTTATTACCTAGACGGAAAAATGAGGATCTTGACGAAATAATTGATGAGATGGCAGAGTTAGTTTCTCCGGTAGACAATTTAAGGCATAATGGTATTTTTTCACTTGATAACTTTTTAAATAAATATTTAGTTACTTCTGCAGTTGTTGCGACTGTAGCTTCCCCTCTTGCGCATCATTACGAAGTTAATCAATTAGCTGCAAACGTTGCTGCAAATGTTATGTTTACCTTTCCATTCGCAACTGCAATTTTTAGTAGAAAAGTTTCGCCTCTTCCTTGGGATCAAGCTAGATATATTGATAAAAAAGTAAAAGAATTCTATAAATAAACTTATTTTAGATATTATTTAGTTGTTAATTTGCATATTAGATCGGTTAAGTCTTTTTTCTCTTGCGCGGTTAATTCTCTGGATAGTGTTGGGCAAGTATTTTCGTGCAAGGTAATTCCCTTTAGCAAACCAGTTTGCTCTTGTGGATTTTCTTCAGAAATTATTCTTAAATAGGCATGATTGGCTGGAAGAAGCTCTTTTATTCTAGAAGCTACTTGATTAAGTGAGCGATATTCAAGTAAGTTTCCTTGGTGAGTTACACTGCTCCATTTTTGATCTTCTTTCATGCATTCTAACCAGAACTTTTCCGTTTTTGTTGCAGATTCATATCTCGCATATACGTTAAATCTTACTATTTCATTATTTGTCATAGTTATACCTTAATTAGTAAGTTTAAAAGAATTATTAGTTTGTAGGATGCTCAATTAAGATATTTTTAGAATGTAAATATACAATTTCTCAAACATGCCCATATTTTTTTCATCAAGCAAACTGGAAGTGTAGCCTAGCTTTTTTGTGTAGGCTAGAATTTTTTCTTGATTACTTAAATTTGAAAAAAGAATTATAATCGCTCCTTCCTTTGTTAAAAACTTTTTTGATTTTCTTAAGAATTTTAAAATAATTTCATAACCTTTTTTTCCAGCAGTGGTATCTGCGCCATCGTCATATTTATCTTCTGGAAGATAGGGTGCATTGAAAATAATCAAATCAAACTTTTTTTCTTTTGAAATATTACTGTACAAATCGGATTTTCTAGCTGGTATTTTTTGTACTTTGAGTTTTTTTATTGCTTCTGCTTCAATATCTGCCGCAATAATATTCATTCTTTTTACTCCGCAAGAAATAGCTGCCCTTGCTTGAATTCCAGAACCACTCCCCATATCGAGGACCTTTATTTTTTCTTTATGTTCTTTACTAAACTTTCCTAAATAATTTTTTATTTGAGTTTCAAGCATAAAAGAATCTTCTCTTGGCGGATATACCATGTTTAAGGTTTAAGCATAAAATAGATTATTATTCCCATTCCAGCAAGTAGTAAAATAAGAATTAAACTTAGAATAATTACTTTTGTTTTAGGAGAAGATTTTGTAGGCGTCACTTGTTGATTTGCAGGTTGTTCCATTCCAGGAGTGCTTGTCGGAGTTACATAAATTTGAGGAGTTTGTTGCATAATCCCTGTTGCGCCCATATTAACATAACGAGAAGCTTCTTGAACTTCGCCCAATTGATAACCTGCATTAGTCATACTTTGCATTGCTTGATTTATGCTTTGTCCTCGCTCAACCGCATTTCTTAATCCTGCAACAATTTCTTCTTTTACCATTTTCCTCTCTTTATTTTATTAGTTTAATTGGGTTTTTATAGGTTGCTAACTAATTTATGGTTTTTCTTTAGCTATTTTTTCTAGTACTGATGCTGCTTTTTCATTAGCGAATGCTTCCCTGGCAGGATTTGCTCCATTTGCCCAAGAAAAATCATCTGCGGCACTTAAATATGTCATTATTGACTTCTCTAGATATTCTCTAGAATTGTATGCATCTAAAGAAGTTTGTTTTTGAAATTTTTCGATTTTGTCTTTAGATGGTTTTTCATAAGAATTTGCGCAAGAGATCATATTGCTCATGGAAATTTGATAATTTTTTGAAGCTGCAACTTGCATATCTCCGGCTTGGATTTCTAATTCTCCCGCAGCACAAAATCGCCTATTTTTCTCTATTTCATTTTTTTCGTAAATCTGTTTTATTTCGCCAGCTTGTGTGGTTAGTTTGCTTGCATGTTCTGCTTGTAAATCTGCAGCTTTTCTTCTATTTAGCGCAGCTAATTCGTAAGTTTCAGCTTTATTCTCTTTTTTCACTTCTTTAATTCGGTCGAGGGCAGATTGAGCATAACTTAGTTGTCCAATCAGAGGTAGAATTATTGCTGCAGTTATAAGATATTTTTTAATCATAATAAAACAATTTGTTTATAGTATATATAATTTTTTATTTTAAGAAATATATTTTTTTAAATATGAACGTGACTTCCATTGGACATTAAATGGACATTTTTATCTTTTTTATATCCTAGTTCGTGGCATAACTCCATCATAGGTAATAATTTTTCTTGACCGCCGTGTGCTGGAATTATATGTTCCGCATTAAGCATATGGATTAAATCTCTTAAGTCTTCTCTTCCAGCATGTCCTGAAACGTGTACATTATTGAAAATTCTAACTCCTTTCTTTTTCAATTTATCATCCATTTCTTTTCTATTATTTATATTCACCGGAGTTGGAATAATCGAAGAAGAAAATATTACGTGATCTTCATGATTAAATGAAAATGGGAGTTTATTTGCACCTATTCTATCTAGTACGCTACCCGGTTCGCCTTGATGGCCAGTACATACCATTACATATTTAGTTCTATTTGCATTTATTTGTTTAAGACTTCTTTCTACCTGATTTTTATAACTTACTAGTTTTATTTCATCTTTAAACGGACACAAATTAACGTTTATTGCAGCTTTAACGTATTTGTTTAAACTTCTACCAACAAATACTGGTTGTCTTCCGAGTTTTTTACTAAAGTCAACAATACTTTTTAACCTTGCAATATGTGAAGAGAAAGTTGTGATAACTACTGCTGATTGATCATTGTTGGTAGTAAGCATAACGTCTTCAAGTAACCCTCTTGCAATTTTTTCACTTGCTGTTTTCCTTTCATCGCCAGAATAAAGTGAGTCAACAATTATAGCTTTTATTCCTTCTTTAGCAAGTTCTCTTAATTTTTCATAATTGGGTTCTTTTCCCAGTATAGGATTATTATCAAATTTGAAATCATTTGCATACATTACTACGCCCTCTTTAGTATGTAGTGCCAACATGGATGTTTGAATTGTTGAGTGGGTTATGTTTACAAAATCAAGTTTATATGTTTTATTTTTTCCCTGTATGTTGTAGCTGGAATTTGGATGAACTGTTACTAATTTATTCTTGTAGGGTATTCCCTGATCATCATAAAGTGTTTTTAGGACTTCAATTGTAAACGGTGTTCCGATTATTTCCGCGTTATAATTGCCGGCAAGATATGGAATTGCCCCAATATGATCTAGATGAGCGTGACTTGGAATTATTGCGCGAACTCTAGCTTTTACTTCATTTGGAAGTAATAGGTCATTAGGTAATGCTCCGATAGTTCTAAGTAATTTTTCATTATAGCCATTAGCCTTTTCTTTTTCTTCTAGTTCTACTATGGGGGGTAAATAGAATCCGCAATCAAAAATAAATGCATCTTCACCAGTGTCTACCACGGTCATATTTTTTCCAACTTCATTGAATCCGCCAATTGTATAAATTTTCATATTTTTTCTCTTTTTGTCCTTCTAGGATATGTCGAGAAAAAGGTTTATATATGTTTTCTTAGTTCTATTTCCATGGAGTTGATTAGAAAAAAGGGAGTAAAGGGATTTCGCATAGCCAGTCATAATAAAAAGGTATTTTACGCTATTGTTGCAATTGTAATTATTTTGCTTGCAATTCTAATTTATTTAATTTTTAATAACACAAGTTCTTCTGATGTAAAAATTAATGATTCTACTTCTGCGCAAATTGCTAATCCTGCCGCTGTTTATTGTATCGATAACAATGGTACTCTCCAAATAAAAGATAGTCCTGATGGCCAATATAGTCTTTGCGTTTTTAATGATGGGTCTTCTTGTGAGGAGTGGGAATATTTTAGAGGAGAGTGTGGTGTTGGCCAATTATTTAATGAATGTTCTTCCGATTCTGACTGTGTTCCTGCTAGTTGCTGTCATCCGACTTCTTGTGTTTCTGCAAGTAATGCTCCTATTTGTAACAAAATTGCATGCACTATGGATTGTAAGCCCGCAACACTTGATTGCGGTCAGGGAAAATGTTTATGCAGTAATGGAAAATGTGGGGCTAGTTTAGTTAATTAAAATGAAAAAATTAAATTTAATTGGCATAATTTTTGTTATTTTTATTGTAGTTTCTTCGCTTTTTTTAACTAGTGCGGCTAAATCTGAAAATAAAGTAGAATCTAAGATTTATTCTGAATTAAGTAATAAAAATGAAGCAAGGGTTATTGTTATGCTTAAAGACTCGTTAGTTTCTACTTCTAAAGAAAAAAAATTAATCAAATCTGCAGCTGTTAACTCTATTGGTAAAAATAAAGTTAAACGAGATTTTACTTCTTTTAATGGATTTTCTGCCACGCTTACTAAGAAGGAGATAGAAACATTATCTATAGATAATAATGTAGAAAAAATATATCTTGATAAAAAAGTTCAGGCATTTTTGCAACAATCCGTTCCTTTAATTAATGCCACGGTTACTTGGCCATTAAAGGTTAATGGTTTGAACCTTACTGGGAAAGGTCAAACAGTTTGTGTTATCGATACGGGAGTTAATTATAGTCATGTTGATTTGGGCGCTTGTCAACTAAATAATTTAAGTTTAAGCGGAGCAAATGTTAGCTATCTTCTTCAATCCGCCCACCCGTATGCCAATAATTTTGATCATATCTGGAAAATAAATTATACGGGATTTTCAAAAATAGCAGTTCATTTTGTGAATATTAGTTTGGAATATCAGGGCCAGGTTTTAGGCGAGGATTCTTATGACCGAATTATTATTTATGATTCCAACATGACTGAAATTGCAAGATATCATGGAATAAATGGGACAATTAGAGATATGTGGACCCCGGTGGCTTTAGGTGACACTATTTATGTTCGACTTTTTAGTGATACTTATACTAATGATTATGGATTTTATATTGATCAAATAAGAAATGGGACTACTAATAATACTTATAACTGGAGTGCTTGCCCCAAGGTAATTTATGGTTGGAATTTTGTTAATAATACCGGAGATCCTATGGATGACCACGGCCATGGTACGCATGTCTCCGGAATAGTGGCTGCTGACGGAGTTATTAATGGAGTTTCCCCTGGTGCGAAAATTGTTTCTGCCAAGGTATTAGATGGTGTGGGATCTGGTTGGAATTCAGATGTACTTGCAGGGATTGAATTTTGTACAAATATCTCCGAGAAATATAATATCTCTGTAATTAGTATGAGTTTAGGTGACGGTTTGGGATATAATAATTATTGTGATTCTTCTGATTCTTTAACTGCGGCTGCGATAAATGCGGCAGTAGCCAAGAATATCTCCGTTGTTGTTGCTGCAGGTAACGAGTATCCTATTGTAGGTATTTCTTCACCCGCATGTATACAAAATGCTATTCCTGTTGGAGCAACAGATAAATCTGATGTTATTGCCCCCTATTCGGACCGCAACTGGATGTTAAAATTATTGGCTCCTGGTTCCAGTATTGATTCTACTTGGAATAGCGGGGGATATCAACTTGATTCTGGAACGAGTATGGCCGCGCCTCATGTGGCTGGAGCTTTCGCTATAGTTAATGAATATCTTTATTTAACTAGCAGGGCAAAAACTCCCAAACAGATAGAAAATATTTTTAATATAACAGGTAAAAGAATTCCGGATTCTGCTTCTGGATTAAATTTTTCCAGAATAGATGTTTATTCGGCAATTGATTATTTGGAAATGCCCTCTATCAATTACAGTTCTTCAACAGATAATTCCGGATTAACTTTAAAGAGAAATAATATTTATATAAATATTAGTGCTTCTGATTTGGGTTTTAAGAATTTAAGTATTGGTTTGTATAATTCTACTACTTTGGTTAATTTTACAAGCACTACGGCAAATAACTTGACTATTAATTTTACAAATCTTGCTGATGGAACTTATTTTTTTAATGCAACAGCTTATGATATTTGGGGAAATTCTAATTCTACCTTGACTAGAAATATTACTTTAAAAAATAGTCTTTCTAGTTTGAATGTAATCTCTCCATTAAATAACACTTGGTATAACGCGGCCAGATTTAATGTAACTCTTGATTTTTCTGGGAGCTGTAGCTTTTCATTAAACAATCAAGTTAATGTCACTATGAATTCTTTAAATTCAACTTATTTCTTTTTTATAAATTCCAGTATAGCGGTTAGTGATACTAACTCGAGTTATAATGTTACTTTCTATTGTAATGATACTCTTGGAAATTTTAATTCAAGTCAATTAATATTTTTTGGCATAGATAAAACTGCGCCAGTCCTTAATTCCACTAGTCTTTCTAAGAGTTACTCT
>CAYLGX010000009.1:0-375 GCA_964383425.1 Candidatus Woesearchaeota archaeon
TTATTATTCTAAAAAATGGGAATTTAAAGCACCGACCGATAGTTTATCTACTAAACTTGCAAGAACCTATATTAATCGGGAAGCGATTACTAAAAAAATAATTCTTCCAGCACTTGCATGGATAACTGCGGGGGTTATTGCGGTTAAGGGTGTAGAGTACGGAATAGGAGCCTATAACTCCGGATTAGAAAGAGGAGTAGAATCCGCTGTAAAAACCGCATTTGAACAAACAAGAGAAATTAATTCTTCTGCAATACTAGTAGCCAATTCTTCTTTTGTCGAACAATTGCCTGCAGAAGAAACACAAAATTTTAAAAATGAACTAGACAAAACTAAAATAAAGCTAGATGAAACTAATCCATTTTTTGAGATATA
>CAYLGX010000009.1:385-5723 GCA_964383425.1 Candidatus Woesearchaeota archaeon
GATATACGGACCAGCCGGCGATGCAGTAAAAGGAGTTGATCAGAAAAATTATGAAGTTGCTGAAAAAGATTTAAATCCGGTTAAAGAAAAAATTACTTCTGCTAAAACTTCACTTGAAAATGCAAGAAATTATCTTGTTAGACAAGAACAGTATAATGAAACAGGAAAAAGTTTAGAAAATTTAATCAGTTCAGTTAAAATAATTAGTCCGGCTAAACCCCTTTTAGCAAAAGCAGAAAAATTATATGAACAAGGAAGACAAAGTATCCTTAACCGACAACTTGAGGAAGCTAAAAATGCTACAAGAGGATTATCACAAGTAGCAGTAGATTGCAAAGACTACACTCACCTAGTACAACAATCAGCGCAATTATATAACTCTGCCGAACAAATAGCCCTAGAAGACAGTGCGAAACAAAGAATAAGCGCAATAAAAAGAGAACTAGACAGCTATATACAATTAGCTGATGTAGCAAGCCTTAGAACTTCAACTTCAGAATTAAAAGATATAAATGAAAATTTAACACAAGAATATACTATTGAACCTGTAACTCGACAAGGATTGCGAACTGGACTGTGGAGAAAAGAAAATGATCATCCTCCTAGAAATAATGATGATAATGACCCTGAAGGAAAACGTTTTTATATTGTTGCTCATGCAGTAAATACTCGCGGAGAAGAAGTTAATGTGCGGAAAAAAAATATAGAGGGCGGAGCTATTGATAATGTAACCATCTGGGGAGAAGGAGTTCCGCATGAGGTTTATTTAAGAATTAAAGGAGATAAAATGGATAATGGAGTATTAGACAACAGTAATTGTGGAAATTTAGATAATAAATATCTTGGTAAAAAAAAGAAAGGATATCTTAGCGTAACTATGCTCATAAAAGACAATAAAGGCAACTACACGCGCGATATGGGTCAATTAACTCGTGAAGAAAATAATTGGAGGAGACCATCAGAATGACGACCGGAAGTGAAATTTACGATGAAATTCAAGGAAAAGTTAGAGAGGTAGAAAATCAAAGTAGTGAAATTGGAAAAAAAATACAAACAGCACAATCCTCTACGAGAGTTCTTTCAGTACAGCAAGAAGAAAGTTATTTACAATTAGCCTTAGTTTATCTTCCGGAAATGGAAGCTCGTGCTGTAAAAGATACTATAGTAGAAGCAAAAGCCGAAGTTCAAAGAATTTTTGATAGTAAAAATAAACGAAGAGTTGAACTAGAAGAGTTAGTTGAAGATTCCACTACCCAAAGAGGTAAACTTCAAGCAAGACTTAGAAAAGTTACTATCGAACTTGATGAAACTAGCGAAACTAGAACGCAATTAACATTACAGGTCAAAAGAGATTTATCAAAAAATCCTACTTATGTAGAACTAGATGAAAAAAATAAATTTGCAACACAGAGACTCAAACAAGATGAAATAAGGGCAGAAACATTCCAAAAAGAAGCTAAAACTAAACTAAGTGCGTATGAATCAAATAATCTATTCATGTATTTAGCTAGAAGAAAGTTCGGCACTAGTGAACAACAAGGCAATAATCTTACTAGGATACTAGATAGCTTTGTTGCTAAGGTTGTTAATTATGGTGAAAATATTCAAAACTATGAATTCCTTAAAGCTATGCCTCAAAGAATAAGCGAAGAAATAGCGACTGAAACAAAACAAGTGGCCGAATTAAAAATGGGAATGCAAAAATTAGAAAAAGACACTGCTGATAAATATAAACTTTTCCCAGTAATAGAGGAATGCAAATTAATGGAACAAACTAGGGGCGAGATTGAAAGTTCCATAGCAAGCATAGATGCAGATTTTACAAAATACAGAACTGAAATTGCTCAAATCGATGACAAAAAAGGAGCTTATCATTCGGCTGCAATAAAAAAACTGCGAGATTATCTTAGCGGAGAAACTTTAAGTGAATTAAAAGAAAGAGCAAGAAAAACTCCTGGAAAAGAAGATGACGGTATTGTTGAAAAAATAGAATATATTTCAGCCCAGTTCGAAGCAGAGAAAGAAAAAATAAATCAAATGAAAAGAAAACAAGCAGAAATACAAAAAAAGGTAGAGGGCTTACGGACAATAGAACGAAATTTTACTTCTAAGGATTATGAATCAAGAAGGTCAGTATTTGATAGTAGTTTTGATATACACTCAGTTTTAACTGGATATTTACTTGGAAAATATTCTACAAGCACAGTGGATAGTCAAATAGGAAATAATCAACATTTCAAACCAACTGAAACATATCATTCTTCTAGTAGCTCTTCAAGTCATGATTATTCTTCCAGCTCTAGCAGCGGTGGATTCTCTAGCGGTGGCGGTTTTGGTGGCGGCGGATCTAGTACTGGCGGCGGATTTTAATTATTTCTAGACCAAACTTTAATTTGCTTTGCTAAATCTTCTAAAGAATAAACTATTTTAATTTGCGGTAATTCAAGTCTTAATTGAATTTCCAAATTATTTTTTCTGCCATACTTTTGATCCATTCCAATAAATAGAGGTTTAGAAAATTGAGTACATTTCCCTAGTTCGTATAGAGTAATTGGACAAAGTGTTTCATTTGGAAACCAAAAAGAAACAGCTGAAGCTTGTTTTATATGATTATATTCCCAAACTATTTGTTGATCTTCTAGCTCCGAATCATTTAAATCGTAAAACTCCCTCTTCGGATTTATCAAAACCAAGTCTTCATTTTTTAGCATTTTTATTAAATCGATTTGCCAATCTCTGCATTCTGAAATTCCACCAGCCAAAAATAAACTTTTTTCATTTCCAAAATATATTTCTGGACACCTAACATATTTCATTTTAAGTAAAGTCCATTTTTTTTAATGTAATCTTCGACAGCACTAGGAACTAATCCTTCTAGAGATAAACTACTAGCTACTCTCTTTCGAATTTCACTAGAAGAAGCCTCGTTATTCATATTGATTACATATTTTATTTTCAAACCATCATCATTTTCAAAATTACAACCCGGCCTTCTAGCTACAATAAATTCAAAATTATCTCGCAAATAAGTCCAGTTATGCCACTTATCAAAACTGGCAATATTATCTGCACCTATAACCAAAACATAATTATCTTTGCCATTCTCTTTTAATTTTCTTAAGGTATTAGCAGTATAACTCTTCTCAGGACTAGCTATTTCCATATCTGAAATTTTTACTAATGGATTATTTCCAACTGCTAATTTCATCAAATCAATTCTCTCCTTGCCGCTCAAAAGTTCTTTTCCAAATGCATGATTACCGCATGGAATCATTAAAACTTCATCAACTAATTTGCTATCAATTAAATTGTAAACTATTTCTAAATGCCCATTATGTACTGGATTAAAACTTCCGCCTAGAACTGCTATTTTCATTTTGCATTTGCCACTATTACCGGCAAAGAATATTTACTTAGCTGTATCTCAAGTTGAGAGTCGCGCGGTAAATCATATTCAACTGTATCTATTGCAAATTTACCCTCGTGACCACGGTAGTCTATTGTAATATTATCTGCCCTTCCATGCGGTATACTTCCCGTATGCGGGAGCAAAGTTCTAAATTCAAAATATTTGCTATTTCTAGAGAATGGTTTAAATGCAGCAGGCCATCCTGTGGAGCCGGTTCCAGTTACAATGATTAGACCAGAACCACTCTGACTTTCTCTTGTAGTTAAACCTAGATCATGATCGCAAAAATCTAAATCATATTTTGCAAGTTTGGAAAATTTTAATCCCTCGCCAATACAAACTTCATTTGAAGCTCGGCCAATTAACTTTCCATCTAAATAAACATCTTGCCTTGTCCAAGTTTCTAAAGAATAATTTCCAGATAAAAAATTTTTGAGAGCAAGTGCAGTATTTTCTTGGCATAAAGCTCCAATGCTACGAGAGTCAGTTTTAAGATTAAGTTGAGGAGTTTGTTTATTATGAAAAGCAGTTGCAATAACTGTTCCGTCTCCGCCTGCAGAAATAACACTATCGTAACTAGCTATTAATTCTTCGGAAAGTTCTCTACGAGTCACTATTTTATATTCATTGCCTGCTTTTTTAATAATTCTTTCTATTTGCTTTAGGCTGCGATTATGCTTTTTATCACTTTGAACAATAGCTTCGCTAGAATGCTTACCCTGGTAGTAATATTCCAGTGCAGACATTTTTCGTACAATGAGTATTTTTGGATTTGCCATGTTAACTTAGCATAATATTTATTTTATCACAAAGATTATTTGTTTTTTCATTTGAATCTGAAGTAACTAGAAATTCATCTACCTCGCGAACAAATCTTTTTAGTCTTACTCCGTCATCTTTTTTCCATAAAATAGCAGTATCTCCATGACTGTCTAAATTATCCAGACCATAGTTAATTAATTCGCGCCTTTCTTGGCCAGCAATTTGCGGACAAATAAGAGCCAACCAAACTAAATTATCTTGATCCGCGTAATAAAGACCATCCATTTCATTTTTAGTATCTACTATTTTTTTAGTTTTCAAAAATAATTCTAAAGTATTTTCATATGGAAATGCTAACGCTCTACTTTCTGCTAACTTTTTTAAATCCATAGTAAAAACTTTTCCAAAATATTTAGATTCTAGAGTCAAAGGAAAACTGTGAGTAACTATTTTATCAAGAACTTGAACTTTGAATCTATAATCCTCATGTAAATCTTGCGAAGCTGCAAGTGTTTTAAGAGTCATTACTGCAGTATGGCCACTTCTAGTTTTGTCTACTCCTGCGTATATTCTTTGAAATACTTCTACTGCAGGATCTGAGAGTTTTATTTCACTTTCGTTAAGCATTATTCCATTACTTCTTGCTTCTGCTAGTATTTCTGCACATCCATCGGGTCTAAGTTCTCCATCTGTTTGTAAACCAAATTCAATTAGTGTTGATGGAACAGATAACTGCCCTAGGGCATAGAGCATACTAAAGTCCATTAATGGAGACAGGATAGTTGGATCTTTTTTTCCCCTTGCCAAAATATCTCCACCAACATCTACTGCAATTATTCTATCATATCCTCTTTCTTTAGCTAGTGATTCTAAATCCTCAATTAACCTTGCAGTTCCATGTTTTAAACTAAAATTATAAACTCTTGAGAAAATACCTTCACGCTCGAGTAAATTAGGAACTAATGGATCAATAAAATTTATTTTTTTAATTTTTTTAGATAAAATATATCTATTAGCATAGCTAGTTACAATATTAACTGGCTGTTCTTCTTGACCAGTGTAAGTATGCACCGCCCCCGGACTGCATAATCCTCCAACATCGGCAGCTATTCCTTTGCTATGGAGTTCTGCAACTACAAGGCATGCACTAACAAGATCATTACCTCC
>CAYLGX010000009.1:5733-18559 GCA_964383425.1 Candidatus Woesearchaeota archaeon
CCGGTTCCAATTACAAGTGGTCTTTTATATGGAATATGATCAAACATATTATTTTCTCCTAAACAAAGCATCAATAGCTTCTCTTGATTTATTAAACCGGGCGTCGTAGTTTCCACTAATGGACAAAAGAGGTATTCCTCGTTCTGCATACATTTTCTTTAGTTTTTCATTATTAGCTTTTCTCACTGCATCTTCTCCAGCAAACCTTGTTCCGTCATCCACCCATTTTACATCAGGTTCTAAGTATAATGCCAAATCATAATTTTGAAGTTTGATTATTTCTTCAAGAAGTGGAGAAGACTTACCATTAAAATACATATCTAGATAATATTGCGTAATCACTGCATCGCTATCTACAAAAAGAATTTTATTACTTTCTTCTGCTTTTTTCTGTTGTAATAAAAAATGCTCCATTGCAATTGGCCCAAACATTTCGGGAGTTAATTGATTACCATATTTATCGCAATAATCTCTGCCCACTTCTTTGACTAAATTAGTATTGTAAAATTTAGCTAATTTTTTTGTTAATGTTGTTTTTCCGCAACTTTCTGTTCCTATCAAAACTACTTTCTTAACGAAATAGGGTCTAACATAGAGCGGAAGTTTATCCCAATTTCCATAAATATTTTTTCGCATATCTGTTGCAGATATTGGAACTATTTCTCGCCCATTATCGATAACTACATGTTTTGCACTAGGATAATACTTCCTGAAATGTTTTTCATAATCATTCTCAGAACTAAAAACAAAATCTATTGGTTTAGCTATTGCAGCTTTAATCAGATTTGCCCCTTGTTCCCAGTTATAATTACTATCCCACTGATCATCTTCTATATGAATTATTTTTATGTTTTCTAAATCATTAAAAGCATGCCCTAACCAAGAAAGTCGGACTTGCGCAGGAATGTATTTTATTCCGTCTCGCTCGCATAACTCCTTGTCTCTATTTTTAGAAGAGGAAAGTACCACATACAGTTCATCTACGTTATTAGACGCAGCAAGTATTGCATAGGTATGCCCCATATGAAATGGTAAAAATTTTCCGCCTATGAATCCAACTGTTTTTTTAGTTTCCATTTTGTTGTTTTTCAAGTTTTCTCCAGTTATAATAACCGTAAACTGCATTTACTAAAAATGCACTCCACATAACTAGCATACTTACTTGATTTCCATCTCTTAGGAAAATAAATACCCACATCACAATAGACCAAATATCTACCATTATCCAATAAAACCATTGATCAGTATATCTTTTGTTAAGCAAGATGGTTGCTATTATCGAAAAGATAGTAGTAGTTGAGTCTACGAAGGGCAAAGTTCCGCCGATCCATCTTAAAAATAAACCTAGCAAGTATAATGCTATAAGTGAGCAAGTAAACCAAACCAGTTTAGCTTTCCAGCTTAAACTTCTTACAATAACAGTTTTATTTTCTTCTTTATTCTTAGAATTTCTGCTCCAAAAATAAATTCCTACAAAAGTCATAGGCAAGAAGTACAGCATATTAAGCATAACGTCTCCGTAATATGCGCTACCAAAAGCTACATAGGAATAAGTTAAAATATTAATTAATCCCCAGTAAAAACTACTTATTTTTCCTTTTGCAGTTAAAACTACGCAAAGCATTCCTGTTAATGAAGCAGTTAATCCTACAAGAGTATCATGCCAGGCAAAAAATAAATAGATGTTTACAACAGTAAAAATTAAAAGCCATAATTTTTCAAATAAATTCCAGTCTTTGAAGTATTTATTAGTCATATATTCTCCTCCAAAGTTTATATTTATCAATACTTTCTTTATGATCAAAAGCAAGTGCTGGAAGGGCGTCTAATGGAAAATATTTTAGTTCTTTTGCGTCATCTGCCGCCGTAGGTATGCCTGTATATTTTTTAACAAAATAGACATGATCAATAACATGGCCACGTGGATCTCTTTTGGGATCAGAGTTCACACAAATTAATTCTAAGTCTTCTTTTTTTGCATCAAGTGAAGTTTCTTCCTTCAGTTCTCGTACTGCAGCGGTTTCCAAACATTCCTTATCACAATTAAGAAATCCCCCAGGCAACGCCCACATACCTGCGTAAGGCTCATGTTTTCTTTGGACTAGGAGAATTTCAGTGCTATAATTTCTTAGCATTCCTTCAAAAAATCTAGTATTCTCTCTAACTAGAACCATAGTCGCAGTGGCAGCAGGATTTTTGTATTCTTGTTCGGTCATGTTAGTCATACTCCAAAGTTATTTTAGCCATTGGCGGAGATAAAACTCTAGCTTTACCAATAGCAGATTTATTTCTTCTTTCAATATCCCTAATTAATTCTTGAGAGTTATTGAATTTTTTAAATCCGAATGCTTTTTCATACTCATTTATATTTTTTTGTGCTTCCGCTATTAATTGCGGATGAACAAGTAATTCTTCTCTTGAAAATCCATTTTCAATCCCGTTAGCATAAAGTTCTACAACTGTTTCATATTTGTATCCTAAATCCTTAAAAGCAGTTTGACCAGGTTCAAGTCCTGGAGATGAAACTCTATATGCTAAATCTGAAAATCCCATATGTTCTGCTAACTGTCTAACTAATCTTTTTGGAAGCATACCTAGTGGAGAAACTCTAACTGCCCCGTCACCAAATAAAGTGTAGTAACCTACTCCGAAATCTTCATCTTTATTTCCAGTTCCTAAAACAATTTTATTTTCAAGTGCTGCTTGTCCATGTAGTACTCCTGCTCGTAGTTCTGAAATTTGATTTCCCTTATGAAATTGACTTGCCATTACATCTGGCTGAACTAGATTTTTTGCCTCTACAAGTGGCTGAATATTGATTAGTTTGTATCTTACACCCAGCCTTTCTGCAACACTTCTTCCATCTTCTTCATCTTCTTTTTGATTTAATTTAGAAGGGAGGAGATATCCCACTAATTCTAATTTTGTTTTTAATGGATTTTCAAGATTATATCTGTCAAAAGCTCTTTTTGTAATAGCCGCAGTAGTAGTAGAATCAACTCCTCCGCTAAGTCCCAAAACTCCTCCGCATCTTCCTTCTCCGGCTATTTCTCTGACTAAGAAATCTCCAATTTCTTGTATTACTAATTCGGGATTCATTTTTGCTAACTTTATTCTTTTGTAGTCTGTCATTTTTTAACTCCAGTTCTTTCTAGCACTTGTTTTAATTCAATAGTTCTTTCATTAATTACTTTTTGAGTTTCTGGGCTGTATTCTATGTTAGTATATTGATTCCAAGTTCGTTCTGCTCTTTGCCTTTGTATTTCTAAATTTTCAGGATAAACTATTCTTCCGTTTTCAACTAATTTTACAGAAACTAATTTTCCATCTATATCTTCATTAGCTTGAGCTACAATAAGAGTACTATCTCTTTCGTAAATTCTTATTTGACCTGGAATTGAAGATTTTCCAGGGCTATCAGAAAATTTCATAGAACTTTCTAAAACCCCTTCGTGTTCTGTTGCACTTCTTTTGTCTACTAATGATGCAACATCTCTTGTACAACCATCTTGGAAGTATCCTCCGGCCCCAACAATAATATCTTTTGGATTAAATCCTGCCTCTGCGTATCTTCTTTTTGTTTCTCTTCCTTTTTTTGGAGTATAACCATCTTCAACTACCATTTGAGTTTCTTCAACTCCTGCTGCTAGAGTCATATTTTTCCAAATAACACATTGTCCAACTACATCCCCTGAATCAAACCTAGGAATAATTATTTTTCCTGTATTTTCATATTTTTTTACAAGTCTAAGAATTGCTGGTAATCCAGAGTTCACAGTATTAATCACATCTGGAAGAAGCGCACTTCTTTGATTTTCACTTACAAAATCTTCAAATGCTCTCTCTTGTGCTTCTTCTAAAGTCATTCCTTTTTTTTGGTAAGCCATTATAAATTCGTGACCTACTGTTCCAATATCTTTTAAATATTCGGGAAATAGAAATGTTGCTTGATCATCAGAAGTTAATTTGAATCCTCCGCCAACATATAAAGATAGGGGCAAAGCTACATGATTATTTACATTTTGATCTGCTCGCAAACCGAACTCTGCAAATTGATCTCCAACCGCCTCATAGAATAATCTAGCTTTAGTTGCATGTATTAAGGGTGCAAACATGTTTTCAAGATGCGGTTCTAGATGAGTAACTAACGCCCCATTTCCTTCAATGCTCATTATTGGAACATATTTTCCGTCCTTAACTAAAAATGTCTGTCCGCCAGGTAATCCGTAGATATCTATTGGCATAAATCCGCCATTATCGAGTACTGCTTCCCATGCTTTTTCTGGAAATTTCTTTACAGCTGCCCTTTTAGTAAAAAATTCTTTAGCTTCTTCAACTTCTTCTCGTGTCACTGCCTCCATAAACCAAGGATAAAGCATTTTTTCAATTCCTGCAGTGATATAACGACCATTTACCCCTTCTTCCTTCATAGGGAGTCTCGCTGCAAGACTGTAACATGAAAAACTATCTGCAAATAAATCACTTGAGCCAGACATACTTCTTTTGTAAGTATCAGAAGTTGCTGGCCTGTTTACCGGCATAAGCTTACGCCAGTAGGCTTTTTGTTTTTCGTTTTGTGCTAAAGGTAAATTTTGTTCCATTTTGTTTTTTATTTGTTTATATTTAAAAAATAAAAGTCAGAAAATTTTATTTTCTGAATTTAAAAAATCATCCTACACCAACCAAAGGTTTCGTTGATTTTTTATATTTTGTTTTTTTGTTTTTTATATTTCTCCCCCGAGAACTTGTTTAGTTGTAACTAACTTGGCTCCGACATTTACCATGTCTTCAAGTGCTTTTTTTCCAAAGTCTGGATCTACTTGACCTTGAAAATTTATGTCTACTGCTTCAATGCCATCTGTGACTACATATAATCCTAATTCTTTCTTGTATTGATCCCTTACTTTTGCCATAGCTAAAACTGCCGCTTTAACACAATAGTCAGTTGCAAAACCATTTACTACAATCTTGTCTAAACCATTTTCTAAAGCTAGTTTCATAGTAGCTTCAAAATTTGGATTTGTGGCAACATCATAATTTTGTTTCTCGAAAATTAACTGCATTCCTTTTTTTGCAACATCAAGATAAGTATCTAGTTCTTGTTTAGTATAAGTCCTAATTCCTAGATAAGGTCCGTCTTTTCTTCGGATATAGATATCTTTCTGAGGCTCAAGTTCCTTAAGACGAAGTTGTCCTTTTGTACCATTCATACAATGATCATCAAAAACTCCGCCAGCATTTCTAACAAGTTCTGCGTCTTCATAGAAATGTCTATCTGCAGAACCTAGAACTAGCCAACCATTTTTTTCAGCATAACCGTGCAATGCAAAAATATTTGGAAGTTTTTCTTCGGCACCATATGGCAAAGCTTGTCTGACTTTATTTGCTCTTACAAATAAAGCTCCATCTCTAAAGCTAAAGTCATTTTGTATGTCTGTTTCATATAATGCTATTTTGTTTGTCATTGTGTTTGTTTTGTTGTTTATTTTAAGACAAAACGAACAGTCAGAAATTTATAATTTCTGAATCTAAAAAATCATCTAACAACAACCCGAAGGGTTTCGTTTGATTTTTTATGTTCGTTTGTTTTATAGGTTAATTGTTTATTTACTTAGTGTCTTTAATACACTAATATAGTGTACATATTACACTATATAAAGCTTTTTGTGCTCAAATAGATAAATTTTTTCTGCTACACTAAGGCCCATATTTTTCGAGCAGGCATAATAATTTTTAGTACACATCTTAAAATTAAATTTGCTAGACAATTCCATTTTATTATTTAAAATGGTATTTCTTTACTATTTTTTTTAAATTTTATTTCGTTCATACTTTCTGCATCTCGCTTTCTTCTCTGGTTCATGCTCCTTATTTGTGCTGGTGCAGCCCCACAAATAAGTTCAAATTCTTTTTTTGATTGCTCGCAAGTTAATCCTCTTCTCCACTGTTCTATTCCTCGATTTGCAAGCCACTGACTATTTGTTAAACCATTGTCTAACGCATTTTTAGAATCCCAAAATTGTATTAACTGATTATCATGTCTGATTTTTGAATCTGGATGTGCCATTAAAAACTGTGCAAGTATCCCATCTCTTTCATCTCCGCTAGCATAAGAGACCATTTCCCATTCTTTATGTTTAATTGCTTCTGCAGTTAATATTATCGAAGTATAAATTGAATCGGGGCTTATTTTATCATGGGATAATTTTTCCATTTCTAAAAGATGCTTTGTATCTAGATAGTAACCTTGGCTTTTTTTAAACCATCTAAGAAAAATTCCAAATGGATGGCCAACATACAGCCTTCCCCTTTCTTGCCCTAAATTAAATAATCTTGCGGGGGAAAATTTAGGATAATTTTTTGTCAAGTCTCCCAAAGTTTCAAATGTTTCTTGTTGGTATACTGGAATAGTTCTTGTTAACTTTAATTTGGCTTGTGGAACTTGTTGTGCGCCTATTTGTTTTATAGTCCTGGAAATTATTTCTTCTATTCTAAATGTATTCTTCCGATCCATCCCCTTGTGATCTTCTTGTAGCGTTCCATTCAAGCAAAAATAATTTTTCTGCTCAAGACCCCAACAGATTTCTTTGCCTTCTTTGTAATCTCCGTAATCTGCACCTTCTCGAGTTTCAATTTCTCCTTGCCTTGTTCCTAAATATTTATTTACATTATATGTCGGAGATAGCCAGCTTTGCATACCGGGCGTAGGAACGGCTTCTAAGGAAGGTATACTCCATCTATCTTTTTTAATTGGTTCAATTACTCTTAAATCAGATTCAACTCTGAGGATATCTCTTAATATAGGAAGTACTCCCGTCCGATAAGGGTTTAAATTAAATATTAATGAATTTCTGCCAAATGGAGAAGTATGTTGCTTGTAAAATGGCCCAACACTCCTAAGTCTTTCATCAAATTCTTCTAGAGTTATTCCTGGATTTTCAAGTAAAATGGCTGCTGGAACGAAAGCATCGTGTGGTGCGCCCATATAAAATATGACAAAAATACTCTTATAAACAAAATGGTAGCTAAAAATATACTTCAAAGGATAACTTTAAAAATTCAGATAAATTTTATTTACTAGAGGTGTTAGCCCTCAGACTTATTCTGAATATTATTAATATGAACTTTGAAGAATACCCGCAAAGATACGAAGTTTTTAAAAACGTAGTGGAACAAATAAAAGTCATTGGTTCTACAGACAATAGCACAGTGTTAGCATTATCTCAAAATTATGTTGCCAAGGTCCCAGTTTCACCATCTTATTATTTAAATCATGAATATCAAATCCAGTTAGCATTGTATGAAGCACAACTTCCCGTGCCAAGACCTCTAGGCATATTTAGATTTCATCAAGATAAACACTTAGATGAATACGGAGTTGGCCTTATAATGCAAAGACTACACGGAACTTGTGGCGATCAAACTAGCGGAAAAACTAGGGAGATTGTAGAAGATGCACTTGAAAAACAAATAGGGCACTGCGTAAAATTAGGATTTGAGCCTTTTGATCCGGGTCTGCACAATTGTATTTGGAACGAGCAAGAAGAAAAGTTATACCTTATAGATTTTGATAGTTGGTTAATAAAAAAGACTAAACGCCCCAAGTCGGATTCTTGCCTCGCCTGATCTGAGCAATTTTTTGCAAGACATCTATTTCTTCGCGAGAAAGTAAATCTTTATTTCTCTTAAATTCCCTAAATTGATTTTCAGATATATCTGAATATAGGTATTCGGTTTCTTTAAGCTGTCTTTCGAAGTTAACTCCAGGTAAACTAATCGCAACTTCCATGCCAGTATTTGCTTCATCTACTGCTTCCTTATCTGCCTGAATATTTTTAACATCGCTAATTTCTTCGCCTTGTTCATTCATTAAAGTACATCTTGACCTTAGTCTTCCTGCTTCAACTTTAATTCCAAAAACAGCAGGATTTGAATTTCTAAAAACGAAATTATGTAATATCTTAAGTCTAACTACTGGAGATAGCTTCAATAGTTGTGCTCTTTCAATTTCCATTCTTTTTTGATGACGATATTCTTGAACTTTTTCAATTAATTTGTAAACTACATCTTCCTGGAATATTTTAATTTTTTCATTCATAACTTCTTTTATATCTTCTTCTTGGGCAACATTAAATCCTAAAATAATTGCATCTAGTTCATTTTTTTGAAGATTAGTATTTGCAGAAATTACGTCTCTTTTATCGATATTTCCTATTCCTGCCTTGCATATTTTTATTCCTGCTTCCTTAAGAAGTACAATTAGGGCTTCAAGACTTCCAAGTGAATCTGCCTTAACTACGATTCCGTCATCGTCCACTTGAATTTTCTCTGTGATTAATTTTTTAAATTCTTTAACTATATCTGCTTTATTTCCGTGAAAAGTTTGAAATGGCATCCCAGGCATAACATCTTGTGGATCTGCTAATTGAATTCGTATGCCTGTAGCGGCAGTTACTTTTTTAGCAGTTTTAAACTTGCAAGAAATTGGAACAATTTCTTCTAAGATCCTTATTTTTCCGATAATGGGCTCACCAAAACTGCCAATAGCTATTTCTTCTATTGAATTTAATTCTCCGTCATAGAGAATTGCTTCCATATAGTTAATTGTTTTTTCTTTTTTAACTTCTAGAACTACTCCTTTTGCTTCTTTTCCAAGCACCAGTCTTTCTTTAAGAAATTTCTGGCTAAGTCCGCATAAAGTCATAATTAATTCTGCTATTCCTTCTCCAGTTCTTGCGCTGCATGGAACCATTGCTAGATTTTTAGTAAAATCAGTTATCTCATAATAAGGAAGTGCGTTAAACCCATGACTGTGCAGTGATCCTTCTAGAGTTAATAATTTTTCAATATAATCATTTTTAGTATTAACGGATTGTAAATTTAAAGATTCGAATATATTTTCTGATTGTTTTCTCCACCCAGAAATTTTATCAACTTTGTTTAATGCAATAACGAATGGAGTTTTATTTAACTTTAAGATATTCATAACTTCTGCTGTTTGCGGCATTATTCCCTCACTTATATCAATTACCAAAATAGCTAAATCTGCAAGTGCTCCGCCTCTTTTTCTAAGATTTGAAAAAGCAGCATGTCCAGGAGTATCAATAAAAAGAAAACCCGGAATATCAAGTTTAGAGTTATTTTTTGCAATCTGAGGGCATCGCTTAATTATCCTCTCAATTGGAAAACTTGTAAATGAAATTTTCTGAGTAATTCCTCCGGCTTCAGTGTCATAAACGCATGTCCCCCTAATACTATCCAGTATACTTGTCTTTCCGTGATCTACATGGCCAGCTACAGTTACAATTGGCTGGCGAATTGATTGATTTTCTTCCATACCTAGTAATAAGTATTTTGATTTTTAAATGTTGGTTAGGGCTTATTTTTTAGATATTCTTTTAAAGCCATACTTTCTGTGGTAGTTATGAAATCACTAGTCATAAACGCGGGTTCGAGCTCAGTAAAGTTTCAAGTATTTGATGATAAAACCGAAAAAACTCTTCTTTCTGGAATGGTTGAAGAAATAGGTAATGCTAATTCAAATTTAAGATTGAAAAATGAGAATGGCGAAAAAACACAAGTTGCGCTACCTATTAAAAACCATAGAGAAGCATTTGAAAAAATTATATCGGTTCTTAAAGAAAATAATTTTATAAAAGGATTAACAAAGGTAATTCACAGAGTAGTTCATGGTGGAGAAAAATTTAAGGAAACAGCTATAATTACTCCAAAAATGATGATTGAATTAAAAAAACTTATACCCCTAGCCCCCTTGCATAATCCTCCAAATATTGAGGGAATAGAGTTAATGCAAGAACTTTTAGCCAATATTCCGCAAATTGCAGTATTTGACACTGCCTTTCATTCTACCTTGCCTGAAGAAGCATATCTTTACGGATTACCTTATGCCTATTATCAAAAACATGGAATAAGAAAATATGGTTTTCATGGTTCTTCCCATGAGTATGTAATAAATGAGGCACTAAAACTTATAGGTAAAAAAGATGCAAGAATAATTAATTGCCATTTAGGAAATGGGGCTAGCGTATGTGCAACAATAGCTGGAAAATCAGTAGATACTTCTATGGGTATGACTCCTCTTGATGGAAACATTATGGGAACGCGCGCCGGTTCAATAGATCCAGGTATAATTTTACATATGTTAACTGAATTAAAATTAACTCCTGAGCAAGTAAGTAAAATTCTAAATAAAGAGTCCGGACTTAAAGGGTTAAGCGAAGAAACTAGCGATATGCGTGTTTTGATAAGTAGTCTTGAAAAATCTGAAAAATCTCGAAGGGCACTTGCAGTTTATCTTTATAGACTAGTTCAGATAATAGGATCGTACGTTGCTGCAATGTCTGGCGTAGATGCAATTGTTTTTACTGGTGGAGTTGGGGAAAATAATGCTATGATTCGAAAATATACTGCTGACAAACTAGCGTTTCTTGGAATAGAGCTTGATGAAGCAAAAAATAATAAGAATGAAATAGAGATTACTTCTAAAAAATCAAAAATAAAAATATTTGTTATTCCTACTAATGAAGAACTTCAGATGGTAAGAAATGCAAATAAACTGCTGGCTAATCAAAAAAAGTAATTAAATAAGCTATTAGCTAATTATTAATTTCAGATATTCTTTTAAAGCTAATTTTATCCTAATAACTATGAACTTTGATAATAGTGAACTTGAAAAAATAGCAGAAGAACTTAGAATAAATATTACTGGAAACAAAGCCGTAACTATAGCAGATTATGTTAGTCTTGCTTCCACTAAAAAAGGAGATGAGCTGGGCTTATTTTATTTATGGGCAGTTAAGACTCAAGCAGGAATTGGAAGATATTTTCCAATAGAAGTTTTTCAAATTTTAAAAACTAAAGTTGGAAGACACTTTTATTCAGATAAAGATAAAAAATTTCTCATAGAAAATGCTAGAAACGGAGTTAAATATCTCGCATGGCAATTAAATGTTCCCCCACATAGTGTCCATAAACAGGCTCGTTTAATGCAACTTTCTATCTCTAGAAGAGATTACGACCCTTATTCAGAAGAGGAAAACTCATTAATTAATTCAGAAGGATTAAATTGCACTGACAGCGAAATAGCAAAAAAACTTGTAGGCAGAACAAGCTCGGCTATCCAACATAAAAGACTTAACGCTGGAATTAAAAAAAGAGTAATTATCCACTGGGAAGATCATCCTGAAAAAGAAAGATATCTTTTGAGAAATTATGGAAAGCAAACATATGATCAAATTGCAGAGCATTTAGGTTTGAGATACTACCAGATCAAAACAAAAGTTGAAAGATTAAAACACGAAGGTAGGATATCTAGACACGCTTAATTATAAATCATAACCTACTTTTTTTAAAAGATCTACAATTTCTTCTGCATTACCTTTATCTTTTGCTAATTGGACAAGCAGCTTTTTATCAAATTTTATGCCTTTTAGAATTTCTAAGTCTTCAATATCCTTTTCTCGATGCATATATGCTTTTTGAGTTAAGAGTTCTTCTATAGGCTCTACAACTACAGTTAATCCTTCGTAAGTTTTTTTAATTTTTTTCTCAAATAATTTATTAAATGTTTTTTCATACATTCTTTTTTTAGGATAACCTGTCGTTACTTCAACTTCCTGACCTTTAAAATGTGCAACAAATCCATAGTCTTCTACTTTAAAGGTTTCTTTGTCTATTTTTCGATGTTTTGCCTTAGTTCCCATTAATTTGGCAAATCTATTTATGTCATTATCATGAACCACTATATCTACATCGCCAGGTATTCTTTTGCCCTCGCTATGTATTGCTACAGAGAGTCCGCCAATAAAAAAATAATTTATTCCCTTAAGATTACGTAATATTTCTTCAAATACATTCCTTTCCATAAATTTAATGAGTTATTTAACTTATTAAACGTATTTTATGACGAAATCCTTAAAAACATTATAACCTATTCATATGTATGGAAAATAATAAATTGAAAATTAAAGTAAAGAAATTGCATCCTGAAGCAATTCTGCCGTACTATCCTCATGAAGGAGATGCGGGCATGGAAATATTCTCAATAGAAGATGTAAATATCAAAGCAGGTGAGCGAGCCCTAATTTCCACTGGCCTTTCAATAGAGCTCCCAAGCGGATATGTTTGTTTAGTTTGGGATAAATCTGGCCTCGCTGCAAAAAATGGATTAAAAACAATGGGTGGAGTTATTGAACATTCTTATAGGGGCGAATACAAAATAGTCCTATTCAATACTTCAAAAGAAGAATATTCTATAAAAAAAGGACAAAAAATCGCCCAATTATTAATTCAACCAATTATCACTGCGGAAATTGAAGAAGCTACAGAACTGAGCGAATCAACTCGCGGCGCAGATGGATTCGGTTCAACTGGTTTATTTAAAAAATAATTTATTTCTAAACTTTAAACATCTTGCGGATACTCATCTCTTTCTTTAGAGCATCTTGAGCTTCCATAAATGCTAATTGTTCATCGACTTCAGTCAATCTACTAGAATAACTCTTAAGCATATTCTCATAGATTCTTGTTTCAATCTTATTTTTATTAAGATAGTCATCTTGTATGCCCATAATCAAAGTAAGCAATCTTTTCTTTTCTTCACCAAGCGCCATTTTCTTTCCTTTGATCTTTAGTATATTAGTAATCTTTGTTTCTACCCTTATTTTATCTTCAACAGTTTCACTTAATTTAGACTCATACTGACTCATTGCTTGTTCGTATTCTTCCATAGACATTCTATTTTCACTGAAGCATTGTCTTTGAACCATTTTCATGAGCTCTAGTAAAAGAGCTTCTTCTTCAATTA
>CAYLGX010000010.1:0-11159 GCA_964383425.1 Candidatus Woesearchaeota archaeon
GGTTTAAGGGCGTCAGGTTTTACTAATGAAGCAAGTGATGGCGGATTTGGGGGCGGCGGGGGAGGATCGCCAATTGCAGGAGGCGGCGGCGGTGGATATTCTGGAGGCTTTGGCAGTAATTGTACTGGTTCGCCCCAGGCAGATGGTGGTGGCGGCGGTGGTTCTTATAATGCGGGATTAATTCAAAATAATTCAGTTGGTTTAGGAATCAGTCAAGGAAAAGTTTCATTCACTTTATTAACAAGTGGAAAAAGTGGAACCGTTTCCATGAATTCAACATCAGTTCCATTTTACACAAACGTAACTAATCCATATAATTTGAGTTTGAATCAAGGACAATCACAAATTATAACTTGGTGGGTGAATGCAACAGGAACAATAAATACTCCTTATCCATTTTTTGTTTATGCAAATATTACTTCGAATTTAAGTGTCGGTGGAAATCAAACATCTAATTGGAATATAACTATCTTAGATATAACTTATCCAATAATAAATATAACTTATCCTTTAAATATTACTTACGGGGTTAATGTTAATTCAATAAATTATACTTATTATGATTATGTTGGCGGAGGAAGTTGCTGGTGGTCAAATAATTCTGGTATTTGGAATTCTTCTATTGTTTTAGCCGGAAATAACTTTACAAATTTAACAAGTTTAGATGGAAATAATACTTGGACTGTTTATTGTAATGACAGTTCTGGAAATATGAATTATACTACTGTAAATTTCAAAAAATCAATTCCTCAACTTGGAATAAGTTTGATTAATCCACTAGGGAATATTAATGTAACTCAAAATCAAAATTTTCAAGTTTCAGTAAATATAAGTTGTTTAGTTGGAAATTGTAGTAGTATAAATGTTACTCTAGACCCTGCCCTTAGCTCATATAATTTTACAACCTGCGGAGCAACAGGCAGTAATGGACCTAATCAAACTCAATGTAATGCGAATTATACTGGAACAACTCTCGCAGGTAGAGTAAATGTTACAAGGGGCTATCAAAGATGGGTTGTTCCAACATCAGGAAGATATAGGGTAGAAGCAAACGGAGCAGGAGGAGGTCTTGTTTCTTGCAGTGGCTATTCCCGAGGTTATGGTGCAAAATTAATTGGAGAATTTGATTTCCTAGCAGGAGACGTTTTGTTTATTGTAGTCGGTCAATTAGGTTCTGATAAGATATGTACTGATTGGGGAGGTAGCGGAGGAGGTTTTAGTGCAGTTGTCAAGAATGTTACTTCTTCCAGCTATCAGATGGTAGCCGTTTATCCAGGGGCATATGTAACACCGTTAGTTGTTGCAGGAGGAGCAGGGGGTACAGGAGATGATGGTGGAAATAATGGCAATACAAATGCAACAAGTTTTATACCTGGAAATGGTTCGGGAGGATTAGCAGGAAGTAATTCTGGTGGGGGAGCCGGCTTTGTTGGAAATGGTGCTGCAGGTACTTGTGGGGGAATAGGAGCCTTATCTTTCTTAAATGGTTCAAATGGTTCTGCTTGTTATTCGGGAGGATTTGGTGGTGGCGGTGCGCCGTATTCAGCAGGCGGAGGAGGAGGCGGATTTACTGGAGGAAATGGATCTGATCAAACTATTTATTCTGGTTTCGGAGGTACTTCTTATAATTCCGGGATAAATCAAATTAATACTTCTGCTGCAAATTCAAGGGCAGGGTATGTTACTATAACCTCTCTAAACGAAAAAGGTGGGACAGTTTCTATGAATATCAGTGCGACTCCATTTTACACAACAACACAAAATCCATATAATTTGACCCTAAACCAAGGGCAATCACAGATAATAACATGGGATGTTAGTGCAACGGGAAGTTTTGGAAGCACTTATAATTTTTTTGTCTACGCAAATTTAACTTCAGACTTATCCATAGGAAATCAAACAAATTCTTGGAATGTAACTATAACTAATGGCACTGTGGTAGATATGACCTATCCTTTATTTTATAATTATTCAGATAATAATGCCCAGCTTTATACCTCTGGAACCGGTTGGTTTAATGTTACAGTTCTAAATACAAATGGAACTGTTTGGTTAGAAATAAATAATATAAATATAACTGCAAGAAATATCACTGCAAATATTTACAATGCAAGTTATGCCTTCACAACCAATGGTACCTATGCTTACAGATGGCATTCATACGGCAATAGTACTAATCTTAATTACAATGTTTCTAATACTAGATACTATGTTGTAAATGGCCCATCCATAATTTCAAATTTAAATTTTATTCTCCCTACGCCTGCAAATGAAACTACTACTTCTAATAGATCTGTAATCATTAATATGTCGATTAATTCTAATGGCCCAATTACAAATTTATTATTTAATTGGAATGGTATTAATTATTCTTTTTTTGATAATTCTCTTATGCTAATGTATAATCTGGATAATAATTCTGCAATTGGAGAAAATTCCACCAAAGTGGTAGATGTTTCGACTTATAGCAATAATGGAACTGTTATCGGTGCTGTATGGAATTCTTCTGGAAAATATAACGGAGCCTATCAATTTAATGGAGTGAATCAATATATCAATACAAGTTATCTGCAAAGAAATGTAACTAATTATACTATCGGAGTCTGGATAAAGACTAATTCTTCGCAAGGTGTAATTGTAAACGATCGTGGAAGTGGGAGTGGCAATAGTTTAACCCTCGCAATAGGCCCCTCTTGTGGAATAAGTAAGGGTTCTTATTGTTTAAATTCTGCAGCAGGAATACCTGCTTTTGGGCTTGACTCAGATGGCGTATGGAGGGGAACAAATGGGGAGATAAAAGTAAGCGATAATAATTGGCATTATATTGTAGGCGTTTTTAGTTCCAACAGCTCTCAAATAGTCATGGCTGCAAATTTTAAAGTATATGTTGATGGAAAGTTATCAACAGGATTAGCCGGAGATCAGGTTGGAACAGTCCGATCTCCATTAACAGGGCTTTCTGGAACAAGAATTGGATATCACCAACCCTGGGCAAGATATTTTAATGGTTCCATTGATGAAGTCCGAATTTGGAATCGTTCTCTTACTGCAGCAGAAATTTATGAACAATATGTGTCTAACTTACAAAAATTTAATTCAACACAGTGGTATCTTCAAGTAAATCAAAGTAAAAATTCAACAGGAGGATTAGACGATGGAGCATATACTTATCAGATTTTTGCTCCAAATTCCACTATTAATTCTAGTGAAAAAAGATACATTAATATTCAAAATAGTTTATATTCTACAAATTTTGTAAATCCAACAGAAACTTCCGGAAGTTACATTAACAAAAGCAGCATTATAATTAATGTTTCCAGCAACGGAACTAGTTTACTAAATATTACCATATATTTATACAATTCTTCAAATAACCTGATAAGACAAAATCAAACTAATAATTCAAAATTTTTAATAACCTATCTTAATCTGAGTGAGGGAACATATTACTTTAATTCTAGTTCTAATTTTACAAATGAGTTTGCAAATACTGGTACTTTAAATGTTACAATAGATACTACCCATCCTCAGATAAGTTATGGAATAAATACCGCAATTAATTACGCAAATCTATCTCAAAATTTTATATTTGTAAATATAAGCTTAAATGAATCAAATATTGGTAATCTTACATACACCCTGGCTAATTCTTCCGGAGTTGTAAATCAAACAAGTTATACAACTAGTACTAATAACCTAAATTGGACAGACATTATTGATGGGACATACAGTTACTATGTAAACATAACTGATTTGGCTGGAAATAAAAATTCTACACAAAAATATAGTATTACGCTAGATACCCATTCTCCAAACGGAACTTTAATGACGCCAGCAAATGCGACATGGGCAAACAATACCTTGATGACTTTTACTTTGAACGTATCTGATAATCTTGCTTCGAGGAATGCAACGATTTACATTTACAATCAAACCATACTATATAATCAAACAACAATAGGCCTAGGTGGAGTTACTCAAGCAACAATTGGAGTTGTAGTTACAGTAGTTGAAGGAGTTTATACTTGGTTCTGGCAGATATTTGACAATATCGGAAATCAATTTACTACTATAAACAACAGCCTATATATCGATACAGTGGTTCCATATTTTGTGAATATAACTTATCCACCAAATAATACTATGACTTCTTTGGCTAATCCTGTAATCTCATTTAACATATCAGATTCCCTATCGGAAATTTTGAGTTATAGGATTTATGTAGATGAAGCAATAGTTTCAACAAATGGAACAAATGTAACTCTAAGCAGAGCAATTACTACGGTGAAGATACTAACAAAATTAGCATTAGGTAATCACTCAATAAAAGTAGAATCATTTGACAGAGTAAATAATACAGCTAACTCGACTTCAATAACTCTGCAGATAGTTCCTCCGATTGTTTATCTTAATTCGCCAGTAGATAATCAGTTCTTTAATAATCAAAATATAAATTTTACATTTAATATTACTGATCCGGGTTATTCTACACTTAATTGTACCCTTACTATTAATGGAATAGTCAATAATACTAACTCTGCAGTTCCAAGAACTGTAAATCTTATCTGGCCAGTAAATGGTATTGCAGAATCTAGAAATATCAGTGCTGTAATATTCTGTAAAAACGCAGAGAATTCTAACACTACGGATGACGCTACTTTTGGAATAGACCTTGCGAGTCCCACAATAGTCTATGGTTCAAATAATTATCCGAATGGAAAAATAACTTACAATAATAATCTTACAATAAATATAACTTCTAATGATCTAGGTTCGGGAGTTTCAAACCTAACTATTTATCTATTTAATTCAACAAACTATTTGATAAATTCAACTTTTATTTCAAGTAACAATGTTCAGTTTACATTTACTAACTTACCTGACGGGATTTATTTTTATAACGCAACTTCGCTAGATTACGTAAATTGGAAAAATTCTACTCAAACATATAATATTACAATAAATGCGATTGCGCCAAATATTACTATTCAGTCTCCACAAAATCTCTATATTAACAACCTAAGTATCTTACTTAATTTTAGTTCATCAAGTAGTCCCATATGGTGGAATAATGGATCTAGCAACATTAGTTATAGCGGAGTAATAAATTACTTGTTTAATGAAGGAAACCATACTATTTTTGTATATTCAAATAATAGTGCAGGTTTAATTAAAATAGTTAATTTTAGTTTTATTATTGATACAATAAAACCTACTATTATTTTCGATTTCCCAACATTATCTAATGGAACAACAGCATCTAGTAACAGCATTGGAGTAAAAGCAATATCTGAGGACTTAAATTCCATTTTAAATACCACAATTTATTTATATAACTCTTCAGGAAAGGTCTATCATTTTACAAATGTTTCATCGAGTCTAGCTCAGGTAAATATAAATTCTCTTTCAGATGGAAATTACTGGTTTAATGCAAGTTCGTGTGATCTAGCTGGAAATTGTGAATTCACTGAAACAAGACAAATAACAATATCTGCAAATCCCTCTTTGTTATCATTAGAACTTTTATCTCCATTGGAGAATATCGATGCAATACAAAACCAATTATTTAATGTGACGGCAAGGGTAGACTGTTATTATAATGATTGCGGAAATATTAATGTTACTCTAGATCCAGTTTCTAACTCGCAAATAAGTTACATAGTTAATCTAAATAATAACAGTCATTGTTATCCAAAAGTCAAACAATCTTGGGACTGGGAAAGAGGAGCTTGTGGAGGCACCGGTTGGAGTACTAATACCGCGCATACAGATAATTCACTAGAAAGTTATCTCAATTGTAGTTGGACTGATGGTCTACCGGAGGGAACAACCATAACTAATATTTCTATTGTTCCAGTAAATACTTCACAGTATAATGGAGGAAGCACTGCTGATTGGTATCTTAATAATTTAAGACTTTTAGATAATGATAACATGGGTAATATTGGTACTGGTTGCGGTAGGGCTCTTAGCTATCCACTTCCATTTTCAACTGTAAATATTTCGGCATATAATCTTGGAAAAATTAATTCATTGATTATAGCTAAAGAAAGTGGAAGCTGGTATATTTTTAGTGATAATGGATACTTCAACGTAACTGTTTCTTATACTACTGGAAAAAGCGGAACAGTTTCGATGAATTCAAGTGCAACTCCCTTCTACACAAATGTAACTAATCCTTACAATTTGACTTTAGCTGCTGGAGAATCACAGATAATTACTTGGTGGGTAAATGCAACAGGAACAGTAAACACACCATATGAATTTTTTGTTTATGCAAATAAAACTTCTAATAGGAGTATATACAGTCAAACTTCTAGATGGAATGTAACTATAATCGATATTATTGCTCCTATAATAAATATTAATTATCCATTGAATACAACTTACAGTACAAATGTTGTTGCACTCAACTATACTTTTTCAGATTATAATTCTGGAGGGAGTTGTTGGTATTCAAATTCTTCAGGAGAATTAAATTTAACTGTGGTAGCAGCAGGGATTAATTTTACAAATGTAACTAGTTTAGATGGAAGTAATACTTGGACTCTCTATTGCAATGATTCTTCTGGAAACTTAAATTCAACATCAATAACTTTTACAAAAAGAATACCTCAACTTGGATTATCTGTAATCTACCCTACTGGGAATATTAATTCTAATAAGGGTACTTGGTTTAATGTTACAGTTAATGTAAGTTGTTCTAATGGCAACTGCGGATTAATTAATGTAAGTTTAGATCCGATCCCTACAGCTGATTATGTTTTACAAAATCTATCTCTGACTACTAGTGGCCCAAATGGTTGGAGCGGATATATTATGGGTTATAAATTTTCTCCGCAAATTAATACTTCTGTAAGTGAATTATGTAAATACGTTGGAAGAAATGCTACTGTCAAGATTTATAATGAGTCTTACTATGAACTCGCCAACATAACTATTAACAATAATAGTGCCTCATGGAAATGTCAGCAATTGGCTAATAGTGTCCCAATATATACTGGTAAAAGTTATTTTGTAGTTGTTTGCGGCGGTGATTATTATCAAGTTTTACCTAGCGCCCCTATGGCTATAAGAAATGTAACTATTTCTAATGGAGTTTATCAGTATTCAAGCACATGTAGACTTACGGGAGTAAATAGTGGTAATCAATATATCTATGGTTTAGCAGATATAGGGATCGGAGCTCCATCTTCTGCAAAAGGCGGATTAATTTCAATGAGCTCAAGTGCAACTCCCTTCTACACAAATGTAACTAATCCATATAACCTGACATTGAACGAGGGAGAATCACAAATAATTACTTGGTGGGTTAATACTACTGGCTCAATAAATAATACTTATAACTTTTTTGTCTATGCAAATTTAACAAGTAATCCTGAAGTGGGCAATGTCAGTGGTTCTTGGAATGTAACCATAACTAATGGAACAGTGGTGGATAATGCATATCCCTTATTTTTTAATTATTCTGACAATAATAACTCAATTACTCCTAGTGGAATTGCTTTATTTTCAGTAAATATAAACAATACTAACGGAACTGTTTGGTTTGTGATAAACAATACAAATTATTCTGCTGCAAATTTAAGTCTAAATAGGTATAATATAAATATTTCCGGTTTAACCAATAAAACTTACAATTATACTTGGAGGGCGTATGGAAATGGAAGTTCTAATTTATTGAGTACGTCCATATCTAGATATTATACAGTTAGAACAGCAGATACAACTCCTCCACAAATTAACATCCAATCACCATTAAATGCGACCTATAGAATTATAGACCTGGCCTTTAATATTAGTATAAATGAAAATGCTAGTTGGTGTGGGTTTAGTTTAGATAATATTGCGAACATTACAATGACCCTTAATAGCAGCAATACAGGGGCTAATTTTATCAATTCAACAATGAGCCAGGGAAGTCATACAATTATTTTCTCATGCAATGATACTTCGGGAAATATTAATTATAGCTCAAAAACATTTTTTATAGATACTATCTCTCCATTTATTGCATTTTCTTCTCCAGCAAATACTACATACACAACTAAAACCTCATCTATAACTTTGATAAATAATTCTGATGCTAAAAATATTTGGTTTAATAGGGGCCTAGGAAACGAGACTTATACTTCTTCTGTTTCAAAATCGTTGAGTGAGGGAACAAATATTATTTACGCTTATGCAAACGACAGTGTTGGAAATTTAAACTCAACAAGCATTACGCTATTCGTTGATTCAATTGCTCCGTCAATTAATGTTAATTTGCCAATAGAGCAAACATATACTACCAGCATTATAGGATTCAATATTTCCACTAATGAAAATGCTACATGTTTATTTGCTCTAAACTCCACAAATAATTATACTTTACAAACAAATAATAATCGAAATTTCAATTATAGCCTAATCTTAGAAAGTAATACTTATTATGTAACTTACTATTGTAATGATTCGCTTAATAATCTTGCAACTAAAAATATTATTTTTGGAGTGGATGTTGTTCCGCCTCAAATAACTTTGAATTATCCTGCTTCAAACAAGTATTATAACAACGCTAATGTACAGTTCAATTATACTCCATTAGCTAGCGACGGCCTAGATACTTGCGAACTATGGGGCAATTGGAGTGGAGCGTGGCATAGGAATCAGTCATCTAATGCTTTAGTAAATGATTCCAATAATTATTTTAATCTAACGCTCGCAGATGGAACGTATATTTGGAATGTCTGGTGTAATAATACTATCTCGATGGAAGATTGGTCTAGCCAGGGTAACATTACTTTTACTATAGACCGGACTCCCCCTAATGTTTATTTTGTCTTTCCACTTAATATTTCCTACAATATTTCAATAGTCAATTTAGAAATAGCAAATAACTCGGATACAAAAAATATTTGGTGGAATAATGGAACCTATAACGCAAGTTATACTTCCGGACTAGATTTACAGCTTTCGGATGGAACCTATGATTATATTGTCTACGCAAATGACTCTGCAGGCAATCTAAATCAAACAAATGTTAGCTTCTATGTAGATACAAGTCATACTCAATTTTCTGATTTTATTAGTAATAATGCTTCACTTATTGGAACGGGCCTAGGCTTATTTAATGTAACACTGGCCAATACCAACACTACTGTTGAACTTGTTATTAATGGAACAAATATTATGGGGGTAAGTATCTCTGCTGGCATCTACAGTGCAAATTATACTCTTTCTTCAGAAGGGGTTTATTCATATTATTGGCAATCATACAGTAATGGGACCAGTCATCTATACAGCCGTTCCGAAGTGAACTATTATACCGTCAATAATACTGATAAAATATCGCCAGAAGCAATTTTAATTTCCCCTGAGGATAATTCTTATAATAATATTTCAGCTATTAATTTTACTGCAAATTTAAGTGACGAGACTATCCAAATAGGAGATACACAGTCTGGAATAAAAAATGTTACATTAAATATTTATAATTCTTCGGATAATTTAGTTAATCAAACAATAGTTACCGGATATGTAGAGGGAACTCTTACTTCCACAGTTGGCGTTGTTGTAACTCTTGTTGATGGAGTTTATAATTGGTTCTACTCTCTTTTTGATTTTGCTGGAAATATTTTTACTACCTCTAATAGCACTTTTACATTAGACAATACTGTTCCTTCAATAAACATAATCTCACCCTACAATGGACTTAATTCCACAAGTGGAGAAATAAATATCAATTATCAAGTTTCAGATGCAAATCTGGACTCTTGTTGGTACGATGATGAAGGCTATTCGGCTAATAATCTAATCGATAACTGTGCGAATATTACGGGATTTAACTGGCAAGATGGCCAACATAACCTGGTAATATACGCAAACGATAGTGCCGGAAATACTAATTTTGTTTCAGTAAGATTCTTAATTGATAGTGTTTCTCCAGAAGTTACACTTATTTCCCCAGGGGCGAATAATCTTGTCAATTCAAATTACACTACAAATATTACTTTCGAATGTTCTGCAACAGATAATATTAATCTTAAAAATATCAGTCTATATATTACTAATTCTTCAAATAGTAATTTAGTCTTAAACAGGACAGCAAACATCTCTGGAACTTCTAATTCTTCTAGTTGGACCTTAGATCTACTTTACGGAAATTATTCCTGGAATTGTTTTGCTTCGGATGGTCTTGGAAACAGTAAATCTGCCATTAGTTCTGGCAGTTTAATTTTAAATTTTACAGATACTGACGGAGATAATCTTGCAGATCTAACCGATACGTTGCAAGGCAATGAGTCTTTTGTAAATACTACTGGAATATCTAATTTGAATATCAGTGTTGGCGGAAATTCAGCCAAGGGTAGTTTTGATGATGTTAGAGAAATTATATTCTCGGATTCCATAAGCAAATTAATTAATTTTACTTTTAATTTCACTGAGTCTAAATTGGACCTGGGTAAGATTATTATAATTCTAGAAGATAATTCTATAATTGTAAATTTATCAGGTCAATTGCAAGCCCAGTATAATAAGACTATATACTTAAGGGATAACAAATTTATTGAATTATGCGTTAGAGATGCAGAAATAAGTAATATCTCTGAAATAAGCTCTGATTGTACTGCTGAGCTGGGCGGAGAAACCAATTTTACAGATTGTCTTGGAAATAATACCGGAGTTACTAGAAATGGTTTAACTTGCGTAGATGAAGGAGATATAATTAAAGTAGAAAATTTAAGATATTCCGCAATAAGGGGAATTCCCGAAGTTATAACTCCACAAGCAATCTCTAGGGGGGGAGGAAGTTCTAATAAAATAACTAGTAATGTTTCCGTAAATGATACTTCTTTGGAAAATAAAATAAATGGAGGATGTACAAATAATGAAAATTGCCAAGCCAATCAATATTGCTTCCAGAACAAATGTTACGCTGGAGAGTGTACTGATAATTCGCAGTGCAGTGATGAAAAATCTTGCTGGAACTATAGATGTGTTAAGTTATTTGATATTAAAATTTTAGAAATTGGGCCAGACAAAGACTCGGATAATTTTATTTCATTTAGTTATTTACTTAAGGCGATGGCAGACATAAGCAATGATGTAGTGGTTGATTTCTGGCTGGAAAGAAATGGGGCTATAAGGCGCTAGCCTCCATGAAGGACGGAGAGGTC
>CAYLGX010000010.1:11169-17882 GCA_964383425.1 Candidatus Woesearchaeota archaeon
GGAAAGAAATGGGGCCATGGTAAGTTCGGGTAAAGATACGATCTATATAGGGAATATGGAAGAAAAGATAGAGAAATCTAAAATATTTATTCCAAGTGAGTTAGAGCCAGGGGCATATAACTTTTATGTAAGAGTCACTTACGGGCAATATTCTGCAGAGTCCCATAGACAAATAGAAATTAACAAGGAAGGAAAAATGTCTTCATCTATAAAAAGTGCTTTATTTTACATTATTCCATTACTCATTTTAATAATTATTCTGCTCTTGATAATTGTTATAAAAATTGAGAAAAAGAAATTAAAAAACTTTTTTATTTATGAGGAAGAATGGATTTTAACTCATAAACTGGCCATATGTCTGCTCTATCTTAGTTTGGTTTCTATAGGGCTAATATTAATATTGGGATACTTAGAAATCATATCACTCCCAATTCCGGGTGATTATCTCCTAAATGCCAGGTTATTCATTGAGTTCGTTATAATCCCATATCTGTACTTAATTTTAGCAATCACCATTAGCATAATTGTTTTGTCCTTAGTGGTTAAACATAAAAAACAAGCCCATAGGCAGATTTACGGAGAAAAATATAGGCCCAAAAGAAAAAATCGCCTTGAACGTATTCTTAAACATATTAAATCTAAAATTATAAATAATAAAATTAGGGAAGATGTAATCTTACTTGGAAAAAAAGGTTATGATGTTGATTTAATAGGAAAAGAGAATATGCAAAAAAGGTTAGCCGACTGGAAAAAGAAAGGCTATAATACTGAATCTATAGGATTAAAAAAAGAGAATATGCAAAAAAGGTTAGCCGACTGGAAAAAGAAAGGCTATGATGTAAGTTCACTCGAAAGATAAATTTAAAAATAACTGACTACTGGAGATATAAACTAAAAGAGGTAAAATGGCTAAGAATATTGCACGAAAAGATTTTGAAATATACGCTCGGGGCGTAAAAAGACTAGAGGAACTTGAAAAAGAAATTAATTTACTTAATATAGATAAAAAATTTCCCTCAGAGCTTGCTTCAATTCGTTCTAAACTAAGAAATGTTTCCCAAATCCCTCAAATAGAATATGAACTTGGTAAACTTAAGGAAAAGTTGTCTAAAAAACATTCTAAATCAAACCCGGCAATAGCTCGTAAGATTGAGCAATTAAAAGCCGAGATTAAAAGAAAATCTTCTCAATGTAAAAAATTTGCCCCTCTTTCTAAAGAAGTTTTAGCTATTAAAAAAGAAATAAATATTATGGAAAAGAAGATTAAGGGATATGAGGGAGAACATAAGCGAAAAGAAGATATTTTGAAACATATTGATACTGGAGTAAACAAAGTTTTCAATGATACATTTAATCTTTCTTTAAACGAAATTAAGGCAAAACTCTCTGAAGATTTAAAAGGTAAGGAAGCAGAAGTTAAAAAAGAATTACAAAAAGATTTGGAAAGAAGAGAAGAACTTTTTCACGAAAAATACCATCAATTAGAAAAAGATTTTAATTCTAAATATGATGAAAAATTAAAAAAAGAACTTCAAAAAAAGATTGACGCTGAATTTAATTTAGTCGTTAAAAAGGAAATGTACAAAAAAGATAAACTTTCTAAAAAAGAATTAGCTGAATTGAAGAAAAAACTTATAGAAAAAAATAATATGGAATTGCTAGCAGAAAAAAGCACTATTAATTCACAATTCAAAAAGGCACTGTCTACTCAAAAAGCAAAGATTGCTGAAAAGTTAAAAGAAAAAGATGTAAAAAAAGAGAAGGATCTTGATAACAAAATTAAATCTGCTTCGCAGCTGAAGGAAAAGTTAAATGCCGAATTCAATATTGAGAAAAAAAATTTAGAAATGGATAAATCTAAATTTAATTCTTCAAAAGAAAAAATTTTAGCTAGCGCACGTGAAAAATTAGCGAAAGAAAAGCAGGAAGTTGAAAAAGAATTACAAGATGAACGAGCAGCTACAGATCAGAAGATTAGTGCGAGAGCAATCGGTTTGGAAAGAGAAAAAGTAAAACTTAATTATTTGAAAAATAAACTATTAGCCAGGGCTAAAAGCGAACTTGAAAAAGAAAAACAAGAACTAGCGGAAGAAAAATTAAAAGAAAATGAACTAATTGCTCAAAAGGAACAAGCTATAGTCCGAAAAAATAGGGAATTTATTAAAAGTTTAGAGGGAGATTCCGAAGAAATTGAAGAAGCAGAGGGATCTGAAAAGGATGCCATACCTAAAAAAGTAAATAATGTAAAAAAAGAAAAAATGAAAAAAAAGGAAGGAAAAACCAAAGTTGAACCATCACAAAAAAATCCTGGATTTTTCGGTAAAATTAAGAAAGTATTTGGTTCTAATTAACAATTTACATTATAACTCAAATTATTTATAGTGATTAATACACAAAATATTATGACTTACGAATTAAAAGAAGTATTGAATATGCTGCATGTTTATGCCCGGGTGGAGTCGGAAGCTAAGAATTTTTTATTTCTTTGTGGTTTTGCTATGAAGAATAAAGAACCTCAACTTAAAAGTGCACAAAAAACAATCATAGCAATTGGTGAATATAAAAAATTACCCTCCCAGTTAAGAAAAGAACTAGAAAAATACCACAGTACTTCTGTAAGCAAAATAATTGAACTTGAAAAAATATGCCGCGACGTAATTGCAAAAAATAAAGTTTAAATTCTACTATTTTAAATCATAATGCTTATAATCTTTGGTAATTCCACTTAAATATGGCAACAATAAGTTTATGCATGATTGTTAAGAATGAAGAAAAGCACATTGAAAAGTGCTTAAATTCAGCTAAAAATTTTGTCGATGAAATTATTATTGTAGACACTGGCTCTAGCGACAAAACGCGAGAAATTGCAAAAAAATTTACAGACAAGATTTTTGAATTTAATTGGGTTAATGATTTTAGTAAGGCTCGTAATTTTTCAATTTCAAAAGCAAGTTCTGATTGGATACTAGTTTTAGACGGGGACGAAACAATCGAAGAGATAGATTTTAAAAAATTAAAAGCCCTTATCGAAACAGAAAATGACGCAGCTTATATGATTCACAGAAATTATACTAATGATTATGCTTGTTCTGGGTTTATTTCAATTAAAGAAAGCGATTACTCCTTTAAAGAAGCAGAGGGATTTTTTGATGTAAAAATTATAAGGCTTTTTAGAAATGATCCTCATTATGTATTCGATGGAATTATTCATGAAACTCCCGATAAATCTATTTTTGAAAATTCTAAAAGAATATCAAATACTTCGCTAGTGATTCATCATTTTGGAAATTTAGATAAAAACTTAGTAGCGGCCAAGAAGAATAGTTATATTGATCTTTTAAGGGAACGAGTTAATAATAATGATTTTCAAGAAAAAACAGAAGATTATGTTTTGTTTGAACTAGCTTCCGAGTTAATGCGTCTAGGCAGATTTAGCGAAGCAGAATCTTATTTAATCAAGGCGAATACTCTTGTTGAAAAACCAGAATATTTGCTTCAATTGGGCGGACTATATATTCATCTTAAAAAGTTAGATTTAGCTGAGCGAGTGTTAATCAAAGCTTCAAATATTAAGAAAAGTTTTGATGCTTGTAACAATCTAGGCATTGTTTATGCTATGAAAAAAGAATATAATCGGGCCGTAAAAAAATTCCAAGATGCACTGGATATCAATCCTAATGATGCTTCTATTTACATGAATTTTGCAAATTTGTATAAAGAGATGGGCAAAAAGGATAAACAACAGTTTTATCTAGAAAAATACCACGCCCTTGCTAGAAAATAATTAGTTTACGAAGAGTAACTTCTTAAAAAATATCTAAATCTTTTTAAATAAAAGTTTATTTGAAAAAAAATGATAACTGATAGTTCCGAATTAAAAAAAATAGAAGCGGCCAGTGCAAGTTTTATGAGAGATAGTTTAGTTAGTGCCGCGTATTTTACTACTAAATGCCTCGGTGCGGTAGGGGGAGTTTTTACTAGCGCACATTGTTTAAATGATCTCGCTACTGGCAAATATCTAGATGCTTCATTGAAGGGGGCCATGGTGGCCGGTTGTTATGGAGTATATCGATTTATGGATAAGCGTGAAGAAGTAGTAAATCGTAGAGCTGCTAAAACTAGCGCCTATCTGGAAGAGAAGTACAGAGAAGGATATTAGTGGTCTTCTATTCTAGCTTGTAAAAAATATCGCAAAGTCTTTTAAATAACAAAATAGTCTCCCTAATATGGAAAAAGAGTGTTATTATGTTAAATCATTTGAAGAAGATTTTTGTACCAAGACATTAAACGGCAAAAAGAAAGTTACTTTTCAAAGCGTATATGATATTGTAAAAAATAAAAAAATTAAACCTAATACTAAAAGTTTCGGCAGGGAAATGAGGCTAAGTACCACAATCTTAAATGAGAAATATCTAAGGACCTATCGACCGCAGGGAATAATTTTCAAAACTGATGAAAATCCAGATTATATCTTTCCATTTGACCTTACCGTACTAGCTGCTACTCGTGATATTATTGTTCATTATTATAGGATAAAAGAAAAATTGCATATCTATTATAATCGAACATTAATTCCGGGCTTTGAAAAATTTATTTTTAAGGATTTTAAAAGTATGATGAAAAAATATCCGACTCCCGGCAAAGTTTGGAAGGCAGTTAATGATTTTAGAAAGAAAAATGGATTTAATGTGTTGCCCCCTCAAAAGCATAGGCTGGTAGAGTATAACGAGGCAGTTTTTCATAGGCCTATAAAAATAAAGCCAATTGCAATTTTTGGTTATAGAAAAGAAACTGCAAAAATTGCTGAAAAGTTATATTTACCCCATTATGTCTCTGCTAAACATTTTTACGAACATAAGAAAAATGAATAAAGTAGCATTAATAATTGGCAGATTTCAACCCATCCATAGGGGCCATATTCGAATGATGGAAAGATATGCTAAATCTAAATTTTTCATAAAAGTAGGCGTAGGTTCTGCAGACAAACAATCTGAAAAATATAATCCCTTAACCTATCTAGAAAGAAAAGAAATGATTTTTGGGGCATTAAAAGAAGCTAAAATAAAAAAATTTAAGATTTATTCTATAAACGATATAAAAAATGATGCTGGGTATGTTGACCATGTTAGAAAAATAGTCGGGAAGTTTGATGTAATTATCACCGGAAATATATGGGTATTAAACTTATTTAAAGAATATAAATCAAAAAGTCCCTGGAATATAGAAAGTTTTGAAGAATCTAAAAGACCAGGGGGGAATATTACTTCAGGGATAATTAGAAAAAAATGGCTAACTGGAAGTAATAAAACAGGATTAACAAAAAGTAGCTATAATTATCTTAAAAAAATAGATTTTACTAATCGATTAAATAATCTCAACTAACCTTACATCGGGCCAGTTAAATGATTGGCTTCCTCTGCAAGGTAATCTAATGTTTTGTTGTCAATTTTTTTTTGTATGCCGTTTGAACTTACTAATTTCCAATCTTCTGCAAGTGACCACATTGAATGATTTCGAGGATTATATGTTCCCAAGTAATGTGCTTTTCCTACAAAGTTTGTTCCCTCTTTGTATTTTATTTCTATGTCGCTATGTATTTTTTGAAGCCGGTATCCCGTAATGGGTTGAGGAAAGTATTGGGACGCGTTAGTTACGTTTGCAATATAATTTGGCATTTCAACGGTATAAGCCAATTCTGTCTTTCTTGGATTTTTTAGTTCTTTTAATCTTGCTTCTTCATATTCAGCAATAGCTGACTTATAGGGCCTAAATAACAGAGGGTTATTATTTTTATTTTCTACACTGCATCCGGCAAGTACTGCTGTCAAGCCAGTTAATGCTATTATTTTTATAATATTTTTTATTTTTTTCATAAAAAGATCTCAAAAACTATATATTTAAATAGTACCTCCCACCTGGTGGTAAGTAATATGCATGAAGATATTTTAGAAGATTTAGGTTTAACTAGAAATGAATCCCTAGTTTACTTAAGTTTACTTAAGCTAGGTAAATCTAAAAGTGGGAAGATTGTAAAAAAAGCGGGTATTTCAAGTGGTAAAATCTATGAGACTTTAAATAAATTAATTTCAAAGGGCCTTGTTAAAACAGTAACGGAAAATGGGGTTAAACAATTTATAGCCAATAATCCTGAAATGTTATTAAGTTATCTAAAAGATAAACAAAATTCTTTAAAAGATAAAGAAAAAGAACTTGAAAAATTAATTCCAAGTTTCAATAGTCTAAAAATACGAGAAGATAATTTGGAAATGGTTTCATTAGTGAGGGGACTTAAAGGAGTATCTGCCGTGGTATATCAAACGTTGGAAAAAAGTGAATCTCCATTTTATATAATGGGAGTAAGATCTTCTAAAGAGGAAAGATATAACAACTTTTGGATGAATTGGCACAGGGAAAGAGTCAAATTGGGAAAAAATGCAAAATTGCTATTTTCTGACAAAAAAACAGAGTATTGGAATTTTTTTAAAAAATTGAAATATACGCAGGTAAAAGAGTTAACACATATTAGTCAATCTGCTATAATGATAATTGGGAATCAAACATTTATATTCTCCTATGAAAAAGAAATAACTTGCATACAGATTACTTCAGAAGCTATAACAAATTCTCTTTTAAATTTCTTTAATGATCTCTGGAAAATAGCTTAAAATTAGTATTAATTAAATTACTTAAATCCACTAAGGAATCTTTTGAAA
>CAYLGX010000011.1:0-15966 GCA_964383425.1 Candidatus Woesearchaeota archaeon
GATATTGTAATCGAAATCATTTTTTAAAGAAATAGTCAAATAACCCGATTCTCCAGGATAGATAGTATCTTGGACTGTATTACTAATAAACAATGCAGAGGAAACTAAATTAATACAAGCAAGTGCAAATAAAAAAAATATTAATAACTTTTTCATAAAATTAATGGTAAAATTTGCTTTAAAAGGATTTATCTAATAGAAAATAGGGTTGTTTAATCGTTTCTTTGCTTCCAATCATCAGTCCATTTGTCTTTAACTTTTCTTGTTATCTTTACCACTTTGCCATCTTTAAGCCAATATATTCTTCTAGCATGTTCGTGTGCAAGTTCTGGCGAGTGAGTAACCATCACAATCGTTTTACCTTTTTTATTAAGTTCATTTAAAAAATCCATTACCTTTTCTCCAGTGGCCGTATCTAAATTTCCAGTTGGCTCATCTGCTAAAATTACTTCGGGATCATTAGCTAATGAGCGAGCAATAGCTACTCTTTGTTGTTGCCCCCCAGATAGTTGGCTCGGATAGTGATCCATTCTGTCTTCAAGTTCTACCATAGTCAAAAGTTTTATTGCTCTTGCTTCTCTTTCTTCTTCTGGCATGTCTTGGAATATCATAGGTAACATAATATTTTCTTTAGCAGTTAGATTTGGAATTAAATTAAATCCTTGAAAAATAAATCCTATTTTTTTACCTCTCACCTGGGCAAGATCGGATTCATCAAGACTAAGAATATTTTTATTATCTAAAATTATTTTGCCCTTAGTTGGCCAATCAAGACTTCCAACAAGATTCATTCCAGTAGATTTTCCGCTTCCACTTGGGCCCATTATTGCTATAAAATCTCCCTTATGTGCATGTATAGTTACTCCGTCAAGCGCTTTAACGACGGTATCTCCCATTTTATAATACTTGAATACATTTTCAAGTTGAATAACATGTTCTGCCATAGCCTTAATTAGAAGTATTAATTAATAAACCTTGCTTAATAATAAAACCTCTTCATATTTATAAGCATTTCTGTAAACTAAAATTTAAAATTTTTTTCGCAAGAATATTTATAAACCCCTATTTGTATTCGGGTTTATCAAAAAAACAAGGTATCTTCATTTTTTGAAGTATTTGTTTTAAGGGTGTTCCAAAATTTAACTATCTAAGGAGAATTGAGGACATACAAAATGAGGTGGCTAATGGCCTTTGAATTTGAAACTGACGAAGACCAAATAAAAGAAGAAGAAATTTTAGAAACGCTTGATGAAGATTAGCTCAAGCTTTTTTAAAAGAAATAATTATAACTCTAGAGGTAATCTTTCAAAATTATAATTTCTTATTTAAAATTAGTAGTTTAGTTCATCATAATTCTTTTAAACCGTCTATTTCTGGGTAATTTATGGGAAGACTATTCTATTTACCCTCTGATGGACTAAGGATATTTTGTATGTACACTAAGAATAAAGGGGTTGTTGCTGCTACTCCTCCTGGAACCGAGCATATTTCACATGCAACTTATTTGAATGAAGATGCAGTTAATCCGCAAAACAGGTCTAACATAGATCATTTTTTAATTAAAAATGATGCATGTGAAGCTGATGTATTTGGAAAAGATATACAAGTTTTGTATGGGGATAAAATTCACGAATCTATTGCTAGTCAAAATCCCAGTATTGAACAAAAGTATGGAGTAAAAATTGAAATTTTGGATAATTTTAGAAATTTAACACAAGTGATCCAAAGAGTTGCTTTTACTGATATTTATCGGCATATGTCTGATAAAAGATTACCCCAAGTTAAAGATGAACCTACCTTAGAGTATGTAGATAAAATATCTTCCGGGGCCGAACTTATTTTTGCAGGTCAAGCTCAAATTGATATAGAAGGTAAACAAACATTTTATCCTAATTGTGTACTTGATATAAATTTGGACATTGCTAGGTGGTGCCCAAGTGGAATTTCTCCTGAGGGGAAAGTTATGCCTTGGGGCGAATGTAATTATTGCTATGCTAGTTTTAAACACGGAGGTTATCCCTATGTTTTAAATGTCGATAAAGAAAATCTTGTTGCACAAATAAAATCTGCTAAAAAAGAAAGAGCTAAGCTAGGTTTGCCAACACGTTATCTGCGTCTTGGAAAAAGAACCGAATTTGGATTTTCACCATTTAAAGAACAATTAATCAATACTCTGGAGGCTTGTTTAGAAGAAAATATTAGTGTAGTTTTTCCAACGAAGTATCTGTCTTTTGATAAAACGGTCGCTAAACTATTAAAACGAACAAGTTCTACTTTACTTCCAAGTTTGGGTGATGATCAATATGAAATCGGTGCAGCAATGCATGGTTGTAACACTCAGTATCGACTTGAGCAGGGAATTTTATTTAAAGAGCAGGGCGTAAGAGTTGTTCCGTATGTTCTAGTTCGTGCTCATGAAAAAGATGGTGGAGAAATATTTGGCCGTAATTTGCTTATGGCAGAAAAACTTTTCACTAGGGCTCAAATTTTACCAATAATTACTAAAAACATTAATGTTGCTAGGAAAGTTCTTGGCGGATCTAGCGATTTAGTAGGTAGTTCTCATCAAGGTTTTTCTGGAGAGTCTTACGGCGGATATGAAATAGGGGCTGGCAGAAGAGGAGTTCCCGTGCATATTCATCCAACACTTGAAAAAAGAATAGGGGACAATGATGGAGATGTAAGAATCTGTTTACATAACAGTTGTAGTTCAAGATGCGGTAAATGCTTTTTACCTAAGGAAAAAGGAGAGTCTATTGCAGCAGAAAAAGTAAACTTAAAAAAAACAGCAAGGTGGGTTAGGCACAGGGAAAAATATTCTGCAGCTACAACTTTATTTAATATGAACGATCCAGCTATAAAACAAACAAAACCTGAAGAACAAATTTAATTACATGGCCATAAAATTAACTATCGATCCAAAAACTGTTTGGGGATTTTATCCTAATAAGGGTGTAAGTTCTAGCTTTATGAGTTACTTAGAAAAAAATTCTTGGGTCAATGTGCCGCCTGTTCCAGTTTTTAGAGTGCCTGATAAAGGAGAGCTCGAAGGATATATTTTACCTAATTTCCAAAAAGAACACGAATATTTTCTTTTGGATGGGAATCAAAGATTAAATGCGGCCCTAATGAGGAGAGAGTTACTGCCTGTTATCTTATACGAGCGAGAAGAAATTATTGATCCGCTAAAAGATGGGCTAGCGCCATCTAAAAATTTAACAAGCCCAAGAAGATTCGATGTTTTAGTTTATGCGTACTCAAAAAGAAAGTTATTTTAGTTAGTCTCGCAGATCCATAAACCGTATTCTATAAGCTATATTTTTTATAGCAACCTTGCTTAAAAAGTAAATTTCGTCTAAAAAATAGTCAAAAGATGGACAGACAACTTCCAAAGCTAGTACAAGAAAAATGCAATCGAGTTGTAACTGGAAGAAACTATCGGACTTTTGAAAAAAGTGAATTGGAAGATTTAGTAGGATCTATAAAGCGAAGGGGAATATTACAACCATTAATTCTAACTACCAATAATAATAAAAAAACAATAAAAAATAAACCCTACGAATTAGTTGCAGGGGAGCGAAGATTTAGATGCTGTGAAATTTTAAATAAAACTTTTCCGGCTATGGTTTATGAAAATCTTACACAAGAAGATTTTTTAGCCATACAACTTGCAGAAAATGTTAAACGGCATATTAATCCGGGTGAACTTGCAGAAAATGCTTTCGAATTTTATAAAGAACTTTTAGCAGAAAAAATAGGAATGGATCCTGCCCAGTTTAAAGAATATACTCCTAAAAATCTTCCGGCAGAATATCGCAGAAAATTATCCATTCCTGCATTTTCTATGATCATCGGCAGAGGGGAATCCACAGTAAAAGATTATTTTTCTTTTGTATCATTAGACAAGAAAGTAAGAAAATTAGTTCTAGCAGGGAAATATGATTTTGTAAAAGCAACTCTTCTTTCTAGATTGCCACAAAATCAACAATTAGCTTTAGCTGTTAATTTTAAAGGAACTACTAGTGAGCTAGAACGGTTAATAAAATCAAGGGCCGATACTGAAAAAGATTTTAGCTTAACTTCCACTGAAACAAAAGCGGTTCCTAATCTAGAATTAGCAAATTATTTGCGCAGTACGCGTAGAGTAATTCGGGCAGGATCTGAGTATTTTAAAAGTTCAAAACAAGATTATCCGCCAGGATTAAAACCCGCTCTCACAGAAGCATTAAAGATAGTTGGTGGATTTAAAATGGAGTTTGAAAGAGTAGCAAAAGCTGAAGGGAAATTAGAAGGTTGGTTAGCTCAAACAAAAGGTAAAAAAGCACATAGGGAATATGTACTGGGGACTAATTTTGATTTAACAGGTAAATTGGCTAAAGATGTGTCTGGAGAACTAAAATATGTTTGTGTTGATTTGCTAGAGGAAGACAAAGAACAGCCCAGACAAACTTATGATTCTTGCGGAATAGAAGAACTAAAACAAAGTATAAAAGAAATAGGGCAGAGAGAACCCTGCATAATTACTCCGATTGAAAACGGAAAATATATCGTTGTTGATGGCAATAGGAGAAGAAGAGCACTTGTTAAGTATAATCAGGAAAGGGCAAAAGATAATTTGCCTCCCGAACAGGCCTTATGTATTATTACAAATATGTCTCGGCTAGAAAGACGAATTTGTCAATATGAGGCAGAACTTCATCAAGAAGATCGACCAGATGAGCGAGCTGAAGCAATAAAAAAATGGGCTGATTTTCAAAGTATAAACAATGGAAAAAAATTATCCAGTGCTGACATTGCAACCAGAATGGGCATTGGAAAAACTACGGTTAGATCTGCTCTAGATTATGCAGAGGCTAGTGAACAACTTAAACGACTTTATCAGCACGGGCTTATTACTTACGGGGCCGCAGCAGAACTTTCAAAAGTGGAAGAGTCAATACAGCAAGAATTAGGATTCAAAGTGTATCTGAGGGGCGGAAATATTTCTGTGGCTCGAAAGGCAAGAGAACAGTTTGTTCGTGAACAATCTACTGCCTCTTTTGATTTTATTAATGGCACGAATGCTGGATTTGGAAATGCTCTTTGCACAGAGTTAAATCAATATCTTCATCCGAGGGCATTAGATCAATTAAAAAAAGGAGATATTTATTCGCCCTCATTCATATCTTCTTTTTATTCCCTCTATGGTGAACTTCAAAAATTAAATTATTCAATCGCAAAAAGAAAATGTCTGAAAGTGAAGCAAAACAAATAGTTATTAACTATCCAAAAGCAGTAGAAATATCTCAGTCTGCTTTGGAAATGCAGCAGAACAGGGACTATCCATTTAATCAACCTGATCTCTTTCCAGATGCAATAGTTCCGCTGCACGTTGAAAAAGGAAGCAGAGAACATGCATTATTATTGTTCTATTCATGTGTTTTAGATGGAGGTAGACTTGCCAGTGTAGTTTATCGTAGTATGCGGGAGTTTTCATCTAGGTTAAATATTACTAAAGCTACGGCCGGACTTGAAGAGGTAGCATCTAAATCCGGTTTAGATTCAATAGCCTCTTTATCTCGCGAAGAATTAAAAAAACTTCTTAGGGAAAGTTTTAAAAGTTTTGGGGATCCAGAAACTTCACTTGGAGATCCGGTAGGGGCATTATATCACAATTCCAGAAAATTACAAGAAGAATATGGCGGAGATCCAAGAAATATGAAAGGAGCAAGTATAGACTCTACTTTTCAAAATATTTTATTCGGTAAAGACAAAAAAAGAAAATTTAAACAGTATGGACCAGGAAAGGCAGCATTATTAATGAAAAATTACGTGCGTTTCGGAATGTGGGATTTTCCGCATAAAGACATTCCAGTGAAAGTGGATCGACATTTGATACGGATGAGTATCGGTTCGGGCGTAGTAGAGCTTCCTAATCAATTTACAAGGGGTAGAATAGACACATTAGTTAAAGTTCTTACTAGCACTTATCAGAAAGTAACTAGCGAGTATAACTTATCCGCAATAGATTTGGATGATGCTTTTTGGGCAATAGGAGCTTATAACTGCAAATTCAATGATGATATATTTTGTCAAACTTCTTGTTCTTTAAAATGTAATAATCGGCCGCATTTAGATGAACGAGCAACATGGTATTATCCTCATACTGAAAAGAGAAAAAATGTAGATAACTTATTTAGATATTCAAGTTAAAAATTGTTTATTATCTTCTAAAAAATAATACTGGAATTAAAAAAAATTTAAAAGGGAAAACACGTATTAGTGCATTAAAAAGTTCTTTCGCAAGTATCATTTTAGTTAACACCTTTTCTGATTAAAGAAAAAAATACAAGTGAATAAGATATTAACACGGGCATTATCAAACCGGTAAATTGATTAGGCTGTATTTGCATTAAAAAGTCAGAGAATTTTCCCATAGTCAAGTGTAATTTAGGTGGTTTAGAATTTTTGTTTAATAATTTAGTTTGGTTTCCCTTACGCAATTATAATTTCTTCGCAATTAAATCTATACAGATTCCAGCAGCAACAGTAGCTCCAGCATCTCTTATAGCGAATCTTGACATATTTGGATTATCAGTTTGTTTTTCAATAACTAAGTTACCCATTGGTTTTAACTTAACCACAGCAACATCTCCATTCTTTAGGAAATCAATTTTTTCAGTAGAAGCTTGTCCTGTTTTAGGATCAATTTTCTTGATTATTTCCATAAATTGGCATGGTACTTGTGCTGTATGAACATGGAATACTGGTGTGTATCCTTTAGCAATAACAGTTGGGTGATTGATAACCGCAATTTGAGCAGTGAATTCTTCAACCATTGTAGCAGGTTTAGCAGCATCGCAAACTACGTCTCCTCTAGCTACATCTTTTTTACCAATACCCTTGATATTGATACCTACATTGTCTCCAGCTTGAGCTTCTGGCATTGCTTCATGGTGCATTTCAATTGTCTTGATTTCTCCAAGAACACCTTTTCCGCTTCTTCCAGGTAAGATTATAACTTTTTGGCCAAGTTTCATTATTCCAGTTTCAATTTTTCCTACAGGAACAACTCCGATACCAGTAATTTCATAAACATCTTGTAATGGCATTCTCATTGGTAAATTTGTAGGCTTCTTTGGAGGTTCAAGTTTATCAAACATTTCCATTAAAGTAGGTCCATTGTACCATGGCATATTTGGTGATTTTTTAGCAATATTATCTCCTTTGAAAGCAGAAATAGCAAGGAATGTAACTTTTTCAGGATTAATTCCAACTTGTTTTAAAATAACAGAAACATCAGCTTTTGCTTTATTGTAAGCTTCTTCTTTATACTCGACTGAATCCATTTTGTTGATATTAACATTAACTTGTTGTACGCCCATAGTTCTTAATAACCATAAGTGTTCTTTTGTTTGTGGTTGAACTCCGTCTTTAGCTGAAACAGTTAAGAAAGCAGCATCAGCTTGTGAAGCTCCAGTAATCATATTTTTAACGAAATCTTTGTGACCAGGTGCATCAATAATTGTAACTTGGTATTTTTGAGTCATAAATTTCTTATAAGATAAATCAATTGTAACTCCTCGTTCTCTTTCTTCTTTAAACTTATCCATAACGAAAGCGAATTCAAATCCTACTTTTCCTACTTTTTGAGCTTCTTCTCTTAATTTAAGTAAATCTTGTTCAGGTAAGTTTCCAGAATCGTACATAAGTCTACCAATAGTTGTAGATTTTCCGTGGTCTACATGTCCAACGAAAACAACATTGATGTTTGTCTTTTTGTCTGCCATTTTGATAAAGTCTTAAAATTTAGGGTGTTTATAAATGTTTCGATTTTCTAGTTTTGAGGAATTTTACGGTGTTTTTATTTAATTTTTCCGTCGTAATTAACTAATTTCGTAAGTTTAATTTTAACTCATTTTTTTTAAAAGAGAGTTATTTTTTAGAATTTATGTTATATTTTTACCTCAAATTTTTAGTTCTTTTTTAAGTGCAAAATTATCCTTTTTAGGGTAAATTTGGGATTTTTGGATAATTATATAAAAAATTAGTAAATTTTATGGCAATTTTGGGAAGAATTAGGATAAACGCCTGCGGCAGGTAAATTAAAAATACTTGGGCATTGTACTTTTTAACGAAATATTATACTTTAATATTTTAGTTTTCGCTTAGTTGCGCACTTAGAATAAATTGAGCATTTTTTGCATATTACGCTTCGCTCACTGAATTCTTTTGTACCGAAACAAGCCTTATCAACTTTTGCAGTCATTTGGTGGTTTTGTATTTGTTTAATAATTTAATTTCGAGCTAGCAAATAAGGGTAATTAAAACCATTATTAGTTTGCGATAGAATTCTGAGGCGACTCTGTTACCATCACCCTTTATATTTCTAGTACGCCTCTCTTTAAAAACCTGTCGAAAATATTACGCAGTTAGATAAATTATTTTATGGTCAATAAACATGAAAAAAATATAACGCCTTCGAGGGAATATCCCTCACTACGCGGGAAAAAAAGAAAAAAAAGAAAAAATTAAAGTTCAAATACGACGCTGTTTGAATCAAAATTAGCTTTTGAAATTTGGGCAGTAGGATATCTTTTCCAAATATCATCCATTAATCTACGAGTTTCTTGCTTTGCTCTTTCTTTGCAATTTTCAAAATCATTTATTGCTTCTTCTTGCCCAGAACAAATTGGTTTTACTTCAAGTCTTACTTCTAGCTCTTTATTTTTTAAAGATATTAAATTTTGGTTTTTAACTTTCATGCTACACCTCCTTTTCAAAACTTAAAATAAAAATTTCTTTAAATACACAATTACAAATTAAAATAGCTATTTGACTATAATTCGATTTATAAATCAATAAACTAAAAAATAGTAAAAGCATATTACTCAGCGAATAAAATAGGTAGTTTAAGATTAATTTTATATTTTATCGACGCAACTGTGGCTAAATGATTTACATTAGAAATATTATGTCCATCTAAATTCTAAAGTTTTTTTGGTGCTGTCTAGTATTGCATATTTTCCTTGCATAAATGCTCCGATTGTGGCAATATATGATCTGTCTTCATCTAGGGGGAGAATCCCATTTAGTGGAATTCCATCATTTTTTTCAACTTCATATCGTTTATTTTTTGTAGCTATACTAAGTACGTTATGTTTATGATCATGGCCTCTAAAAAATATCCAGTAGTTTTTTTCTCCCATTTCATTAAAATTTAAAAAAGCATTTAGTGGGTCTTCCATTCTGGCCCAAACGCAGTCATCAGCGCGAGAATGAGTAGTTTGAAGATTAACTAGCGAAGCATGTGCAAACGCTACTTTTCTACCTGCCACTTTGTCTTCGAGGATAGTTCCAGATTTTCTATTCCTTTTTATTTGCCTTATTGCGGTTTGAATAAACTCTCTTTCTTTTGGATATTTTCCTCCGCTCCACATTTTTTGGTATTCCTCTAAATTATGATTCATATGTGATCCCTTCAGTGGATATTTATGAACATAGTGCCATTCGTGATTTCCAACAAGGATAATTTTTGGAATATTTATCCCTAATATTTCTTGCAAGACTTGCGGCGTGTCATAATCACCAAGGCAAGCTAACTGATGTATTCCATCTTCCTTTATTTGTTTTTCAATAAATTCGCTAGGAGATTTTCCATGCATGTCTGAAATAAGGAGTGTTTTCATATTAATTTTTACAATTTAATTTTTTAAGTTTATTTCTCATATAAACAAGTAATTTTGGTTCTTGTAAATTTTTGTCTCCCTTCGAGATTCTAAGTCTGGTTCCAGGAATATATGGGCCGTACATATGATTTTTTATAAATAATTCTCTTTCATTTATTCCAACCAGATATCCTTCGTTAGCTAGTTTTCTAGCAATGTCTATTGTAGCAATATCGCGTGCATAAGAATAGCTTCCTCTAGTGGGAATATCGAGCAGTATTTCTCTTACTTCTTGCGGACAAAGTCCAATTAATTTTCCAATTCTTATTTTTTGTCGAATCACTCTTTTGTGATCATAACTTGAAAATATAGGAAGTTTTAATAAAATTTCTTTAACGCGATTTTCATTACCGTATGCATTAGTAGCTTCTCGAACAACTCGCGCGTGATTCAAATTAGCAAATTGCGGAAATTGGAGTATTGCTTTTTTAACTCTTTCTTCGTCCCCATAAACCTCACTAGCTTGTCTAACTACTCGTGCATGATCTAGGCCAGAAAATGCGGGAACCTCGAGTATTATTTCTTTAACTCTTTCTTCATCTCCATAAACTTCGCTAGCTTCTCGAACAACTCGGGCATGATTATAGCTGGAAAATGTAGGGAACTTGAGTATGGCTTTTTTAACTTCAGATTCGATTCCGTACACTGCTCTAGCTTCTCTAACTGCGGTTTCATGATTGTGTCCGCAAAATTGAGGCCATTTTAATATAATTTGTTTAACGCGGGCTTCATCGCCATATACCGCAGTAGCCTCTCTAACCACTCTTGTGTGATCGTAACTACAAAATTGAGGCCACTTCAGTATCATATCTTTAACACTATTTTCATTACCATAAATTTCTGTAGCTTTTCTAATAACATTATTATGATCTGCATTACAAAATGCAGGAAATTTTTCTACAATTGCTTCTACTTCTTGCAGAGTTATTCCATAAATTGTACTTATTTCTTCTAGTTTCATAGTAAGTTATTAAGAACTAACGTGTCCATTTACGAACACCTCACAAGATAATATTTTTTTCAGACTTTTAAATTTATGCTACTGCTTTTTTAGAATTATTCGTTATCAGCTAAACCTTTTCTTGTTCTAATTTTTCTAGTAACAACTTCTTGTACGCTTGCAGGCATCTTTTCAAATTTCTGATCAACCATAGAGAATGATCCTCGTCCTTCTGTAGCGCTTCTTAGTTCGCTAGTAAGTCCAATCATTTCAGCTACTGGAAGTTTAGCTTTAATAATACAATCAATAGCATTTTGAGTAACATCAATTAATTGTCCTCTCTTACTTTGGATTAACTTTGTCATTTCTCCCATAAATTGGATTGGGCCCTCAAACATCATTGTTTGAACTGGTTCGTAAAGAACTGGTTTAGCAGTAGCCATAGCAGCTCGCATAGAATCTCTTACAGCAGGATAAACTTGAGAAGGACCTCTATGGATAGCATCTTCGTGAAGTTTAATATCTACAAGTGAAACTTTAAGTTTAATACATGGTTCTCTTGCAATCGTTCCTGCATCAATAACTTGTTCAAATGCATCGAGAACTAATTCAATAACTTCTCCAATATTAACTTCTCCCTTAATCTTATTAAGGAATACGCAATCTTTGTAAATATCAATATATTGTCTTGCTTCTTCATTACTTCTTCCAAGTTCTGAAAGTTTTTTCCATAATGCTTCTTCTTTCTTTTTCATTCTTCCACTAGAAATTTCTCCACTTTTAATAGAGTCATATACTCCCTGTTCAAGAGGTTCTACTTGTAAGAAGAATAAGTTATGTTTGTTAGGTGATTTTCCCTCTCCAATATCTCCGACTTTATCAGCAGATTCTCTGTATACTACAATTGGTGCAGAAGTAATTACATCTACTCCTTTTTCAGTCTTGATTCTATTTTCTACAATTTCAAGATGTAATTCGCCCATACCTGAAATTAAGTTTTCACCAGTTTCTTCATTAATCTGGATTCTAATAGATGGATCTTCTTTTGCTACTTTCTTTAATACATCAATTAACTTTGGTAAGTCTTGAGGTTTAGGTACAGAAATAGATTTGGTAATAACTGGTTCAAATATATTTTTCATTTCTTCAAATGGAGTTTCAGGTCCGTCAGTAACAGTTTCTCCTGGTGCAGCATTAATACCGGCAATAGCCAGTACATTTCCGCAAGGTAGTTCATCCATTTGTTCTGGTTTAACTCCGTTATAGATCAGTACTTGTTGAACTCTTTGTTTAGATTTAGCTAAATTAAGATAAACTTCCATACCATTCTTTACTGTTCCGGAGAATAATCTTCCAGCACAAACTTCTTTTCCGCTTTTTGGATCAATAACAATTCTAGTAATAACAAAACCAAGTTTTCCTGCAGGATTACAATTAATTAAATCCTGTCCGAATTGAGATTCTATATCGCCTTTCCAGATTTTTGGGATTTTGTATTTTTGAGCATCAAGAGGAGATGGTAAATGTTTAATAGTCATATCAAGAAGAACTTCAAATAAAGGAGCATTTTTCCAGCACCATTCTTTTCTTTCAGCTTCTTCTAAATTATAAATATTAAGTACGTCTTTGAAAGAGATTCCTTTTTTCTTCATAAAAGGAACTGATAAAGCCCAATTATCTCTAGCAGAACCAAATGCAACGCTTCCGTCATTAACATCTACTTGCCAAGATTTTTGAAACTGAGGTTCGGCAATTTGAGAAATTAATATATTAAAATCTTGAATAACTTTTACAAGTCTTGCTTGCATTTCTTCAGGGGTTAATTTTAATTCTTTAATTAATCTATCTACTTTATTAATAAATAAAACCGGTTTTACTCTTTCTCTAACTGCTTGTTTAACTACAGTTTCTGTTTGCGGCATTATTCCTTCAGAAGCACAAATAAGAACAATAGTTCCGTCAATAGCTCTCATAGCTCTTGTAACATTTCCACCAAAGTCAACGTGACCAGGTGTATCAATTAAATTAATAAGATATTCTTCTCCGCCAAATTCATGTACCATCGAAACATTTGCAGCATCAACCGTCATTAATCTTTCTTGTTCATCTCCGTGAAGCCAAGTCGCCATACCCTCTTCTAGGTCTCCAGCATTTTTAGAAGCCATATAACCTGAGGCTGCAAGTAAATTATCAGTTAAAGCAGTTTTTCCATGGTGGATGTGCGCACTAGTAGCGATGTTTCTAATATTCTTTTGTGCAGTACACAATCGTTGAATCTTTTCAAGATTTGTTTCCTTTTTAGCCATAAATTAATTTGTCAATGGGGGTTTTTAAACCTTGTCACGATATTTTATCCAAAAATTACTTTACTCCGTCGAGAATTCGCAAGGCATCACAACTATTAGTATGTTTTAAAAAATCATCCCTATACTCTTTTAGATAAACATCCGTACACACTGGGCAAGTTTGAAAATGAGAGGGATTTTCTTGTCCGCAAACTTTGCAAGTTTTATTTTCTTTATTTTTTGGATTTAATTTTAATTTTCCTTTTTCAATTTTAGCGAGGTCAATTTCATAATTTAGTAGAATTTCTTCAATTTGACTGTCATGTTTACTATATACATTTCTCGCAATTTTTGCGCTAGCTTCTGATTCTAAATTGGCATATTCCACCTTATTTTTCCGAAGGCTATAGGTCATAACGAGTGCAAGAAAAAATTCATCAACGCCTAGAGTTCTAGCATACTTTATATTAACATTACGGCTTTCCTGCGTTTCCATGTAGTCAGCATCCATATTAATCTAACTGAATTAAGTTTTATAAAGAAATGTATTTCTAAGAATAAAAATTATCTAGCAGAATTAGCAGATTTTTCTAAATCATTCTTTTTACTAAAAGCAGCACTTTCATTAGATCCTTGTGAAGCAAGTATAATTTCATTTGCTAATGCATCTTTCATTTTATTCTTTTTTCCAAAAGATTTATCGCAAGCTCCATGAACCATTAATCTAAGTGTTAGAGCTACTCTTCTGCTTGGAGAACAATCTACAGCTTGTGGATATTTTGCTCCACCATATTCTATTGTAGTAACTTCTTCTTTTGGGCTAGAAACTTCAAGTGCTTTAATTAAAATTTTGATTGGATTTTCTTTTGTTTTAACTTCAATAGCTTGTAATGCTTCAATAACTATTTTAGCATGAGCATAGTATTTTCCAGGACTTTTTTTATTCATAATAATATGTTTCTTATTTCTATGTCCTGAAACAGAAAGTAAACTTATAAGTCTTTCAAGAATATTTATTTTAGTTCTAGAAAAATCTCCTTTAATTTTACCGTGAGTTTTTATAACTAATTTAGGTTTTAAATTTATAACTCTTTTAAGTCCAGGATCGTTAACGACAATATCATCTGTTTCCCATAAATCAAATATTTTAACCATAGTTTTATCTTCTTCCCTTCTCTATTTTACCTTTCCAAAGTAATCTAAGAGGTTGATCATTTACTTTAATAACTCTAAATCTAACTCCAGGAATATCTCCTTTCGATCTTCCCATCTTTCCACCAATTCTTTCGATGATAACTTCGTCGTGTTCATCAATAAATTTTTGTGCAAGATTTCCAGGAATAAAAGCAGTAACTGTTTTAGTATTTTTAATTAATTGAACTTTACAACATTTTCTCATAGCAGAATTCGGCTGTTTAGCTTCTTTTTGAACTTTAGCAATAACAAGTCCCTTGGCTTGACTTTTACCTTCGAGAGGATCTGATTTAGCGAAAAGACCAAGCTTAGCTTTTTTATAACGGCTGTCGCTCCATCTAAACTTCTTTCGATTCTTTATCATCTGTGTTGCGTTCATTAATCCCATTTTGATATATTTGTATATAATAGATGCTTTTTAAAGCTTACTTTAAACAATCTTTAAATTTTTAATTCCGAAATATTGTTCCACGACGGCTTTAAGTTCATTTTCTCTTGCTCTTCCTCTTCCAATCAACATTGATCTGTTTTCAAGTCCGCCTGCATTGATTATTATTTCTTCTCCAGCTAGTCCATTTTTTACTTCTAATTTTTCATATTGTATCGGGCTTACTAATACTTTTAAAAATCCGTCCATATCTTTTCTACCTTGAGGTTCTCCGACGACTCTTATTCTTTTTCCGAGGATCTCACTTAATTTTTTTAAATTTGAAGCATCTCGACCAAGGGCCATTTCTACAGCCATTTTTGGAACAATAAAAACTAACATATTGTTATATGCAAAACAATGTTTTGGAGAAACTTTTGTTACTTTTGAGAATAAATTTATATACCTAATAAATTGCATGTCAAAAGTCTTCATAGTCATTTTAAATTATTATTCTTTCTTTTTTTCTGATTTTTTCTTTGGTTCGTCTGGTGTCAATTTTCCAGTAACCTTTACAAGAAGTCCCGGCAGACCAGTTCCAACTGGAATTGGCTGGTTAAGAATAATATTTTCAATGACAGATGTAAGTTCATCTTTCTTTAATTTAAGAGTTGCATTTACAAAGTGTTTAATTGGTGTTTCAAAGCTAGCTCTTGCAAGAACAGAACTTTTTTGACCAATGATACCCATTCTTGTACTTCCTTGAACTTCTCCTACAAAAGTCATTGCATCAGCAATTAATTTTAAGTGTCTTGAATCAATATCAAGTCCTTGTGAATCAATAGTCTTTTTCATTTCTCTGATAATTGCAGCTCTTCCAGCTTCAATTCCAAGAACTTTCTTGATTTCATGAATATCATTTGTTGTTGTTTTTTCTTTATCTACGCCTTTTACAGACATTATTTCTTCGAAGTTACTTCCAGCAGTAAGAACAACATAATTTTTATCTCGTTTAACTACGAGTATTTGTTGTATTCCCTTTATTCCAGAAATGTGTACTGTTTTCAATTTTTCTTTTAATTTGTATATTTGTTTGAAATCAGATTTAGGTTCATTGAAAGTAATTACATTATCTTTGAATTTGTTTGGATAGCCCTTTTCTTTTAATACTTCAGCTACATCTTTCATATCAAGATGAACAGATTTAAGTGAAGTAGTATTAACAACAATGTCAATTCTTTTTTCTCCAAAGTTTACTTTTACTTTTTCAATAATTTCGCCAAGTACTGTTTCTTTTATTTTTTCAGCAATTGTTCTAGCATGTTTCTCATCATCGAATTCTTTTTCAAGATAAATTTCCATTGCTGGTGTTGAAGGAGTCTTTCTAGCATCAACAATTTCGATAAGTCTTGGCAGACCTTGTGTAACCTGCATTTCAGCAACTCCTGCTGAGTGGAATACATTAAGAACCAT
>CAYLGX010000012.1:0-13967 GCA_964383425.1 Candidatus Woesearchaeota archaeon
TAAAATCTGGAAAATCTAAAGTCAGATTATATATGCTGGTGAATGTTAATCCATCGATTACTCCTGTTTCTGCAGTTAAATTATTTAAACTGCCAGTAATATTAATGACTAAACTTTCTGTATCTCCCATAATAGTTGTTCCAGGCATTATTGTTAGATTAGTAAAGTTATAATAATTCGGAGTTGCAGAATTCCAAAATATTTGATTGGGAGTACCGATTTCATTTGCAACAGTAGTTAGCCCTTCAAATCTAAATCCGTGAGTAATAATTACGGCGTTATCATCTCGATCAATAAATATAGCTGTACCCAAACCTCCATCTCGTGCATCTTGGAAAGCATTACCTTTTTTACCAAAACTTACATTCGTAGCAGCTATTCCCATAAACGAACTAGAATTATAATATACAGCTATTCTTCCTCCGCCTCCGCCTCCGCCTCCCGGAGGATCACCTGCATTAGTATTTTGTCCAGCATTACCTCCTGTTGCTGAAAAATTTCCAAAACCTGAAAAAATATTAGTACTTACATAAATAGTTCCTCCAGAGCCTCCACCCGCACTGCCTCCACTTCTTGATCCTCCGACTAAACCATTAGCAATTAAACTACCATTTAAAATTAAAGTATCCGAAACAATTAATGAAATAAGACCTCCACCCGCACCGCCGGTAACTACGCCTACAGTATTACTTCTACCACCCGAACCAAAGGTATAAGGAAATAAAGAACTACCGCAAGCCGGGCCTCCTGATCCCCCACTAGTGTATCCATTTCCTCCCGCACCTCCATTTCCTCCTCCGCCCCCAGCATAACTTCCCTGAGTGCCCATGCAAGGACCATTATCTGCAGCATAACCTAGACTAGAAGAAGTCATATTAGAATTTCCAGATAATGATAAATTTTTAATATTTAAATTTAAATTACCAAGTAGGCCGGAGACATTGAGAATCACTAGATTATTTTTTAAAAAAGGAAAGGTTAAATATTTTAAATTACCCGTTGTCTTGATCATTGAACGAGTCATAATTAAAGAATTATATCTTGGAATGTCCAATGTAAAATTATATACAGTTACAAAACTTATTTGATCAATTATCGCGCTAGTATCCGAAGCATTATTAAATATTCCGGTAAAATTAAGAATTAAATTTTCAATATCTCCCATAATAGTTGTTCCTGGTAAAATAGTAACGTTTGTAAAAGTGTAATAATTCGGAGTTGCAGAATTCCAAAATATTTGATTAGGAGTAAAAGTTTCATTGGCAATAGTGGTTAATCCTTGAAATCTAAATGCTTGAGGAATAATTACGGCGTTATCATCTCGATCAATAAATATAGCTGTACCCAAACCTCCATCTCGTGCATCTTGGAAAGCATTACCTTTTTTACCAAAACTTACATTCGTAGCAGCTATTCCCATAAACGAACTAGAATTATAATATACAGCTATTCTTCCTCCGCCTCCGCCTCCGCCTCCCGGAGGATCACCTGCATTAGTATTTTGTCCAGCATTACCTCCTGTTGCTGAAAAATTTCCAAAACCTGAAAAAGTATTAGTACTTACATAGATAGTACCTCCGGCGCCACCCCCCGCACTACCTCCGCTCCTCGAACCTCCTGATAAACCATTAGCAATTAGACTACCATTTAAAATTAAAGTATCTGAAACAATTAAAGAAATAAGTCCTCCTCCTGCTCCGCCAGTAACTACTCCGATAGTATTACTTCTACCCCCAGAACCAAATGTATAGGGGAATAATGAACTACCACAAGCCGCACCTCCTGATCCCCCAGTAGTATATCCATTTCCGCCAGCACCACCATTTCCGCCACCGCCGCCAGCATAACTTCCCTGAGTGCCCATGCAGGGACCAGTATCGGGAGAATAACCCAGACCGGAAGAAGTTATACTCCCACCCAAAATAGAAATATTAATTGCGGATAGAGTAATATTCCCTCCGGAAATATTTCCGCCCGTTAAAACGGTAATTGTGGAAAAATTAATTATGACTCCCGGACCGCGATTGTTTATCAGGCGAGTATAGTTAGCAATACTTCCAGTAGAATTAATTATTAAATTTCCATTTCCAGAAATAATCTCATTGTTATTATAAAAATAAGTAGAATTCAAATAACAAGTAGTGTCTACTGTTCCGCTACTGCAAGCAAATGGGGCGGCACTCGCAAAAGAAGACAAAAACATAACAAAAAACAAAGCTACTGCAATTACAAATAGACCTTTTTTATTATTGAACTTCATATTAACCCTTTTTTTCTTTAGATACTAATTATGCAAGAGATAAAACGTATTTAAATCTTCAGTTCTACCATATTGGCCCCTGTTCGGGCTGAATGAATTAAAAAATTTAAATTTCAAAAGTTTTTCTTGAGCTAATTCGGCCGTCCACTAATATATGGTTTTTTCTAATAAAATTTAAATAATAGGTCTCCTACATACCTAAATGAAAAAACTGCTGTCCATTTTATTTTTAGCCTCATCACTTCAAGTAGCGGAAGCAGAAAATACAAATCTTATTTCTAAAACTAGCACCAACTATCCGGTTACAAAAATAGAAACAAATAATAATTGGCGAATTGAAGCAGAAAAATATCCCATACATTATTGTCCACAAATTTATGTAAAAGAGAAGGGAGTAAGATATTCCTCAAAATGGTAAATATTAAAAATCAATTTAATCTTTAGGCAAATTATGGGAGAGGGATATAGGCTCTGACGTATTCTTTTCATTTTTAACAATATCCACGCCTTTTTTTGGCTCTACTTTAGAATCATCCGAAGAAAAAAGCAAATCAACACAAGAAGAAGATTTCTTTTGATTAATAATTTCCATATATTTTTTTGTTAGGCCGATTAAACCTTTTTCAAATTTCTTGCTACTTTGTTTTAACTCGGGCAATGAGCATTCGAATTCACTTATACCTTCTTTTATTTTAGTGTACGGAATATCCGCAGTACTTCCGGCTAGGGCATTAGTGAATACCTCGCCATACATACTTTTTGTTTTATCTACAGTCTTGCGAGTCATTTTTTTAACGAAATAGTAAATCAGCTTGTTTACCTTTCTCGTGTCTAAATCCGCTTCAACTATTTTAGAATTGTCTTCTGAATAAAGCCAGGCCTCATTAAAATAGTGATCATCTCCCTTGTAGGTTATCTTAAACTTAAGTTTTTCCTTAGATACAAATGTATGATCAAAAGTAAGATAGTCACCATCATTCATTCCGTCATTTCCCAAGTCCACAATTTTTATATCTGTATCTGAATCAGTAATATGGGTTAAATGATTAGTCCCCCCTAGTGTATATTCTTGAAATAAGGAAACATTATACCCCTCCTGGGCAGAAACTCTCCTTTCTAAGTTAGGAGGATTTGCAAAAGCGCTTACACTCATTAATCCAGTTAACAACATACTAACCAGTTGCTTTTTCATTACTAATCCTTAGTTTTGTTCTTTATAAAACGATGGTTTACCATACCAGAAGTCCCCCATTTTATTTAAGTTATACTTCTGCGCAGTAATCTTTAAAAGTCAATATTTTATTCTGAAAAGATGAAATTTGAATGTAAACAATGTGGAAAATGCTGTAGTATTATTAAAAATAGTGAAAAGAGCATTGGCGGACTACCGTTATTTGAATGGGAAAAAGAAGAACTAGAAAGACTAGCTAGCGAAAAAGGAATAAAATTAGAAATTGGCCCAACTGATCTAGTTTTTGATAAGAAAAGTAATTCTTACATTTGTATAAATTTTAGCTTAAAACAAGAGCCTTGCCCATTTCTGAAAGATAACAAATGTTCCATCTATGAAAAAAGGCCTTTAATTTGTAGGTATTTCCCCCTAGCAGAATCGCCCTTGTCACTTAAGGAAGGAAAGGGAATAGATGTTACTTCATTTTTGCATTGCCATAATTTTGATGCTAATAAGTTTCTTATAGAAAATTTAAAAGCAGGTGAGGAAAAATCCCTGCAGTTAACTAAAAATAAAATTGCTAAAGAGTATAGCAATACATTTGGAAAAGAAATGTTAGTTTATGCTACAATGAAAGATTCAATAAAAGCATTTTGCGAAAAAATCCTAAAACAATTAATTGAAACTAAAAAAGTAAAACTTAGACCCGTGAGTAAATTAGATTATGCTAAATATAAAGTCACACCTTTTTTTGAGTTCTTAGTAAAAATAGCAGTTGTTAATGAACAAGGCAAAAATGAAATCCTAAATGATCTGAAAGACTATGATTCGATGAAAAGTGTTATTGATGGACTTGAAAATAATTAAAGACAGATTTAAATAAATCCAAAACTTATACTAATATGGCAATAGGCACTGGAATTCTCATATGGTTAATACCTCTCTCTGTAATTTTAATAACAGTTTTTATCTTATGGATTGTAACTTCAATAATTCGGGAAAGCAAGTTTAAAGAGATGACACAAGAAGACCTTGAAAAGCACAATAAACAAGAAAAAATAAGAAAAAGTAAATCGAAAAAAGTTTAATCTTAAATCAACTCCTCTTGCTCTTTGATTTACCCTTTAAGTTTAGTAATTGTTAGCTAATTTAAAAATAGGTTATTTTAATTGTAAGAATTGTTCAAGTAAAGCATAAAATTTGGACTAGAAATATAAAAATTATTCAATTTCTTCTTTACCCTTAAGTCCAAGTTCATTTTTTAAAAGCTGTATTTGGTCCCTAAGTGCAATTGCCATTTCAAAATCAAGATCTTCTGCTGCCTGACGCATTTCTTTTTCAAGAACCGGAACAAGTCTTTCTTTTTCTTTATTAGGGATATGCTTTGTATCTTTAACAATGATAGTTTGTTCTTCTATAGCTTTTTTTATTGTTTTCGGTTTAATTTTATGTTCTTTGTTATACTCTGTCTGAATTTTTCTTCTCCTTTCTGTTTCCCCAACTGCATTCTTGATAGAATCAGTCATTTTATCTGCATAAAGAATAACTTTAGCATTAACATTTCTAGCAGCTCGGCCAATAATTTGAATTAGACTTGACCAGTTTCTTAAAAATCCTTCTTTATCTGCGTCAAGTATTGCTACAAGACCCAGCTCGGGAATGTCAATCCCCTCTCTAAGCAAATTAATTCCTACAAGAACATCAAACTTACCTAGTCTAAACTGACGTATTATTTCGCTTCGCTCCAAGGTTTTTATTTCAGAATGCAAATACCTAGATTTTATTCCTTGTGAAGCAAAATAATCTGCAATTTCTTCTGCAAGTTTTTTTGTTAATGCGGTCACTAAAACTCTATCTCCCCTTTTTATGACAAGATCTATTTCTTTAATTAAGTCTTTCATCTGTCCTTTTGTTTTACGAATATAAACCTCCGGATCAACGAGTCCAGTTGGCCGAATTATTTGCTCAACAATGACCTTTGAATTTTCTTTTTCATAGATACTAGGAGTTGCGCTTACAAAAATAGTTGGATGTTTTTTCATATATTTTTCAAACTCTTCAAATTTTAATGGACGATTATCCAGTGCGCTAGGTAATCTAAATCCATAATCAACAAGAACTTGTTTTCTTTGTCTATCTCCATTATACATTGCATGAAGTTGAGGAACTGTTTGGTGACTTTCATCAATAACAATTAAAAAATCATCTCCAAAATAATCAATTAAACAAAATGGTTTTTCTCCAGCTTTCCTTTTATCAAAGTGCCTAGAATAATTTTCAATTCCCTTGCAAAAACCAAGTGTTCTCATCATTTCCAGGTCATACTGAGTTCTTTGTTTTAGCCGATGTGATTCAATTAAACCTAAAGTGGGCAGTCTCTCTGCGAGCTCTGTTTCAATTTCCCCTAGTGTGCTCTCCATTTGTTCTGGCGTAGTTACAAAATGACGAGCAGGAAATAAGAAATAATGATCTAGTTTATCTTTTACTTCTCCAGTATTTTTATCAATTATGCTTATTCTTTCAACATCCTTTCCGAAAATTTCAACTCGCAAAATATCCTTTTCATAACCCGGAATTATATCAATTGTGTCCCCCTTAACTCTAAACCTTCCAGGTAAGAGTTCTAAATCATTTCTTTCATATTGACCTTCAATTAATTTTCTCATTAACTGATCGCGAGTCATGTTTTTATCTTTTGAAATTTCAAATGCAATTAACTCAAAATTTTGCGGATTACCAAGTCCGTAAATACAAGATACAGAAGCAATTACAATAACATCTTTTCTGCTCATGAGGGAAGCAGTAGCACTCAGTCTCATTCTTTCAATTAGAGGATTAATTTGCGAGTCCTTTTCTATATACTGATCTTTTGAAGGTAAGTATGATTCAGGTTGATAGTAATCATAAAAAGAAATGAAATATTCTACTCGGTTATTTGGAAAAAATTCCTTAAACTCCCTATAAAGTTGTGCTGCTAAAGTTTTGTTATGAGCAATAACTAAAGTTGGTTTTTGCACCTGTGCTATTACATTAGCTATACTAAATGTTTTTCCAGAACCAGTTACTCCAATTAAAGTTTGAAAGTCTTTTCCTTCTTTTATTCCCGAAACAAGTTTAGCTATCGCTTCTGGCTGTGAACCTGCTGGTTTAAATTTTGAAACTAGTTTGAATTTTTCTTCCATGAAAATATAACGTTAGGGTAATTTTTAAGGTTTTGTTAAAATCAAAAATAAGATCAATTTATCACTAATAATTTAGAAGGGTAAATTGTTTGGATCTGCAGGCACTTCTCTTGAAGATATGACTGAATTATCTGTATCCGCTAATGGGTTTGATTGAGACTTAGCAATAAGTTTTTCTTCTCTATCTCGTATTAGTTTATCACTATGCGCGCCATAAGGATGATCATAACCTTGTTCTTCAAGTTCTCCTAAAAACTTATCCCAAAACTCGGGTATATATGTCCCACAAGTATAATGTCGGTTATTAAATGGTAACGAGTTTGATCTACTTACTCCTTGACTATGTTTTGCCCAGTAAGGATTCAGAGTTAAATATATTTTTCCTGCCGGAACTGGTCTGAACTCATTTCGGTTCATTCTTGCGATTAAATCTCCTTCAAATTCGGGTGAATCTACAGCCATATCTTTTGCCCGCAGTAGATATTCAAAACAACTTTGTTCATGGGCCATAAAGTCATTAACTGATTCAAGAATTCTCATTTCTCCAGTGTCCATTACTATTCCTTCTATATGGCTATGACAAGCACAATTATTATTTCCAATATAATTTGGGCTTATAATTTCTCCGCACATCCAGACACTTTTCTTTTCTCCCCTTTCATGTTGTGATCCCCAACCAGTAATTCCAACTAGCGGAATTTCTACCATTTGAAGATCAACTCTTGTGCCATCAACTTTTCCGGGCAATAAACAATGCTCTAAAAAACATGCTATTTTAAAATTTTCATCCATATAAATTTGACAGAATTATGGTTTAAAAATAAATGTGTGCTTAAATAAATAATAGTTATCTAATCTTTCCAAAAACTTACTTCTATATTGGCCTTATCCTTGATGTCATCATAAACTATAAAGTCCATGCAATAGTATTTTATAGTTTTATCCTCGGTAAGTCTTTGCATTTTAAGGATAATTTTGGACATGTCCATAAACCTTTGGTTTGGGATCATCCAGAAAACCCTAGCGCGCCTTCGGCGAAAGTTAAAAGGTTTTCGTGATGTCCGTATCTCTAATTATTCCTATTTGTTTTAGATTATTATTTTTAGCATATTCTTTAGATATCTGCAGCATTATTCACTCCTAATTTCCTTCTTTCTTAAAAGTCTCTGATAACCTACTGCGAATCGATGGGCTTCATCCCTCATTGACTGCAATAATTGGAGCCCTTTATTTTTTTTATCAATTATTATTGGTTCTTTTTTAGTAGAAGTATAAATTTCTTCAAACTTTTTTGCTAGAGCAATAACTGGAATATTTATCATTAATCTTTTTAGAGTAGATAATGCTGCATTAAGTTGTATTTCTCCACCGTCCATAACAATAAGATCTGGATTTTTCATGCTCGCAGTTAAACTTCCAGAATACCTTCTTTCGATTACTTCCTTCATAGCCAAATAATCATCCCCGTTAGTTTGCTGCCTAATCTTAAATTTTCTATAGTGCGATTTATTTGGTAATCCATTTTCAAATGATACCATTGATGCAACAGTATTAGTTCCGCCTAAATGTGAAATATCAAAACATTCTATTTGCCTTGGAATTTTTTTTAAATTCAAAATATTTTGTAATGCTATAACGCTTTCACTTCCTGCAAAAAAAGTGGTATTTATATTGCTAGCAACAAGTTCAAGTAAATCTTTTTTATCGCCCCTCTGCGGAATATTGATTATAATTTTTCTATTTGCTTTTTTTGTTAAATAATCAGTAAGGGCCGGATCAAGTTCAATAGGCACAACTATCTCTTGCGGAATTGGCAACGTATCGTAATACTGAATTAAAAAATCATTAAAAAAATCCTCATAATATGAAAAATTAAAAGATTGTTTTTCTTCAAGAACCCCTTTGCGAATATTAAATACTAGAAGATAAACTTCATCACTTACAATTTTATAATTTATTATACTAGCATCAATGCTACTAGTCATTTCCATAATCTGTTTTTGTTTTAGAGTTTTCAATGCAACTATTTGATTTCGAAGTGTTATTGCATATTCATAATTAGTCTTTACGCTCGAGTCTTTCATTTTATTTTCTAGTTCCGCTATAAGTCCTTCAACATCGCCTTTTAGAATTCTTTTTGCTTGATCTACTCTTTGTGCATATTGCCTTGGATTAATTATCTTTTTTAATTTAGGCGAAGGCTTATTTGTTAAAATTTTAAAGGTTCTACTAATTACATCTGTAATTAATTTTCTAATTGTGCCAGATACAAATGGGCCATAATAATCTCCTTTTTCAGTTCTGTCTCTTGCGACCTCAATCCAAGGATAATCTCCCTCGTGAAGTAAAATATAAGCATACCTCCTGGAATCTTTTAAATCAAGGTTATATTTAGGATAATAATTTTTAATTAGATTATTTTCTAAAAGAAAAGCCTCTACTTCGCTAGGAGTAATCATAATATCAATATCTTCTATTTGCGAAACTAAAAGTGCTGTTTTTGGCTCATGATCCTGCTTAAGAAAATAACTGCTGACTCGCTTCTTGATATTTTTTGCTTTCCCAACATAAATTACTTTCCCCTTATTATCCTTAAATAAATAACAACCTGGATTAGAGGGCAGGTATGAGATATCTTTTGGTTTTACCATATTTATTTTTATTTTTTTAATTTTCGCGTTAAAAATAAATAGTCAGAAAATAAATTATTTTCTGAAGCTCAAAAACCTTCTGACAACAACCCAAGGGGTTTCGTTGATTTTTGAGTTTTTATTCATTATTAACCTAATTAGACTAGATTTTATGAATATAATAAGTTTATGTAGGAGTGTTCGAATATTACTTAATCTTACTAAGATCAAACGGACTTTTTTGATAGAGATAATGATTAACCCAATTAGTGAATAGAAGATTGGAATTTGAACGCCAATTTACAATAGGAGTTTTTGAAGGATCATCATTGGGAAAATAATTTTTAGGTATGGCTGTATTAATTCCCTTGGCCTTATCTCGCTCATATTCTTCCTTGAGAGTCAAAACATCATACTCTGAGTGTCCTGTAACGAAGATTTGCTTCCCGTCATTTGAAACTACAATATAAATGCCAGCTTCTTCTGATTCGGAAATTATATCTAAAAATGGTATTTGAATAATATTCTCTTTCAAAACAGTAGTATGCCTTGAATGAGGTGCATAAAAATTATCATCAAAACCCCGAACTAACGGACAATTTCGATTATTTATTTTATGACTAAATACTCCAAATTGTTTATCTTTTGTAGCTTGCTTTGATACGCCATAATGATAATATAATCCTGCTTGGGCAGCCCAACAAATATGAAGCGTAGAAGTAACATTATGAAGCGACCACTCCATTATTTCCTTTAGTTCATCCCAATAATCCACTTCTTCAAAATTAAGATGTTCTACTGGCGCACCAGTAATTATAAGCCCATCATATTTATTCTTTTTAATTTCTTCAAAACTTTTATAAAAAGAGTCCAGGTGAATTTTTTCAGTATTTTTACTTTCGTGTGTTTTTGGATGAAATAAATCAAGTTCTATCTGCAAAGGAGTATTTGATAATCTTCTAATTATATGCAATTCGGTTTTTGGCTTTTGAGGCATGAGATTAAGCAATGCTATCTTCACCGGCCTTATATCTTGATGCAGAGCCTTATTTTTTCCGATTACAAAAATATTCTCTTTTTGCAACTCTTCTATTGCAGGTAAATTTTCTTCTACATTAATGGGCATAAGTGATTAGGAGCATTTTTGTTTATATATTTAATCTAGATTTGTAATATATTCTAAAATTCATAAAAAATTCCTATTGGAATTTTCTTATTTTTTCAAAAGATGAACTAAGAACTTTCCAGTTTCACTTTCTTTGATCTTAATAATCTCTTCAGGTGTTCCTTCCGCCACAATTTTTCCTCCACCCTCTCCGCCCTCTGGCCCTAAATCAATAATATAATCTGCAGACTTGATTACTTCTAGATTATGTTCGATTACCACAATACTATTTCCTTTTTCAACAAGTCCATTTAAAACTTCAAGAAGTTTTTTAATATCGTGGAAATGCAGTCCCGTAGTAGGTTCATCAAGCAGATATAGTGTTTTTCCAGTCCCTCTCTTTGAAAGCTCCTTAGTCAACTTTACTCTTTGTGCTTCTCCACCAGAAAGAGTTAAAGCACTTTGTCCAACTTTAATATAGCCTAGTCCTACTTCATTTAAGGTAGATAGTTTTCTTTCTATATTTGGGACTGCTTCAAATAAGTTTAGAGCCTCTTCAACGCTCATATTAAGTATATCTGCAATCGATTTTCCCTTATAAGTTATTGCAAGTGTTTCAGAATTGTATCTTTTTCCCTTACATTCTTCGCATTCAACATAAACATCTGGCAAAAAGTTCATTTCAATTTTAATAGTACCATCACCTTCGCACTTTTCACATCTCCCGCCAGAAACATTAAATGAAAACCTTCCAGGATTATATCCTTTCATTTTGGCCTCTTTAGTAGAAGCAAATAAATTTCTTATCTCATCAAATACTTTAATATAAGTGGCAGGATTACTTCTAGGAGTTCTTCCAATCGGACTTTGATCAATAACAATTACCTTATCAATATCTGCATTAATTACTATCTCCTTATGTGCCCCAGGAGTATCTGTTGAGCCATTTACCTTTTTCATCATACCTTTGTAGATAATTTCTTCAAGAAGTGTTGATTTACCTGAACCTGAAACTCCGGTTAAACAAGTAAATACTCCCGTAGGAATACTTACATCAATATTTTTTAGATTATGTTCTCTGCAACCCTTAAAAATAATATTCCCATTTGATTTTCTTCTTTTTGAGGGAATAGGTATACTAAGTTTTCCAGATAGATATTGGCCAGTTAAAGATTTAGTATTTTTTGTAATCTCTTCCGGACTTCCGTGCGCAATTATTTCCCCTCCGTGAATTCCGGCACCAGGGCCCATATCCACTACGTAATCTGCTCGTTTTATTGTGTCCTCATCATGCTCAACAACAACCAAGGTATTTCCCAAATCACGAAGCTTATGTAGTGTTTCAATAAGTTTCATATTATCTTTTTGATGGAGGCCAATAGAAGGTTCATCTAAAATATAAAGTACTCCCATTAAATTAGAACCAATTTGAGTAGCAAGCCTAATTCTTTGTGCTTCTCCTCCGGAAAGTGTTCCTGCTTGTCTTGAAAGAGTCAAATAACCTAGACCAACATCGGCTAAAAAATGAAGTCGAGATACAATCTCTTTTAAAATTAATTTAGCGATCTCATTTTCCTTTTTAGTTAAAGAAATTTCCTCAAAAAATTTCAAACTATTTGTAACGGAAAGATCTGTTAAATCCATTATTGATTTTTCCTTAACAGTAACTGCTAAAACTTTTTCTTTTAATCTCTTGCCATTACAAGTTGGGCAGGTAGATGAACTCATAAACTTTTCAAGTTCGCCCCTTCTCCAATCGGATTCTGTTTTCTTGTATAATCTATCTGATTGCGGAACAAGTCCTTCCCAGCCATCTGTAAAATTCATTTCAGCACCATTAGACCATCTACCCTTGATTACCTCTTTTGTCCCGTATAGTAAAACATTAAGTTGCGCAGGTGTAAATTTTGAGATAGGTGTAAATAAATCAAATTTATGTTTCTTGCCAACTACTTGCAACTGTTGCCCTCGCCAGCTTAGATCCATTTTACCATAAATTTCAATAGCCCCATCCATAATACTTTTTGATTTATCCGGGATGATTAAATCCGGATCAAATTCAATTTTAACTCCCAGGCCCTTACAATCTTCGCAAGCTCCAAATGGACTATTAAATGAAAACATTCTAGGCTGCAATTCTTCAAAAGAAATACCACAAACTGGACATGCCAAAGTGGAAGAAAATAATTGTTCTTTTTTATCAGAGGCCACTATTACTAATCCGCCACCTTTTTTTAGAGCTTGTTCAATTGCTTCATTTAATCTAGATTTGTCAGTAGCATTAACTCTATCAATAACTGCGTCAATATCATGTTTCTTGTAACGCTCAAGTTTTATTTTTTCGTCAGTACGATATATTTTTCCATTTACTTTTACTTTTGAATAACCTTCCTTACCCAAATCAATAACTAATTGTTCATATGTTCCTTTCTTTTGTCTAACAATAGGTGCAAATATGTTTAATTCCCCAGAAAATTCACTAGCGATTTTATTTGCAATTTGTTCTGCGGTTTGCGATTCAATTTTAATCTTATGTTCCGGACAATGAGGGATACCCACTCTTGCAAACAAAAGTCTAAGATAATCATAAATCTCTGTTACAGTTCCAACTGTACTTCTAGGATTATTTGAAGTTGTTTTTTGTTCAATAGAAATTGCAGGAGATAAGCCTTCAATAGAATCCACATCAGGTTTAGTCATTACTCCTAAAAATTGCCTAGCATAAGCACTAAGCGATTCCACATATCTTCTTTGTCCTTCTGCATAAAGAGTATTGAAAGCCAGCGTAGACTTACCTGAACCTGAAACTCCGGTGATTACAATAAACTTATCGCGCGGCAGAGTTACATTTATGTTTTTTAAGTTGTGTTCTCGCGCGCCACGGATTATTATGTCTTTCATTGAGAAGAGGATGATTTTTTATTTATTAAATCTATACAATACTAGGCTCTTTTGTTATTTTTAATAACATTATGGTCTTAAGTCCGCAAGCTTGTGTTTTTCGCATATCATTAAGATAGATATCATGTGTATTTTCTATAGTTTCATATCCATTTTCTTCTGCATAAACTCTCATAAGCTCAAGTGTTTCATTCATGTTATCATAAGGGCCACGATGCAAAGCTTGAATATATGCGGCCGGCTTTTGCTCTATAAAGTCTATATGTTCTTCGAGTGGTAAAGTTTTATCACTGGATCTTAAAATTTCAAAGGACCTTGCATAATGCTTTTGAGTAACAAAATGAGGCTGCATAATCATCATAGTCCAACCGAATTCTTTATCAGGGTTATCTAGATCCCAAATTACTTCAAGCGGCATTACTTTGAAATCAATGTTTAATTCCTTACGGATTAAGTACTTGATAGCGTAAGCAACATTGTAAATGGTTTGCGTTGCATCTTGAAAATTCTTTTCATTGGGCTTGCCATACCCTTCTATCGCTAAGAATCTCATTTTAGGGACTTCAATAACATTGATTTTGCCCTTATCGGGATTATAAATTTCAGGATGTGTTAGTTTTGTGTCTACTTTTTTCATAGTGTTAGTGGATAATGTTAGAACGAATAAGTCGTTTATAAGCTTACATTTTTAACTAATTTTGCTAGATATTTCTCAAGT